>NZ_MUND01000549.1:458-753 GCF_002154375.1 Streptomyces glaucescens | reverse complement strand
CGGCTCAGGACGCCCTCCGCGTCCTGGAGACGGTGGCACGGCACTCCACCGGTGTCACCGACACCGAGATCACCCGTCACACCGGCCTCGGCACGGAGCGGCTGACCACCCTCCTGCGGATGCTGCGACGCGAGGGCTACGTCGAGCAGGTGACCGACGGGGCGTACGTCACCGGAGCGGCCCTCGCCCGCCTCGGTTCCGCGCACGGCCGCGACCGTGCCCTGCACGACCACCTCCAGCACACCCTGGACCGGCTGCGGGACTCAGTGGGCGCCGCCGTCTACATCAGCCGGTA
>NZ_MUND01000549.1:0-426 GCF_002154375.1 Streptomyces glaucescens | reverse complement strand
GTCACCCAGTACGCCGACAGCCCGGCCACCCCCGCGGTCAACGAGTGGGTGGACTTCCGCTGCTCCGCGCACGCCACCGCGGTCGGCAAGAGCCTGCTGGGCCAGCTCGACCACAACGGCCGGCGCGACCATCTGGCCCGGCACAAGATGGCCCGGCTCACCTCGCGCACCATCACCAGTGACAAGCTGCTGCTCTCCCGGCTGGAGTCGCAGCCGCCGACGGTGCCGGTCCTCGACCTCCAGGAGTACGCGGTCGGCACGGTCTGCGCGGCCGTCCCGATCACCGCGGGCGCCACGGTCGGCTGCCTCGCCCTGTCCCTGCCGGTGGAGCACGCCCACCGGCTCCGCCAGGCCGCGGACACCCTGAACCGGAACGCGGCGCCGGTCCTCCTGTCGCTCGCCATCTGATCCGGCCCTGGTCCCCGG
>NZ_MUND01000548.1 GCF_002154375.1 Streptomyces glaucescens | reverse complement strand
GGATGTGTGTAGGAGACCTGTGGGGGTGCGGCGCGGTGGGGGGCATGACGCGACAACTGCCTTTCGCGGTACGGAACTACTCCCTCCAGCCTGCGTGTCCGCCGGGGTGCGCCCGGGCCACGGAACTACATGATTCTGCAGTGGAAAGTGCGTGTTCCCGCTTGCGCGGCGGGACCCCACCGCTCGGACTTCCCTGATTCCGACCCGCGGTCACCGCCGTCGACCTGCGTCTTTATCGTGAGACGCGGCGAAGCTGCGGCGGGAGGTGCGGGTGGATCGGGAGCGGCGGGACGCCGTGCTGTGGCGCAATCGCGCGCTGACCCTCTTCGACCGGGTGTCCCTCCCGGTCGCGGTGTGCGATGTGTACGGGGCGGTGCTGCTGGCGAATCCGGCGATGGCCGGCGAGTGCGGTACGACTCCGGGGCGGCTGCGCGGCCGGGACGTGCTGGAGCTGTTCCGGCCGCAGGAGGCGACCCAGGTCGAGCGGATCGCCGAGGCGCTGCGGCTGCGGCACCGGTCGCGGTACCAGGTGTCGGTGCGCTGGCGGGCCCCCGGCGGGGCGGAGCGGTACGGGGAGCTGACCGCCGATCCGGTCAGCGACGCCGTGGGGGACACACCGATGCTGCTGGTGATGCTGCGGGTCATGGGTGAACGGGAGACGGCGGACGAGCCCGGCGCCGTGCGGGTCACCGCGGTGGAGGCCCGCATCCTGGCGCTGCTCGCGGGCGGTGCCACGACGGCCCGCGCCGCCCGGGAGACCGGCCTCACGGCGGACGGTGTCACCTATCACCTGCGGCGCCTCAAGGCGCGTTGGGGCGCGGCGAACCGTACGGAGCTGGTGGCCCGGGCCTATGCGCTCGGGGTGCTGGTGACCGGGGTGTGGCCGCCGGCACCGGCCTGACGCCCGAACCGCCGCCGCGGACGGGCCGCCCGCTTTAATCGATGGCACCCGCACGCATCCGCTGACTACCCTGGATCCCGCGAAACCTAGACCCCCTAGGTTTCGGGCGAACTTCAGGAGACACCCCGTGCGACCGCTGACCGAGAACGACATTCGCGGTTCCTTCGTCAACTGCTCCAAGGGCGAGGCCAAGCGTCTGCCCCTCCCCCGGGACCTCGCCGAACGCCCCTGGGACGACCTCGACTTCCTGGGCTGGCGGGACGGCGGGGCACCCGACCGCAGCTATCTGGTCACCGAGCGGGACGGCCGCCTGATCGGCGTGAGCCTGCGCTTCCCGCCCCCGCAGCGCGGCTTCCTCCAGCGCAGCATGTGCGCCCTGTGCCTGACCGCCCATCCGCGCGGCGGCGTGTCGCTGATGACCGGGCGCAAGGCCGGCGCGGCCGGGCGAGAGGGCAACTCGGTCGGCCTGTACATGTGCACCGACCTCGCCTGCTCCCTCTACCTGCGTGGCAAGAAAGTGCCGGAGAGCGGAGTCCGCTTCGAGGAGAGCCTGACGCTGGAGGAGCAGATCGCCCGCACCAGGGGCAATCTCTTCGCCTTCCTGGACAGGCTGTACAGCTGAACGGTTTCCCGAGAGACGTTCGACCTCCACGGTGACGGGGAACAGCGCAAGGGATGCGAGATGTACGTGAGTGGCCGGAACCTGTCGCACGCTGGGTGAAGCGACGTCGTGAACCCGTGGTCGTACAGGCCCTGCGGTCGACGTTCGCCGCGACCGTCGCCTACGTCGTGGCCCTGCACCTGAGCCCCGAGGCGGCCCCGCTCACCGCGCCGCTGACCGCCCTGCTGGTCGTCCAGGTCACCCTGTACGCCACCCTCACCAACGGCATTCGCCGGGTGAACGCGGTGGTGGCCGGGGTGCTGGTCGCCATCGCGTTCAGCCTGCTGGTGGGTCTGACCTGGTGGAGCCTCGCGCTGGTGATCATGGTGTCGCTGGCGGTGGGCCACCTGGTGCGGGTCGACGAGTACGTGGCCGAGGTGGCGATCAGCGCGATGCTGGTCCTCGGTGTCACCGCCGTCGGGGACTACGCTTGGGCGCGCGTGCTGGAGACACTGATCGGCGCGGCCGTCGGCATGAGCTGCAATCTGCTGCTGCCACCACCCGTGTGGGTGGGCGAGGCCGGCGAGTCGATCGAGGGACTGGCCCGCCGGATGCGGCAGCTGATGCTGCGGGTCGGCGAGGAGGCGGCGGGCCGCACCCCGGCGGAGCGGGCCGCCGAACGGCTGCACGAGGCACGCCGCCTGGACCACGACATCGTGCAGGTGGACGCGGCGCTGCGGCAGGCCGAGGACAGCCTGCGGCTCAATCCGCGGGTGCGGGAGGGCCTGCTGCACCGGATCGTGCTGCGCACCGGTCTGGACACCCTGGAGATCTGCATGGTCGTGCTGCGGGTGATCGCCCGCTCCCTCACCGACCTGGCGAAGGAACGCGAACCGGAACCGCTGTTCGAGCCGCAGACCGGTGCCGTCGTGGAGCAGCTGCTGTCCGAGATCGCGGACGCCATCGTCAGCTTCGCGGTGCTGGTCACCACCCATGTCAGCACCAACGCCGAGTCGGCCGAGGAGCGGCTGTCCGCCGAGCTGGAGACGGCGGCGGCCACCCGCGACAAGCTCGCCCAGATGCTGCTGGACGAGGTGCGCCGCGATCCCCGGCAGTGGCAGCTGCACGGCGCGGTGCTGGCCGAGTGCAACCGGATCATCGACGAGCTGGACATCGAGCACCGCTCCCGCCGGCTGCTGGAGGAACTGGACCGCAGCACCCGCGAGCAGCGCGAACGCCGTCCGTGGCTGACCCGGATGCGGGACCGGGTACGCATCACCCGGCGCCGGCTGAGGGACCGGCTGGCCGCCGCCCGCCGTACGGCATGAGAGCCTCGCACGACGGGACGACGACCGGCGACGACCGACCGAGGTGGGCACCGATGGGCTGGAGCAGGCGGGGTTTCCTGGGGCTGTGCGTGGCGCTGCCCGCGGCGTCCGGCTGCGGTGCCCCGGACCGGCCCGCGGCCCCCGAGCGGCAGCCGGGCACCCCGGCGGCTCCCGAGCGGCTGCCGGGCACCCCGGGCAGGGCCTCGCGCGAACCGTCCGGCCCGCG
>NZ_MUND01000547.1 GCF_002154375.1 Streptomyces glaucescens | reverse complement strand
CGCCGCCGGCGGCGTACCTGCCTGCTCCGAGATGCAGAGCCGCTACTTCGCCCTGCTGTGCAGCGGCAAGAGGAGGCTGCCGGACCGGGTCCGGCTCCAGGGGCTCATCGAGCGGCAGGCCGCCTACGAGAACGAGGTCTTCCACGGCAACCCCGGCCTGCGCACCCTGGTCCACTACAACCACTACATGATCGATTTCGCGAAGGTGATCGGCTGCTCCCCGTGGCGCCCGGCCCTCCTCCTCGATCCGCGGCTGGCCCTCCGGCTGTGGTGCGGCTCGCAGACACCGCACGTGTACCGGCTGTCCGGCCCGCACAGCGACCGCAGGACCGCGCGCAGGACGGTGATGAGCCTGCCGCCCGCCTTCACCACCTCCCAGACCGTCCTGACCACGGCGGTCGGCGTGGTCTCGCGCGCGCTGATCGCGCTGGGCCTGATGAAGGCGGATCCCGTCTACTGAGACGTGTCGCGGGCACCACCCCCGGGCACTCGGGGCGGGACCACGAGGTCTCGAGGGAAAGGTGCCGCCACGGTGGACGATCAGCGCTACGACGAGCAGGGCGAGGTACCACTGACGGGCTACGCCGGTGTCGCGGGCGTGTTCGCGGCGAGCGCGGTGACGTACGCGCTGGTGTTCCGGCGCCTGGGACGGCAGGTGCCGGAACGGGTGCCGCCGTGGGACGTGGCGCTCCTGGGCACGGCGACCTTCAAGGCGGCACGGCTGCTCACCCGGGACAAGGTGACCAGCTTCCTGCGGGCGCCGTTCACCCGCCGCGCCGGCGAGGGCGGGGGCAGCGAGGTGTCGGACGTGCCCCGGGGCGGTACGGCCCGGCAGGCGGTCGGCAGCCTCATGTCGTGCCCCTTCTGCATGGCCGCCTGGGTGGCCGCCGGTCTCACCGCCTACTACGCGTGGGCGCCGCGCCCCGCCCGGCTCGTCTGCGCGGGGCTGAGCGCCGTGACCGTGGCGGACTGGCTGCAGTACGCCTGGACCGGGACCCGGGAGGCCGTCGACGGCTGACCCGGGTACCGGGCGCGGCCGGTCGCCGGCAGCCGGTGACCGGCCGCCCTGCCGGGGCAGCGGAGAACAGGAGCGCGTATGTCCATGTCTGTGTCCGTGCCGCTGCCGGTCGACGCCCGGGAGCACGGGCTGACCGGTGACGGAAGCACCGACGACCAGCCCGCGTTCGCGCGGCTGGTGGACGCGGTGGGCGCCGCCTGCGCCGCCGACGGCCGCCCCCGGGTCATCCACGTCCCCGCCGGCCGCTATCTGATGTGCGACCGGCCCACGCTCTGGCACAGCGGGGTGTCGCTGATCGGGGCCGGACGGGGCGCCACCTGCTTCGTGCTGGCCAATCCCGGCGCCCCGCGCACCCCGGTGCCGCTGGCCTGGTTCACGACCGCGCAGCACGGGGCCGGCCGGGACCGGCACATCGCCGACATCACCTTCGCCCACTTCGAGATCGACGGGTCGGGGGTGTCGACCGAGGAGTACGACGTGCTGGCCAAGGGGCTGGGGCTGCAGTACGTGCTGCGAGGGCGCTTCAGCGACCTGTACATCCACGACACGGCCGCGACCGGCTTCGGCTGCGACTTCCTCCAGGACACCGTCGTGGAGGGAGTGCTGGCCGAACGGTGCGGACGGCAGGACCCCGGCGAGAAGATGGGGGGCGCGGGCATCGGCATCGGCGTCGGCGGCTGGGGCCCGGTCGAACGCCTGGCCGTCACCGCATGCACCGCGCGCGGCAACGGCACCAACGGCATCTTCCTGGAGTTGCAGCAGGAGGACTGGCCGCCGCCCCGCGGCATCCGCATCACCGCCTGTCACTGCGAGGACAACCGGTTCGGCATCTCCGACTGGGGCGCCGACGGGCTGGTGGTCTGCGCGTCCACGATGATCGGCAACCACGAGGCCGGGTTCGACGTGTCGTCCCAGGGCACCACCCGCGTCGGCGGGCGCGGCGGCATCGTCACCGGCTGTGTCATCGACGGCAATGTGCGCGACGGCATCGGCTTCGGCAACACCCCCGGCCGCTACGCCTTCCGGGGCAACCGCGTCAGCGGCAACGGCCGCCACGGCTTCTGGAACCACAACCTGGCGGGCGGTGACCAGGAATCCGCCGCGGACGTCGTGCTGGAGGCCAACGACATCCGCGGCAACGCGCTCGACGGCGTGCGCGTCGACGCCGGTCTGCGCGCTCCGGCCCTGATCGGCAACCGGATCCAGGGCAACGGCCGCCGTGCCGCGCCCGGGGCGGCCGGTGGCGGCGCGGGGGTGCGCTGCTCACCGCGGGCGCTGGTGGACGAGGGCGCGCACTGGGCGCCCGACGGCCACCGGGGCAAGCGGGTCACGGTGGCCGGGCAGAGCGCCCTGGTCACCCACAACACCGCGACGGAGCTGGGGCTGGCCCCGTGGCGCCCGGGCGCCACGACCGCCTGGCCCGACGGCACGCCGGCGCCCGGCACGGCGTACCACCTCCCGGACGGCCCCGGCACCCGGGCCGGGATCACCGTCGCCGGGCCGGTCACCGCTGCCCAGGTGGACGGCAACCGGGTGTGGGACGATCGGCGGCCCGCGACGCAGACCCACGCCCTCTGGATCACCGGGGACGGCCGGCTGACCGGCGGACGCGTGCGGGGCAACGACTTCCTCGGCAACGCCTCGGCGGCGACCCGTTGCGACACCGCGCCGGTGGACGTGCGGTGGCGGGACAACGACGAGTGACCCACCGCCGGGCCGGCTCGGCCGCGCCGGGTCGGCTCAGCGCGGTTGCGGCGCCTTGGTCTCCCTGCCGCTGCCGAGCCTCAACCGCGCACCCTGGCGGAGCAGTTCGTCCTGGACGAGTTCGGCGGGCACCTCGCGCGGGGTGCGGCCGGAGCGCACGGCGAGCGCGGCGCAGACGCCCGCGGCCTGGCCGGTCGCCATGGCGATGGGCATGACCCGGTAGGAGGAGTGCGCCACGTGCGAGCCGGAGATGCAGCGGCCCGCGACGAGGAGGCGCTCGGTGCCGCGGGGCAGCAGGCAGCGCAGCGGGATGTCGTAGAACCGGCCCTGCGGGACCCGCATCAGAATGGTCCCGGAGCCCTTCGGGTTGTGGATGTCGACCGGGTACGCGCCGTGCGCGACGACATCGGGGAAGGAGCGGGCCTCCATGATGTCGTGGCCGGTCAGGTGGTAGTCGCCGACGACGCGGCGGGTCTCGCGGACCCCGATCTGGGTGCCGCTCTGGGCGACGTACGACGTCTCGAAGCCGGGCACGCGGGTGCGCAGGAACCGCTCGATCTGCTCCAGCTGGCGGCGGGCGGTGTACTCGGCGCGGGTCAGGTCCCACACGTCGATGCCCAGCGCCCCGGTGACCCGGGTGCTGTTGACACTCACCTCGCCCGCGTGCGGCGTGCCGAAGAACAGGATGTCCTCGCGCGGCAGCGTCAGTTCCCCCGCCTTCGTGGCCTCCTCGACCAGGTCCCACAGCCCGTGCACGCCCTTCCACTGGTCGGGGTGCTCCCGGACGTACTCGGCGAACCGCGGGCGCAGGAAGTCGACGACCCGGAACATCAGCGTCATCGGCTGGACCAGCCCGTCCTGCGGGCGGCCGATCTCGTACGGCGCCCCGCAGGCGGTGGCCACGTCGCCGTCGCCGGTGCCGTCCACGACGACGTCCGCGTCGATCACCACCGGCCCCGACTTGGTCTCGAACACCACCCGCCAGCCGTCGTCCAGGGGCAGCGCGGTGGAGGCGAAGGAGTGGAACAGCAGGCGCACCCCGGCGTCGTCCAGCAGGTCCAGCAGGACCAGCTTGTAGATCTCCGGGTCGAACGGCACGGTGTAGCCGGTCTTCAGGGACGGCCGGACACAGCCGCCGCGCGTGTTCAGCCGGTCCAGCAGCTGCCACAGGAAACCGGCGACCACCGCCTCGCCCTCGCCGTGGTCGGTGGGCAGCAACTGGTCGCCCAGCTCGCCGGGTTCGGTGAACACCGCCTGCTTGCGCTCGTTGTGGAACGACATCAGCGGCATGACCAGGGCCGCGGTGGCGTTGCCGCCGAGGAAGCCGTAGCGCTCCACGAGGACGACCTCCGCGCCCGCCTCCGCCGCCGCGCAGGCGGCGGCCGTGCCGGCCGGTCCCCCGCCGACGACCAGGACATCCGCGCGGCCGCCGTCGCGGGCCGGGCGGGCCGGCACGGTGAGGGACCGGGGCTGTGCGGGTGGTTCCAGGATCGGCATCGCTTCTTCCCGTCGGCAGTGGATCCGCTGCGGCAGGCCCGGCGTCCGGCACGGCGGGGGCGGTGGGCCCCGCCGCGGAGTCAGGTCACGGTTCCGGTACCCGGCCCGAGCAGGTGCAGACCCGGCTCGGCGGCATCCGTGACGGCCGGCGACACCACGTCGAGGGAGTCGAGCACCGCGCCCAGGCGGGTACAGGTCTCCCCGGCCCGGCCGCGCAGCCGCCGCACCCGCTCCTCGAAGTCGCCGCGCCGCTGCGGGAACTCGTCCCAGAGCCGGTCCACCTCCGCGAGCAGCAGCCCCGCCTGCTCGCGGGCGACACCGACCAGGGCCGGGGCGCCGAGGCGGCGGGCGAAGTCGAAGACCTTGCCGGAGTACGGCAGCGGCAGGACGGGCAGCCCGGAGAGGGCGGCGAAGATCAGGAAGTGCAGGCGCATGCCGACCACGAGGTCGAGATGGCTCATGAAGCCGAGGACCTGGCCGGGGCTGTAGACGCTGTGCAGGATGCGGCCCCGGTCCGGGGCGGTCATCCGGGAGAGGACGCCGTGGGCGTGGTGCACGTCCTGGCGTTCCATCGGCACGAAGACGACATGGGCGTCCAGCCGCCGCACCAGGAAGTCCGCCACGTCGGCGAGGAGCGCGTGGTAGTCGCCCTCGTCGAGCTTCTCGGCGGCCCGGCCCGGCTCCCGCACCGACATGCCGACCAGCCGGTGCGCGTCGGCCGGAATGCCCTCCTGGCGCATCATCTGGTCGGTGAACGGCTCCGGCGGCAGCAGCAGCGCGGGATCGGCGGTGACGACGACGTCGCGGTCCAGCCCCGCCTCCTCCAGGACCAGGTGCGACTCCTCGTCGCGGACCACGACCTCCGCCATGCCGGACAGCACGGTGCGCACCGCCTCCCGGTCCTCCGCCTCGCGCAGCGGGCCCGCGCCGACGGCGTAGGCGAAGGTGCGCACGCCGCGGGCCTGGGCCGCGGCGACCAGGCGCAGATAGCGGCGGGCCTCGCCGTCGTAGAGGATGCCGCCGCCACCGAGGACCAGCAGGTCCAGCCGGGACAGCACGTCGAGCAGCTGCCGCTGCGGCACGCCCTCCCAGTCGACCACCTCGTCGAGGGTGGGGTGGTTCGCGCGGGTGTGCTCGGCGTTGCGGCTGAGGGCGACGAGCCGGGCCTGCGGGCGGTGGGTGCGCAGACAGCTCAGCAAGCAGGTGAGGATGGCCTCGTCACCCAGGTTGAAGCCACCGTAGGAACCGAGCAGGCCGATACGCGGGCTCGCTTGGGTGAAGCGGGGCGGCTGTGCGGTCGTGGTCATCCGGCACTCCTGTTCCGTGGCGGGTCGCTGCCGCGGGTTCGGGCCCGAGTTGCCGTTACAGGGCGGGAGAAACACCACTTCCGAGCACTGGGTCCGAGAGGGCGGCGGACGGCCGGCACGCCGTCGAGATCAGTCGAGGTCATACGCACGGCAACCGCGACCTGCGTCGCGGCGGAGCCCGTCACCACCGGCCCCGCGACCGGGGCCCGTCCCGGGCCGCCCGGCGGTCGACTCCGCGCCCATCCTTCCACGGGACCCCGCGGGTCACCATCTCAGGCGCCCTCCCGCCCGGACCGCTCCCCCAGTGGTTCGTGGCACGGCGTGCGCCCCGTGCGGAGACCGGGGCGCACCCCGTGCCGGGTCGCTGCGAGCGGGCGCCGTCACGTTCCGTGTCTCACTCCGTTGCCGTACATCACCGAGCCCCGGCCGCCGCGACGACGGAGGCTGTTCGGGTGCACCGGTGGTTCGCCGGACGCTCCGGGGCGCGGCCGCGGGCCCGTGCGTCGCGGGACGCTCGCCGCCTCCGGCGCCGGAGCCACGGTTCGCCGCCCAACCTAGGAGGCCTGGATGAGCACTCACACTTCCCGGACCTGGCAGCACGCCGTCGTCACCGGCGGCGCCGGCTTCGTCGGCTCGCACCTGTGCGCCGCCCTGCTGGAGTCGGGCGCCGCGGTCACCTGTGTGGACGACTTCAGCACCGGGCGGCCGGAGAACGTGGCGCCGCTGCTCGACCGCCCGGGATTCACCCTGGTGCGGGCCGACGTCGCGGCGGGCGTCCCCGTGGAACGGCCGCCGGACCTGGTGCTCCACTTCGCCTCCCCCGCCTCCCCGGCCGACTACCTGCGGCTGCCGCTGCACACCATGGAGGCCGGCAGCCTGGGCACCCGGCACGCCTTGCAGCTGGCCCATGGCGCGGGCGCCCGGTTCGTGCTGGCGTCGACGTCCGAGGTGTACGGCGACCCGCAGCAGAATCCGCAGGACGAGCGGTACTGGGGCCATGTGAACCCGGTCGGCCCGCGCAGTGTCTACGACGAGGCCAAGCGTTTCGCCGAGGCGCTGACCACCGCGCACGCGGACAGCGAGGGCACCGACACCTGCATCGTGCGGCTGTTCAACACGTACGGACCGCGGATGCGCGGCCACGACGGCCGGGCGGTGCCGACGTTCGTCCGGCAGGCCCTCGCCGGGGAGCCGCTCACCGTCACCGGCGACGGCCGGCAGACCCGGTCGCTGTGCTACGTCGACGACACCGTGCGCGGCATCCTCGCCGCGGCGGCGCACGGGCTGCGCGGCCCGGTGAACATCGGCAACCCCGGCGAGATCACCATGCTGGACCTGGCCCGGCTGGTGATCGAGCTGGCCGGGTCGGACTCGGAGATCCGGTTCATCGAGCGGCCGACCGACGATCCGGCCGTGCGCTGCCCGGACATCACCCTGGCCCGCGACAAGCTCGGCTGGGATCCGCAGGTGGACGCCGAGGAGGGGCTGCGCCGCACGATCGCGTGGTTCCGCTCCGGCGCGGCCCACTGACTCCGCCGTCGTCCCCGCCACCCCCGCGGAAGCCGACCGCTCCCTTCGCCGAAAGGCCAGGTCCTCCATGCGCATCCTCGGAATCAACGCCCTCTTCCACGACCCCGCCGCCGCTCTGGTGATCGACGGCCGTACCGTCGCCGCCGCCGAGGAGGAGCGGTTCTCCCGCCGCAAGCACGGCAAGCGGCCGGTGCCGTTCTCCGCCTGGGAGCTGCCGGAGAAGGCGGCCGCGTGGTGTCTGCGCCGGGCCGGCCTGCGCCCGCAGGACCTGGACGCCGTCGCCTACTCCTACGACCCGGCCCTCGCCCGGCCGGCCGGCGAGATGGGCCTGGACGACCCCTGGGACCATCTGCGGCAGACGTACGCCCGGGAGGCGCCGGGCTTCCTGAGGACCGCGCTGCCCGGGCTCGACCCGCAGATCGTGCGGTTCGTGCCGCACCACATGGCGCACGCCGCGTCCGGCGCCTACTGCGCGGACGGCGCCGAGGACTCCTCGGTGCTCGTCCTGGACGGCCGCGGTGAGCGTGCCTCGCACCTGGCGGCGCGCCGGATCGGGGACAAGCTGGAGCCGCTGCACGCGCAGGAGCTGCCGCACTCGCTCGGACTGGTCTACGAGGAGCTGACCGGGCACCTCGGCTTCCTGCGCTCGTCCGACGAGTTCAAGGTGATGGCCCTGGCCTCCCACGGCAGCCCGCGCATGCTGCCCGAGCTGCGCCGCCACGTGTACCCGACCGGCGACGGCGGCTTCCACGCCACCGGCGTCCCCTGGCACGAGTTCTGTCCGCCGCGCGGCGCCGAGGAGCCGTGGACGCAGGAGCACGCGGACGTGGCGGCGAGCGCCCAGGCGGTGCTGGAGGAGACCCTGCTCGACCTGGTGCGCTGGCTGCACGGCAGGACCGGTCACAGCGTGCTCACACTGGCCGGCGGGGTCGCCCTGAACTGTGTCGCCAACTCGCGGATCGCCCGGGAGGGCCCGTTCTCCCGGGTGTGGGTGCAGCCCGCGGCCGGTGACGCGGGCACCGCGCTGGGCGGCGCGCTGCTGCTGGCCGCCGGGTCGGGGGACTCTCCGGAGCCGATGACCGGCGCGGACCTGGGCCGGGACTGGACGGACGCGGAGCTGGGGGCGTGGCTGAAGACGGCGGCCGTGCCGTTCGAGCGTCCGCCGGACATCGCCGGGACGGTGGCGCGCACCCTCGCGGACAACGGGATCGTCGCCTGGTTCCAGGGGCGTTCGGAGTACGGTCCGCGGGCGCTCGGCCATCGTTCGCTGCTGGCCCATCCGGGGCACGCGGGCAACCTGGAGCGCCTGAACGACGTGAAGGGGCGCGAGCAGTTCCGGCCGGTCGCGCCGATGGTCCTGGCCGACCGGGCCGCCGAGATCTTCGACGGGCCGCTGCCCAGCCCCTACATGCTGTTCGTGCACGAGGTGGCCGAGTCCTGGAGGGACCGCATCCCCGCCGTGGTGCACGTGGACGGCACGGCCCGGATCCAGACCGTCGACCCGGCGCGGGAGCCGCTGGTGGCGCGGATGCTGGGCGAGTTCGAGAGGCTGACGGGGCTGCCCGTGGTGGTCAACACCAGCCTGAACACGGCGGGCCGGCCCATGGTCGACGACCCGCGCGACGCGCTGGAGTGCTTCGGCTCCTCGCCCGTGGACCTGCTCGCCATCGGCCCGTACGCGATCCGGCGCGGTGACTTCTTCCGCTCCGGCGGCGACGGGAGGCTCTGATGAGCGGGTACGGAGCGCGGCAGCCGGACGCCCACGGCGCGGAGACGGCGTACGCCGTGGTGATCCCCACTCTCGGCCGTCCCAGTCTGGGCGTGTGCCTGCGGGCCCTGGCCGCCGCCGACGGGCCGCCCCCACAGCGGCTGGTGCTCGTCGACGACCGTCGCCGGGACACCGGCGGGTCGCTCCTGGCGGAGGTGCCGCAGCCGCTGCGGTCGCGCACCACGGTCGTCGCGGGCGGCGGCCGGGGCCCCGCCGCGGCCCGCAACGCCGGGTGGCGCGCGGCCGGCGCGGTGCCGTGGATCGTCTTCCTGGACGACGACGTGGTGCCCGGCGCCGGCTGGGCCGCCGATCTGGCCCGGGACCTGGCCGCCACGACGGCCGGGACCGCGGCGGTGACCGCGCGGATCGAGGTGCCGCTGCCCGAGGGCCGGCGCCCCACCGACTGGGAGCGCAACACCGCCGGGCTGGCGAGTGCCCGCTGGATCACGGCCGACATGGCGTACCGCCGTACGGCACTGGAGGCGGCGGGCGGCTTCGACGAGCGGTTCCGGCGGGCCTTCCGGGAGGACGCGGACCTGGCGCTGCGGGTGACCGCCGCCGGCTGGTCGGTGACCGAGGGGTCGAGGACCACGGCCCATCCGGTGCGGCCCGCCGGCCGCTGGGTCTCGGTACGGCTCCAGGCGGGCAACGCGGACGACGTCCTGATGACCCGTCTGCACGGCCGCGGCTGGTGGCGGCGGGCGGACGCGCCGCGCGGGCGGCTGCCCGCGCATCTGGCGGTGACCGGGGCCGCGGTGGCCGCGCTGTCCTGCGCGGCGCTGCGCCGGCCGCGGGGCGCCCTGGCCTGCGGGGCGCTGTGGCTGGCGGGCACGGCGGAGTTCGCGCTGGCCCGGATCCGGCCGGGGCCGCGGACCCGGGACGAGGTCGTCACCATGGCGCTGACCAGTGCCGCGATCCCGCCCGCCGCCGTCTGGCACTGGCTGCGCGGGCAGGTCGCCCACCGCAGGACGCCGCCGTTCGACGTGTCGGAGGCCGGGGGACCGCCGTGGGCGCGGCGCGAGCCGGAACCGGAACGGGTGGGCTCATGACCATGCGGCCCTGGATCTTCACGGGACCCTCGGCGTCCTCCCGTGACCCCGCCCGCGATCCCGGCGACGGCCTCCCGGACGCCGTCCTCTTCGACCGGGACGGCACGCTGGTGGCCGACGTGCCGTACAACGGCGACCCGGCGCGGGTGCGGCCGATGCGGACGGCGCGCGCGGCGGTGGACGCGGTGCGGGCGCGCGGGATCGCGGTGGGGGTGGTGAGCAACCAGTCCGGGGTGGCGCGCGGACTGCTGACCCGGGCGCGGGTCGAGGCGGTCCAGCGGCGCGTGGAGGAGCTGCTCGGCCCGTTCGCGGTGTGGGCGGTGTGCCCGCACGGTCCGGACGACGGCTGTGCCTGCCGCAAGCCCGCCCCGGGCCTGGTCCTTGCCGCCTGCGCCCGGCTCGGTGCCGACCCGTCCCGCAGCGTGGTCATCGGTGACATCGGCGCCGATGTGGCGGCGGCTCGCGCGGCGGGCGCCCGGGGGGTGCTCGTGCCGACGCCGGTGACCCGTCCGGAGGAGACGGCAGCGGCCGTCGAGACGGCCCCGGACCTGCTGGCGGCGGTACGGCTGGTGCTGGGCCCGGCCCCGGGGCGGCAGCAGGCGGTGCCGGACCCGGAACGGCCGGAGCCGGGGCCACAGTGGCCGGAGCCGGGCCCGGACCCGCAGCGGCGGGAGCGGGGGCCGGACCGCTCCCCCACCGCCGTACGGACGGCGGCCCCCTCATGAGCGCCGCTCCCCGGACCCTCGTGGTCCGTCTCGACAGCGCCGGTGACGTGCTGCTCGCGGGGCCGGCCGTGCGGGCCGTGGCCGCCGGGTCGGCGTACACGGCGTTGCTCTGCGGGCCGCAGGGCGAGCAGGCGGCGCGCATGCTGCCGGGCGTGGACGAGGTGCTGGTGCACGACGCCCCGTGGGTGGGCCTGGAGCCGGCGGCGGTGTCGCGGGAGGAGACGCGGCGGCTGCTCGGGGACTTGGCGGAGCGCCGCTTCGACCGGGCGCTGATCCTGGTCTCGTACCACCAGAGCCCGCTGCCGGCGGCGCTGCTGCTGAAGCTGGCGGGGGTCGGCTGGACGGCGGCCGACAGCGAGGACTATCCGGGCGCGCTGCTGGATCTGCGCCACCACCGGCGTCCGCACCGGCACGAGGCGCTGGCCGCGCTGGATCTGGCGGAGGACGCCGGGTTCGCGCTGCCG
>NZ_MUND01000546.1 GCF_002154375.1 Streptomyces glaucescens | reverse complement strand
CCGGCGCGCCGAGAGCACGCACCAGACGCCGCGGGGCCCGCCCTTCGGGCGGACGACGGGACTTTGCGGACACGACCTAGCGATCGGCGTCACGGTCGGCATCGCGTTGCACCCACCTCATTGTGCGATCCGTATGTGAAACAGCGCGCGATCCACTGAGCGATCACCTCACGCCAGGTGGGCCGGACAAGGGATCGACCGCCCACCCGATCAGTCGCTTGTGGTCCTGAACGGGCCGGGCTCGTCGGGAGGTCCGGCCAGGGCGAGGCGGTGCTGGATGTCTGCGCGAAGGAAGGGACACGCTTCGCTGGTCTGCCTCACCGGATGACGGGCACATGTACGCCCCGCGCGGCCACTGCCCTGCCACACCGGTTCAGAACGAGGCTTGGGCGGCATACAGCGCGCCGAGGCCGGCGGCGAGGGTGCCGAGCAGCAGCCGGAGCGCGGTCTCGGGCAGGTACGGCTGGAGGCGGGCGCCGAGGTAGCCGCCGATCAGGCCCCCTGTGCCGCAGGCCAGGCCCAGCCACCAGTCGGGCGCGACAGGCCCGGGGCTCGCCAGGGCCAGCACGGCGTAGGCGGCGGCTCCGGCGAGGGACGTGGTGAAGGTCGCGGCGAGGGTGGCCGGTGCGATGCGGGCCATGTGCATGCCGCGCGCGGCAAGGATGGGTCCCAGCAGGGAACCGCCCCCGATGCCGTAGATCCCGCCGATCACCCCGACCGTCAGGGCGAGGGCGGCGAGCAGGCCCGCCGACGGCTCGGCGGTGTCCGGCCGCCGCCGGGCGGGGCGTAGGGTGCGCAGGAACAACCACGCGCCGAGCGGGAGCAGGAAGACGGCGACCAGAAGGCGGAAGACGCCGGGGCCGGGGAGGGCGAAGACGCGGACGGCGGCGCCGGCGATGACGCCGGGCAGCGTCCAGGCGACGAGACGCCGGGCCAGTCCGCCGTGCAGAGCGCCGTCGCGGCGGTAACGCCAGAGTGCGCCTGGCCCAGCCACCACATTGAACAGCAGGTTCGTCGGTGTGACTGCGGGGCTCGGCACGCCGAGGACGCTGAGTTGGACCGGCAGGAGGAAGACCGCCCCGGACACGCCGACCGGAGCGGTCACCGTCGAGATCAGCAGGCCGGCCGCGAACCCTGCCCAGATCGTCCACTCCATCGCTGCCCCCCGCCGCTCCTCGATCGCCCCGTCAGTATCGGCATGGCCGCTCGTCGGAGTGCGGGCCGGCAACGAGATGTTCACGAGCAGCAGGTGCAGCGCGGCCTGCAGCCGCAAGCGTCGGGGGCACCGCGGTTCTGGTCAGGCGGCGGGGCGCGGGCGGACGGGCAGGGTCTGGTGACCGTTGCTGATCAGGGAGGGCAGCGGCTGGAGTTCGTGGGCCGGCACGGCGAGCTCGATGTCCGGGAACCGGTCGAACAGTGCCCGGAGGGCGGTGGCGACCTCCAGGCGGGCGAGCGGGGCGCCGAGGCAGAAGTGGACGCCGTGTCCGAAGGCGAGGTGTTCCTTGGTGACCCGCTCGACGTCGAAGGCATCGGCCGTGACGCCGTGCCAGCCGGGGTGGCGGTTGGCTGCGGCGTAGGAGGCGAGGATCGCATCCCCCTGGGCGATGGTCTGCCCGTCGGGCAGCGTGAGGTCGCGAACGGCGTAGCGCAGCGGCAGGTGCGCGACGGCGGGCTCGAGGCGGAGGGTCTCCTCGACGGCATCGTTCCATGTGGCCCGGCCGGCGCGGATGTGCGCGAGCTGCTCCGGGTGGGTCAGCAGCAGTGTGACTGCCTGGTCGATGACGTTGACGGTGGTCTCGTAGCCGGCGCTGATCATCAGCAGGAGGGTGTCGCGCAGTTCGGCATCGGACAGGACGCTGCCGTCCTCGTCGCGGCTGGAGACGAGGAGGGAGGTCATGTCGTCGCCGGGCTCCGCACGCTTGGCGGCGATCAGCTGGTCGAGGGCCGCGTACAGCGAGACGGTGTTGGCGGCGGCTTGTTCGGCGGTGAGGGTGGTGTCGAAGACGCCGTCGACGACGCTGCGGAAGGCGGGCCGCTGTCGGGCGGGAACGCCCATGAGGTGGCCGATGACGGTGATCGGCAGCGGGTAGGCGAAATGCTGGCGCAGGTCGATGGTCTCGCCGGCGGGGAGGGCGTCGAGATCGTCGAGGAGGCTGGTGACGATTCCGTCGACGACTTCTCCGAGCGCGTTGATGCGGCGGGCACTGAAGGCGGGCGCGACCATGCGCCGCAGCCGCCGGTGGTCCGCGCCGTAGGCGGTGAACATGTTCTTCACGGCCACCCAGAGGGCGAGCGGCCAGGTCTGTACGACCTGCTCGAAGACCGGCCAGTGCGCGCGGCCGTCCTTGGAGACGTCGTCGTTGGTGAGTAGTTCCTTGAGGAGGGCTGGGTCGGAGACGGACCAGGCGGGCACACCGAGGACGTCGACGAGGATCGCGGAGCCGCCGGCGTGCAGCTGACGGTGCTCGCGGTTGCGGTCGGCGCCGGTGGGGTCGAGGACGATCGGGGCAGGGGACTGCTGGGGGGTCATGCGGAGACTCCTTCGAGCTGCTGCGGGGTTGGGAGGAGGACCGGCAGGTGGGTCAGGGCACGGTGGTGAGGGGCCGGGACGGAAGGCCATGTCGCCGGGTCGGCGGGCCAGTTGCACCTCGGGCAGGGTGTCCAGGACGTGGGTGAAGGGCGGCCTCAGCGATGAGGCGGGCGCCGGAGTGGGCGGGGCGGGCGTGCGGTCCGGTGCTCCAGGACAGTGGGCGCGGCTGCCGGAGGCGTGCGGGTCGGTGCCGAGGGCGGGGCCGTTGTCGCAGGCGGCCATGGAGATGATGACGGGCTGGTGGGCGGGCAGGAAGACGCCGTCGATCCCGACCGGTTACGGCGGGTGGGAGACGCAGTAGTTCGCCAGTGGCGGGTCGCGGTGGAGCACGGCGTCCAGGGCTTCGCGGACGGCGGCGCCACCGGCGTGCAGCTCCGCGGAGAACTCCGGGTCGGTCAGCAGCTTGAGGACCGTGTTGGTGATCAGGTTGGTCAGCGGTTCGATGCCGGCGCCGTCGAGGGTGACGAGCTGGTGCAGCATCTGGGTGTCGTCGAGCCGTGCGGGGTGGGGGATGAGCCGGGAGGTGATGTCGTCGCCGGGCTGCTGGCGGGGCAATGCGACGAGGTCGCTGATCGCGCGGGTGAGGCTCTCGTTTCCGGCTTCCGCGTTCACGCCGTCGAAGACCCTCGCCATGCCGTCGGCGCAGCGGTGTCCGCTTCCGTCCGGACAGCCCGGGAGGGCGTTGAGGGATCGGAGGGCAAGCGGCCAGGCATGGTCGGCGAGCAGGTCGGCGCGGCCGGCCGTGTGGAACGCGGCGATGGTGGAGTCGGCGTTCTGGTCGACCAGGGTGCGCAGCCGGTACTGGTCGACGGTGTCGATCGCGGCCGTGTTCGCCGCCCGGTAACGGGAGTGAACCGCCCCGGACGAGCGCGGCGCGTTGGGCCACCGCTCGAGCAACTGGTGTCCAGCATGCAGCCGGACTGGTGGGCGTGCGTACTGGTGGACTGGTCAGGCTCCTTGGGAGTGGTCGGATTGCGGGCGCTGACGGGCAGCTAGGGTCCCGGCCACCAGCCGAGGCGATGTCGGTGCCCCAGGAGGACCGCCGGACCGTCAATCCGCTCGGCATGGTGACCGGCTCGGCCTCCACCACCGCTGCGGTCGGCTCCACGGGCTGGGCACAGGACTCGGCGTCCGGGGAGATGGTGGTCAGCAGGGATGTGGGGAAACACATCTGCGCGCGCGTGCCGCGGTAGGCGTTCGGTGCCTCGACGTCCACGCTGAAAGCGTACTGGCGCCAGGATCGCGGTGACGGGGAATTCGGTGCGCCGGTGTCGCTGTTCTGTCGGCTCACCCTAACTGGCCCTAAGAAAGCCTCTGAACGTGTCGGTGGGTGATCAGGCAGACGGCGAGTCCGAGGAAGGCCTCGTGGATGTCGTCGCGTCGTTCCCAGCGGATGCGTAGGCGGCGGAAGCCGTGCAGCCAGGAGATCGTCCGCTCGACGACCCAACGGAATGTGCCCAGACCGGTGCCGTGGGGCTGGTGAGAGCCAGTAAGCCGGTGATCACGCTCAGGCCGGGGCTCCGAGGGCGGTGACGCGGTTCTCGTACTCGCGGCGGGCCTTGCGCTGGGCTAGGACGGCCGGGACGCCCTGGCCGCCGTCGAGCGGCTGGCAGCGGGCGAGGAGCTGGCGGTGCACGGCGGGGACGGCGCTGACGCGCAGGGTGAAGCCCTGGCCGCGCCGTACGGTCGCTCTAGGAACCCGGTGCAGGAGTCGCCCTCGAACAGCAGGTCCGGCAGGTCGTCCGCGGGCAGCATCGCCCCGGTGGTCCGGCGCAGCCACCGCAGCGACTTCGGCTCGCCGAGCGCGCCGAGCCGGTCCACGTGCAGCTTCAACCGGCCGTAGCCCTGCACCTCGAAGGACAGCTTCGCGACCTGCCCGGCCTCCTCCAGCCGCTCGGCCATCAGCCGCCACGCCGCGTCCAGCGCGCCGACCCGCTCGGCCAGGTGCTCCTCGGCGGGCTGATCCAGGCTCAGGCCGGCAGGACGTCGGCCTGCACCGCCTCCCACTGTGGCCCGTCCAGCAGCCGGGCCCGAGGGTCGGCCCAGCGGACGGACGGGGAGGCGAAGACGTCGCGGCGTCCGAGCGCGCGGTAGAGCTGTTCCAGCACGCACACCACGTAGGCGTCACGATCCACCGCCCGGCCGGTAGGCCGGGGTTGGAGAACACCGCCTTCTTCCACGCCGGCGGCACCAGCTTCTGGTCCACCTCGCGAGGCAGCAGCGGCTTGGCCTTCACCTTGCGCCTGGCCAACGCGGGCAGCCGCTTCACCGCCTCCAGCACCCGCCTGCCGGCCGAAGCGGCCCCGAGCGCCGGGGACTCCCCGAGCAGCGACAGGAACGGCCGGTGCTGTACCGGCTGGCCAGCGCGCGGCGCACCTCCGCCTCCGCCTCGTCGTCCCCGGGCGGCAGCAGCTCGTCCCACAGCCTCACCGCGGCCTCGACCTCGGCACGCGGGGCGGCCTCCTCCTCCAGGGCCCAGAACATCGCGGCCGCGTCCAGGTCGGCGCCCGTCCCGGCGACCAAGTCCAGCTGCCCGCTCCACAGCCGCAGCGCCGCCTGCACCGTCCGCCTTCGCCAGGCGCGGGCGGACGGCCAGCCAGTCCCGGTCGGTGGCCCGCTTCGCCACGCTGATCAGCTTCACCTGCATCAGCAGCGCGAACGCGTCCAGAGCGTCGTCGATCGCAGCGGCCTCCAGGTGCCGCACCACCGAGGTCAGCAGCGCGGTGCGGCGCGGCTCCGGGGTGCGCTCCAGGATCGGCGCCTTCGACCCCAGCCCGACCCGGGCCAGCGTCGCCAGCCGGGGTTCGGCGGGACCAGCCCCACCTTCACCCTGCCCAATCTGAGCGCCGAGATCTCTTCCACCCGCTCCAGCGCCTTCGCCATGCTGGCGCCGGTCGTCCGCGTCGGCGGCCGGCGTAGCCGCTCCAGCTCCGACACCCGGCGCCCCTCCGGCACCGCGAGCAGCGCCACCAGGTCCTCAGGCAGCGAGCCGTCCGCCCGCCGGGCGGCCCGGGCCACCGTGGCATACAGCCGCTTCTCCGCCACCGCGCGCACCATGGCGACCTGTTTGGCCAGCACCGACACCCCGGCAGGAGCACCCGGTTGCGCCGCAGCCACCCCACCCGCCTGGTTGGACAGCGCCACCGGCCTCGGCGTGCGTCCACGCCCGGCCGTGCAGGAAGGCGAGGAACTTGCGGCTCCACTGCGGGTCCTCGAACCGGCGGTAGCGTAGGCGTCCCGAATCTCCCAGGCGTGGTCGTACGCGCTCTGCCGGCGCTCGGCGTACCGCTATCACCACCGAGGGGTCCTCGACCCCCAGCTGCACCGCGAGGAGCTCGGGGTACCAGCTCCATCCCGAAATAAGCTGCGCCCCGAGGCGCGCCCCGGTGCGCAGCGGACGCCTCGTGGTACGAACAGAAGCCGTGGTGGTCCGACAAGGCGCACGGCGGGTGCGGTCGGCGCTCAGGGCGGCCACGACAAGGGCGATCCCGCCCGCGTCCGCATGAACCAAGTGGAGGACCGGTGCTGGACATCAGCGCACTGACCTGGGCCGTCACCATCGGCCTTATTCTCGCCCTGCTCACCGTCGATCTGGTCCTGGCCGCCGCGCGCCCGCACCGGGTCGGTTTCGGTGAGGCCACCGCCTGGTCGGTGTTCTACATCCTCGTCGCGGTCGCTTTCGGTATCTGGTTCGCCGCGCGGTACGGCGGAGAGGCAGGGACCGAGTACTTCGCCGGCTACATCGTTGAGAAGAGCCTGTCGGTCGACAATCTGTTCGTGTTCGTCATCATCATGACCACCTTCGCCGTACCGGCGGAGCACCAGCACAAGGTACTCACCTTCGGCATCGTGCTCGCCCTGGTCATGCGTGCGATCTTCATCGCGCTCGGTGCCGCCCTTCTGGCGCTGTTCTCCTTCATGTTCCTGCTGTTCGGCCTGCTGCTGATCTACACCGCCGTGCAGCTGTTCCGGCACCGTGACGAGGACCCCGACATCGAGGACAACGTCCTGGTGAAGGCCGCCCGCCGGTTCCTGCCCGTCACCGACGACTACGTGGGCGGCAAGCTCTCCGTCCGCGAGGACGGGCGCCGGATGGTCACCCCGCTGTTCATCGTCCTGCTCGCCATCGGCAGCATCGACCTGCTCTTCGCGCTGGACTCCATCCCCGCGGTGTTCGGGGTCACCCGGGAGCCCTACATCGTCTTCACCGCAAACGCCTTCGCCCTGCTCGGCCTGCGCGCCCTGTTCTTCCTCGTCAAGGGGATGCTGGACCGGCTGGTGTACCTGTCCGCCGGGCTGGCGCTGATCCTCGCGTTCATCGGCGTCAAGCTCATCCTGCACTGGGCGCATGTCGATGTGCACGAGGCGGTCCCTGAGATCCCCACCCCGCTCAGCCTCGGCGTGATCGGCGCCGTGCTCGCGGTGGTCACCGTGGCCAGCCTGCTCAAGACCAGGCGTGACCCGACCGCCAAGGCCCACCCCGGCTCACTGCGCTCCCATACCCCCAGGTCCGCGGAGTCCGACCGGCAAACCGGATCCCACTGAGCCGCGCTCGGGGCAGCCGGGTCGTGCAACGCGGCCCGGGCGGCGTCGACGAGGTCTTCGCCGCGCAGGGCTATGCCGGTGGGGCCGCGCTGCAGGCCGGCGGCGTCCATCAGCTGGCAGGCGAGCCGGCGCAGGTCGTCGTGGGCGGACGGCTCCGGCAGGCGGCGGATCCTCTCCACGAGGTGCCGCCAGCGAACTTCAGCGTGAGGGCGCGGGCGGCCTGGCCTCGGCGGCGCAGCCGCACGCCGAGGCGTATGACCACCTCGAGGAGGGCGGCACGGACGGCGCCGCCGTCGACGCTGTGCCGGTCGAGTGAGCAGCGCACCATGGCGGAGGCGGACAGGGCCCGGGGGGACGACAGGGCGGGGATCGCCGGGTCGAGCAGCGGCAGGCGGAGGAAGAGCGGGGCCGCAGGCTGCGGCCCACGCCGCCCGACTGGGTCGCAGCCTTCACCATCGGCGCGGCCGCGAGCCCGCCAAGGTCCACACCGGCGGCTGCCACATGACCGGGCCCCGCTGGCGCGCCGTCGACCGGGACGAAGCCCGCCGCCTGCTCAGCTCCGGCGTGCGCGCGTACAGCCACTGCCAGCAGGAGGTGCATCTGCGGCGACACCCTCTTCATGGTGCGTGTCCACGTCGACCACGGGCAGGTCACCGCAGCCAGCGACATTGTCGGCACTGGCGAGATCACCGCAGTTTCGTCACCGAGCCGGAGAGTGCTTGCGGTGGCTCGGATCCAGCCGGAAGTCGGGACAGTCGCGGTTCTGGCACGCCCCCGGGCCCCAGACGGGAACGAATACGCCGAGGGTCTTGTGGCGGTGGATCCCGGCCGGCACGGACTTCTTGCAGGTCGGGCACACGTACGCTTCGGGCTTACGCTTCATTTTGACCATATCTTTACGATATGCCGGTGTTGGCGCGGCGGGAAGTGCCCCGCTTCCTCGCCGGCCCGCGTGCGGGTGCCCCTCACCGCTCCGGCCCGGTGAACCGGTGGTGGGATCAGAGGCCATCGCGGGCAGGGCGCTGGGCGTCTGGGACTGCTCGGTGGCCGCGGCGGCGTCCTGCTCGTCAGCCTGTGCCAGAACACCTAGCGGGGTCGGCCTTCTGATGCTGAGCAGCACGGATACTGTCAGGACGACGACGATGACCGCGAGGCTGACCGGTGAGGGGATCTCCGGGATGCCGGGGCTGATCATCTTGTGGGACGCCTGGAGGATGAGCTTGACCCCGATGAAGGCGAGAATGATCGCCAGGCCCTTGCTCAGGTAGTGGAAACGGTCCAGCAGGCCGGCGAGCATGAAGTAGAGGGCCCGCAGCCCGAGGATGGCGAACGCGTTGCTGGTGTAGACGATGAAGGCGTCGTCGCTGACCGCGAGGACGGCCGGGACGCTGTCGACGGCGAAGATCAGGTCGGCGGCCTCGATCGCGGCGACCACCGCGAGCAGCGGCGTCGCCACCCGCTTGCCGGCCTCCTTGACGAAGAACCTCGCCCCGGCGTACTCGTCCCGCACCGGGATGACCTTGCGGAGCATCCGCACGGCGAAGCTCTTGCCCGGGTCGAAACTCTCCTCCTCGTCCTTGAGGAGCTTGTAGGCGCTGTAGAAAAGGACCGCCGCGAAGGCGAACAGCACCGCGGTGAAGCGGCTGACCACGGCCACGCCGAGGGAGAGGAAGATCCCGCGGAAGACAAGTGCGCCGATGACACCGAAGAACAGCACACGGTGCTGGTAGGCGCGGGGCACCTTGAAGTACGCGAAGATCACGGCGAAGACGAACAGGTTGTCGACCGACAGGCTCTTCTCCAGCAGCCAGGCCGTCGTGTACTCGGTGCCCGCCGTGGTGCCCAGGACGAGGAAAACGACCGCGCCGAAGACCAGCGCGAGGCCCACCCACAGGCCGCTCCAGGCGGCGGCCTCCTTGAAGCCGATGACGTGCGCGGTGCGGTGGGACAGCAGGTCCACCGCCAGCGACACCACCACCGTCGCGGCGAACACCCCCCACAGCCAGAGCGGGACCTCAAGCACGCCGAACACCCTCACTACGACCCGCGCGAAGTACGCGGACCCTTACACAGGAGTCTCCGGCATTCCGCCCCCGGGAGCACGCGGAGAGGGTGAGGCCGACCAGTGCCCTGTGTTCACTCCGGACGGTACCCGCCTCGGCTCGATCCTGGACACCGGCCGGCTCGCCCGTGAGGCACGAGCGCCGCATCACACCAGGGTCGGGCGACCGGGGTGTCCTGGACGGCCCGGACGCCCGGGCGGCCTGGGCGACCCTGCCGTCCCGGACGGATCACCCTGCCCACTGACGGGCGGGATCTGCGTCGCGCGGGGCGAGCGTTCCGAGGGCCTGACGAACACGAAGGCGCCCGCTTTCACTGGAAACACTGAACGACACCAATTGAACGAGGTCCGCGCTCGTCGACGGTGCGGGCTTCGTCGTTCCCGACGCAGCGGCACGACAGTCAGTGTGAGGCGACACCCTTGAAGCCCGGACCGAGCCCGCGTCCGGTCGCCGCGGCAGGTCGCTCGTCGCGGGATGCGATGCCGGAACGGGCGGTGAGGGCCGCGACCACCGCCTGGGCGGTCTGCGGGGTGAGGCTGGCGCTGACCTCGGTGGTCCGGACTCGTGCGTACGCGCCCGTGCCGTGCGCGCGTAGGGCGGCGGCGAGCGCGGCGGCCGAGGTCTCCGTCGGCCAGCTCGGCCAGCCGTCATCGTCCCCCTGCTGCGCCTGCCGGGGGAGGGCGTCGCGTCGGCTGAGGAGCACGGCCAGGACCTGTGCGTCGGGTGCTTCCAGCGTCACAGTGATCGGTGCGGCCCTCAGTTGGTGAACTCCATGCCGGGTCATGCCGTCCGAGCTCGACCCGCGCAAGGCCAAGGACCTCGCCGCACTCTCGTTCGTCGAGGCCAACGCCACGCCGCCCTGCTCGGACCCCGGGGTC
>NZ_MUND01000545.1 GCF_002154375.1 Streptomyces glaucescens | reverse complement strand
CGGCCGCGCGGCCGGGATGAAACGCGCCGGTGCCTGTGTTGCAGAGCGGTACGAACCGACTCGACGAGGGGACGGACGACATGCCGCTGAAAGGCGAGTACGAACCCAGCCCGACCCGGTGGGTGCGCGAGCAGGTGGAGCTGTACGAGAGTTCCGGTGGCACCCGGGGCACGACGTTGCGGGACACCGGCCTGCCCGTCGTGCTGCTGACCAGCCGGGGCGCGCGGACGGGCAAGCTGCGCAAGACCCCGCTGATGCGCGTCGAGCACGAGGGCCGCTACGCGGTCGTCGCCTCCCTGGGCGGCGCCCCGGAGCACCCCGTCTGGTACCACAACGTCAAGTCCGATCCGCTGGTGGAACTCCAGGACGGCCCGGTCAAGCGGGACATGAGGGCCCGCGAGGTCACCGGCGCGGAGAAGGCCGCGTGGTGGGAGCGGGCGGTCGCGGCGTATCCGCCGTACGCCGACTACCAGAAGAAGACCGACCGCGAGATCCCGGTGTTCGTGCTGGATCCGGTGGACTGAGGGGGCTCGGTCCCGCGGCTCCGCGAGGCGTCGGAAGTTTCTCGCGCCCGGGGGCATGAAGCGGTCCCGGCCGGGCACCCGCCTGTCAGGCCCCGCCGCGCTCCCCCGTCGCGGCGGGGCTTTCGACTGCCTCCTGCGCGCGCCGGTCGGTCACGTCCAGGAAGATCTGGCGGGCCTCGGGGACGGTGTGGCCGATCGACCGCTTGATGCGGACGGCGACCTCCTCCACCCGCTCGCTGTCCAGGCCGGGCACCAGGTCGACCCGGGCGGCGACCAGCAGCGAGTCGATGCCCGTCTTCATGGTGAACAGCGCCTCCACGCTGTCGATCTCCGGCTGTGCCCGCAGCAGCGCGCGGATCCGCCCGCTGGCCTCCGGGTCGGCGGCCTCCCCGATCAGCTGGTCGCGGGCCTCCCGGCCCAGCCGGTAGGCCACGTAGACCAGCAGGGTGCCGATGGCGAGCGACGCGGACGCCTCCCACACCACGTCCCCGGTGGCCATGTGCAGCGCCATTCCGGTGAAGGCGAGGATGACGCCGAGCACCGCCGTGCCGTCCTCGGCGACGACCGTGCGCAGCGCCGGGTCACGCAGCCCGTCGGCGACGCCGTGCCGACGCAGCTGGTGCAGGGCCCGCAGCAGGGAGGCCCCCTCGGCGAGCAGGGCGACACCGAGCACGATCAGGCCGGCGACGTAGCCGCCGAAGCTCTCCTCGGTGTCGCGGGCGAGCGCCTCGACGCCCTGGAAGAAGGAGAAGCAGCCGCCCATGACGAAGATGCCGACGGCCGCGAGCAGCGACCAGAAGAACCGTTCCTTGCCGTAGCCGAAGGGGTGGCGCCGGTCGGCGGGCCGGCGGCTGCGGCGCAGCGCGGCGAGGAGGAAGACCTCGTTGAGGCTGTCGGCGACGGAGTGCGCGGCCTCGGAGAGCAGGGCCGGGGAGCCCGCGAGCAGGCCGCCGACGGTCTTGGCGACCGCGATCACCAGATTGGCCGCGAGCGCCACCAGTACGGTGATGCGGGTTCTGCGGTCCGCGGCGTGTGCGTCCCGGTGCGCGGCCTCGCCCCCGGCCGGCCGCGCCGTCCGGTTCGTGGCCCGGTGCCCCTCCTCCTCCGGCGCGCCGTCGTCGCGGTCCGGTGCCGTCCGCTGCTTCCCGTCTGCGTTCGAGGATGTCCCGCTCACGCCCGCCGGATGCCCCGGGCGGCGCGGATCACACCGTGCGGAGGGCGTGATCGGGGGAACCCGGGAACTCGTCGGCAGGTCCACGGGCGGAAAGGAGCCAGCGATGAGCACCGCGGGCGACGGGAACAGCGCCTATGGCCGCAGGTCGTTCCAGCGGTCGAAAAGCCATTTCTCGGACCGGATCACCACGGACGGCCGGGACGGCTGGCCGGTGGCGGCGGGCCGTTACCGGCTGGTGGTCAGCCGTGCCTGTCCGTGGGCGAGCCGGGCGGTGATCTCCCGGCGGCTGCTGGGTCTGGACGCCTCGCTGTCGCTGGCGATCGCGGACCCTGTCCAGGACGACCGCAGCTGGCGGTTCACCCTGGACCCGGACGGCCGCGACCCGGTGCTCGGCATCCGCTATCTGGGCGAGGCCTACGACCGGCGGGAGACGGACTACCCGGGCGGGGTCAGCGTCCCGGCGATCGTCGACGTCCCGACCGGGAAGCTGGTCACCAACGACTATCAGCGGATCACCCTCGACTTCGTCACCGAGTGGGCGTCCCTGCACCGTGAGGGGGCGCCGGATCTGTATCCGGAGCGGCTGCGGGACGAGATCGACGAGGTGATGGCGGAGGTCTATGAGGACGTCAACAACGGGGTGTACCGGGCGGGCTTCGCCACCGAGCAGGAGGAGTACGAGGCCGCCTGCTCGGATGTCTTCCGCCGGCTGGAGGCGCTGAACGAGCGGCTGGCCCGGCGGCGGTACCTGGTCGGCGACTCGATCACCGAGGCGGACATCCGGCTGTTCACCACGCTGGTGCGGTTCGACGCCGTCTACCACGGCCACTTCAAGTGCAACCGCCGGAAGCTGACCGAGTTCCCGGTGCTGTGGGCGTACGCCCGGGATCTGTTCCAGACACCCGGTTTCGGGGACACGGTCGACTTCGACCACATCAAGCGGCACTACTACCGGGTACACACCGGTATCAACCCGACCGGGATCGTGCCGCTCGGGCCGGACCTGTCCGGCTGGCTGACGGCCCATCACCGCGAGGAGCTGGGCGGCCGTCCGTTCGGGGACGGCGCACCGCCGGGGCCGGTGCGGCCCGGCGAGGAGGTGCCGGCCGCCGGCCGGCCCTGAACACGAGAGCGAGGAGACCCAACGTGGCCAAGAGCAAGAAGCGGAAACTGCCCGGCGCCTACCAGCCCGTCGGCTGGCTGCTGGGCTGGTCGGGCGGCGCCCTGGCGGGCCTCGCCTTCCGCAAGGTGTGGATGGCGATCCGGAACGAGGAGGACGCGCCCGACGCGCTGGACCCGGACCGCGGCTGGGGCGAGATCCTGCTCGCCGCCGCGGTCCAGGGCGCCATCTTCGCGACGGTGCGCAGCGCGGTCGACCGCGCCGGGGCGAAGGCCATCGCCCGCAAGACGGGCGTGTGGCCGGCGGCGTCCCCGGGCGGCCGGGACTGACGGTTCGTCGCGCACGCGTGAACCCGGGCCCCCGGGCCCGGGTTCAGCCTTGCTTGGGAGCCGACGGGGTGGTGCGGCGCAGGGTGAACGAGTGTCCCGCCGGGTCGGTGCAGCCGCGGTACTCCGAGGGGCCCGTGGGGTCCGACGCTTCGGTGGGCCGGCCGCCGAGGGTGACGACCCGGCGTTCCGCCGCGTCGAGGTCGTCGACGACGAACTCCAGGTGCGCCTGGAGGGAGTTCTCGGGGCGCGGCCAGCTCGGCGGGGTCGCGTTCATGTCGCGGCGGAACGCGAGCCGGGTGCCGTCGGGGCTTCGGATCTCGACGCGGTTGGCGGTGGCCTCGGTCTCCTCCGCCTCCAGCAGTTCCTTGTAGAACGCGGCGAGCCGCTCGGGTTCGGCACAGTCGAGCACCACGACGCCCGCCTTGACCAGTGGCATGTGTCCTCCGCAGGGGTTCCGGGTGCGGAGCGGGCCGCCCCGCGCCTTCTTGTGCGGATATCCCGGCGGGGCGGATTCAGTCGGCGGAGGGTAGCGCGCTCAACGGGCCCGAGCAGTAACGGAGATCACCAACGGGCCCGGTGTAGATCATTTAGGCTCAGGGCAGCCTCGTACCGCTTCTCGGTTCAACTTTCGATCCGGGAGGGTCTGTTCGAGTGTGCGGGCGGTCGCATGACCGCTCGTTCGCAGGGGTGGGGGGACTCTGCGGTTCGTGTCCCGAAAGGAAGCGCATGCCTCAGGACGTCCGGTTCGACCTCCCCTTCGACACCCCGGTCAGCCCGCATCTGGAGTACGCCCGCGAGCGCCATCTGCGCTGGGTGTGGGAGATGGGGCTGGTGCGCAGCCAGGCCGGGTTCGAGGAGTACCAGTCGTGGGACCTCGCGCAGGCCGCGGCCCGCACCTATCCCTGCGCCTCGGCGGAGGACCTGGTCATGCTGATGAACTGGTTCTCCCTGGCCTTCCTGTTCGACGACCAGTTCGACGCCGGCCGGCCGGACCGGGCGGACCGGGTGGCCGAAGTGGCGCGGGAGCTGATCGTGACCCCGCTGCGCCCGGCGGGCAGCCGGCCGCGGGTGGTCTGCCCGATCACCGTGGCGTGGGCCCAGGTCTGGGAACAGCTCTCGGATGGCATGTCCTTGACATGGCAGTCGCGCTTCGCCGCGTCCTGGGGCCGGTTCCTGGTCGCCCACTGCGAGGAGGTCGACCTGGCCGCGCAGGGGCGCGCGGGAACCCTGGGCCTGCCGGCGTACGCCGGTTTCCGGCGCCGTACGGTCGGCATCCATCACAGCATCGACGCCGGTGAGCGCAGCCGCCGCTTCGAGGTGCCCCCGCAGGTGATGGCTCATCCGCTGATGGAGAGAATGCGGGACCTGGCCGCCGACACCATCGGGTTCATGAACGACATCCACTCCTTCGAGCGCGAGCGGCGCCGCGGCGACGGCCACAACCTGATAGCCGTCCTGCACCGGGAGCGCGGCTGCTCGTGGGAGACGGCCGCCGCCGAGGCGTACCGCCTGACCAGCGAGTGCCTGGCGGAGTACCTGGAGCTGGAGGCCCGCGTCCCGCGGATGTGCGACGAGCTGGGGCTCGACACGGAGGAGCGCGCGCGGGTGCGGATGGGTGTCGAGGCCGTCCAGCACTGGATCAACGGCAACTATGAGTGGGCACTGACCACCGGCCGGTACGCCGCGGCCAAGGAGGGCCCGGTGGCCACGGCCGAGCTGGCCGGGCGCGGCTCGGTGGACGACCTGCTGACCGTCTGACCGGGCCGAGGGGTGTGCCCGGCCGGGCACACCCCTCGTATGGCCATACCGGGCGGACGGCCCGGAACGGTTCCGCCCGCTACACGGCGAACTCGACCGGCAGGCTGTCCAGCCGGGACTCCCAGGTGGAGGCCGTGGCGGTCAGCTCCTCCGCGGGAACCGCCAGCCGCAGCCCCGGCAGCCGGTGCAGCAGCACATCGACCCCGGTCTCGATGATGGCCTGGCCGATGTTCTGCCCGGGGCACTCGTGCGGACCGGAGCTGTACGCCAGGTGCGACTGGTTGCCCTGTACGGAGACCCCGGCGTCCGGCCGGATCTCCGGGTCCAGGTTTCCGGCCGCGAGGCCCAGCACCAGCAGATCGCCCTCGGCGATGTGGTGGCCGCCCAGCTCCAGGTCGGCCGCCGCGAACCGCCCCGGCATGACCGCGAGCGGCGGCGTGTTCCACATGACTTCCTCCACCACCGCGGAGATGTTCAGCTGACCGCTGATCAGGCCGGCGAGCCGGTCGACGTCGGTGAGCACCAGCTGCAGCACCCGGGCCAGGAGATTGCTGGTCGTGGTGTGCGCGGCGATCAGCACCAGCCGCAGATGGCTGATCACCTCGTCCTCGTCGAGCGCGGCCGGGTGCTCCAGGAGGGCGGTGGTGAAGTCGGAGCCGGGCTCGGACCGCTTGCGCTCGGCGAGTTCGCCGAGGATCTCCATGATCCGCTCGTTGTGCGCCACCGCCTCCTCGCCGCCCTTGAGCACCTGGGCGCACGACTCCACCAGCCGCCGCCCCTCCCCCTCGGCCAGCCCGAGGATCCGGGTCAGCACGAGCATCGGCAGGTACTCGGCGTAGTCCGCCACCAGGTCGGCCCGCCCGGTTCCGGCGAACGCGTCGATCTGCTTGTTGGCGAAGTGGGTGACGTGCCGCCGGATGCCGCGCGCGGCGGCGGCCTGGAGGCCGTCCGTGACGGCGCCGCGCAGCCTGCGGTGCGGTTCGCCGTCCTGGGAGACGCAGTCGGGCCGCCAGGCCAGCATCGGCACCAGCGGCGAGGTCTCCGCGACCCGGCCCTCCCGCCAGTCCCGCCAGATCCGGGCGTCCCGGCTGAACTGCCACGGGGTGTCCAGCACCCGGCGGTTGTCGCGGTAGCCGAGCACCAGCCAGGCGGGGATGTCGCCCTCCAGGAGGACCGGCGCGACGGGGCCGTGCTCCTTGCGCAGCCGTTCGTAGATCCCGGCCGGGTCGGTCGCGGCCTCCGGCCCGTACAGCCGGGTGAGGTCGCCCCCGCCGTGTCCGAAGGGGCAGCCGCGCGGGGTTCCGGGATCGCTTAACGTCTGGTCGTTCATCGGGACTCCAGGGCGGCGGCGGAGCTGTCCTTCAGGTGGCGTATGAGGGCGACCAGCACGTCCCGGCTGGAGGCCCGGTCGCGGGCGTCGCAGGCCACGATCGGGATGTGCGGCGGGATGTCGAGGGCGTCCCTGATCTCCTCCACGGGGAACTGCCGGGAGTCGGGGAAGACGTTCAGGGCGACGACGAAGGGCACGTTCTGCCGCTCCATCTCCTCGATCGCCCGGAAGCTGGAGGCGAGCCGGCGGGTGTCCACCAGGACGACCGCGCCGAGCGCACCCTTGAACAGGCCGTTCCACAGGAACCAGAACCGCTCCTGGCCCGGGGTGCCGAACAGGTACAGCATCAGGCTGTCGTTGAGGCTGATCTTGCCGAAGTCCAGGCTGACGGTGGTCTCCGTCTTCTCGGCGACGCCGATCAGGTGGTCGTCGCCGGCGCTGGCCTGGGTCAGGGTCTCCTCGGTGGTGAGCGGCTTGATGTCGCTGACCGACCGGACCAGGGTGGTCTTCCCGGTGCCGAACCCGCCGGCGATCATCACCTTCACCGAGCGGGTGTCCCCGGACGCCGGGGCGCCGGGCCGGTCAAAGCCTTTCAAGTCCACTGAGTACCTCCTCCAGGAGCGCGAGGTCGGGCCCGCGACCGGCGTCGTGCGCCGGGATGGGATCACGGGCTTCGACGTGGCCTGCCTGGAGCAGGTCCGCGAGGAGCACCGCGAGAATGTTGAAGGGCAGCCCCAGATGGGCGCCGAGCTCGGCCACCGACAGCGGATCGCGGCAGCGCCGCAGGATCTCCGCGTACTCGTGCTGCGTGCCCGGCGCCGGGGCGGCGCGGGAGACGATGAGGGTCGCCACGTCGAGGCTCGACGCCGAACCGCCCGGTCCGCTACGTCCCTTGGTGAGGACGTAGTAACGCTCGAGACCGGACGGATCGGTCGGCCGGCGGGGAGCACTCATCCAGAGTGCTCCTCCAGGCGCGGAGTGGTGCCGAGGAGTTCACCCATCCTGCGGGCCAGGTCCCTCATCTGGTGGCCGAGCAGGCCCTGGTCGAGGCCCTCGCGGGCGAGCACGCCGAGATACGTCTCGACGCCCGCGCGGACGACGAAGAGGTGCCCGCCGTCGACCTCGATCATCGCCAGGCGCAGGTTCCCCGCGTACTTGGGGAACTGCTCGGCGACCGGCTGGGCGAGGGCCTGCAGGCCGGCCACCACGGCCGCGAAACGGTCGACGTCGTCGGGGTCTTCGGCGCCGTAGGAGGTGATGGCCTTGCCGTCGCTGGAGGCCACGAGGGCGAAGCGGATCTCCGGGATGCTCTCCACCAGATCGCGGAGCGCCCAGCTCACGTCGGTTCCCTGTTGCGTCATGTGGACTAGTCGCTCTCTTCAGTGCGGTGCTCTGCGGACTCGCGTCCGGCGGTGGGTGCGCGGTCGGCGGCCGGGCCGTCGTCCTCGCCGGGCGGGCGTCCGGCGGTGGCGAAGGCGGCCAGGCCGGCGAAGGAGGCGTCCGGCGGGACGGCGAGGACGGCGGTGTCCTCGGTGGGCTCGGGGCGTCCGGCCGGCTGGTGCCGGGCCGGCTCGCCGCGTCTGCTGCGGCGCCGGGGCAGTCCGCCGGGGGTCGTGTCGACGGCGTCGGCGGTGTCCGCCGAGGTCCCCGTCCAGGCCCCGGCGGACAC
>NZ_MUND01000544.1 GCF_002154375.1 Streptomyces glaucescens | reverse complement strand
GCGAGCTACATGCGGCCCAATTTCTTCGTCAACACCCCCGACATCCTGCACGCCTACCTCCAGCACGGCGGCCGTCCGGCCTTCGAGGTCCGCGCGGTCCTCGCCGCCACCCTCTCCCCCGCCTGGGGCGTCTACTCCGGCTACGAGCTGTGCGAGAACACCCCGCTGCGCGAGGGCAGCGAGGAGTACCTGGACTCGGAGAAGTACCAGCTGCGCCCCCGCGACTGGGAGGCCGCCGAACGCGAGGGGCGCACCATCACCCCCCTCATCACCCGGCTCAACGACATCCGCCGGCGGAGTCCGGCCCTGCGGCAGCTGCGCGATCTGCACTTCCACCGGACCGACAACGACGCGGTCATCGCATACAGCAAGCGGTCCGGCGCCGACACGGTCCTCGTGGTCGCCAACCTCGACCCTCACCACACCCAGGAGGCCACGGTCACGCTGGACCTGCCGCGACTCGGCATGGACCCGCACGAGGCCGTGTCGGTGCACGACGAACTGACGGGTGAGACCTATCACTGGGGCAGCACGAACTACGTGCGTCTGGAGCCGGGCCGCGCGCCGGCCCATGTGCTCCACGTCCAGCGGTCCCCCGCCGCGCCGCAGATCGGAGGGTCAGCAGCGTCATGACTGTCAACGAGCCCGTCCCGGACACCTTCGAGGACACACCCGCCCAGGACCGCGACCCGGAGTGGTTCAAGCGTGCCGTCTTCTACGAGGTCCTCGTCCGCTCCTTCCAGGACAGCAACGGCGACGGCGTCGGCGACCTCAAGGGCCTGACCGCCAAACTGGACTACCTGCAATGGCTCGGCGTCGACTGCCTGTGGCTGCCGCCGTTCTTCAAGTCGCCGCTCAGGGACGGCGGGTACGACGTCTCCGACTACACGGCGGTGCTGCCGGAGTTCGGCGACCTCGCCGACTTCGTGGAGTTCGTCGACGCCGCCCACCAGCGGGGCATGCGGGTCATCATCGACTTCGTCATGAACCACACCAGCGACCAGCACCCGTGGTTCCAGGAGTCCCGCAAGGACCCCGACGGCCCCTACGGCGACTACTACATGTGGGCCGACGACGACAAGCAGTACCAGGACGCGCGGATCATCTTCGTCGACACGGAGGTCTCCAACTGGACCTTCGACCCGGTGCGCGGGCAGTACTTCTTCCATCGCTTCTTCTCGCACCAGCCGGACCTCAACTACGAGAACCCGGCCGTGCAGGAGGAGATCCTGGCGGCCCTGCGCTTCTGGCTGGACCTCGGCATCGACGGGTACCGCCTGGACGCCGTGCCCTATCTCTACGCCGAGGACGGCACGAACTGCGAGAACCTGCCCGCAACCCACGAGTTCCTGAAGCGGGTCCGCCGGGAGATCGACGCGCTGTACCCGGACACGGTCCTCCTCGCGGAGGCGAACCAGTGGCCGGAGGACGTGGTCGACTACTTCGGCGACTACGCCGGCGGCGGCGACGAGTGCCACATGGCCTTCCACTTCCCGGTCATGCCCCGCATCTTCATGGCCGTCCGCCGCGAATCCCGCTACCCCGTCTCGGAGATCCTGGCCAAGACCCCGGCCATCCCCTCCAACTGCCAGTGGGGCATCTTCCTGCGCAACCACGACGAGCTGACCCTGGAGATGGTCACCGACGAAGAGCGCGACTACATGTACGCGGAGTACGCCAAGGACCCGCGCATGCGCGCCAACATCGGCATCCGACGGCGGCTCGCGCCCCTCCTCGACAACGACCGGCACACGATCGAGCTGTTCTCCGCCCTGCTGCTGTCGCTGCCGGGCTCGCCGATCCTGTACTACGGCGACGAGATCGGCATGGGCGACAACATCTGGCTCGGCGACCGGGACGCCGTCCGCACCCCCATGCAGTGGACGCCCGACCGCAACGCGGGCTTCTCCACCTGCGACCCCGGCCGCCTCTACCTGCCCACGATCATGGACCCGGTCTACGGCTACCAGGTGACCAACGTCGAGGCGTCCATGGCCTCCCCGTCGTCGCTGCTGCACTGGACCCGGCGGATGATCGAGATCCGCAAGCAGAACCCCGCCTTCGGACTCGGCTCGTTCCCCGAACTCCAGTCCTCCAACCCGGCGGTCCTGGCGTTCCTGCGGGAGCACGGCGACGACCTGGTGCTGTGCGTGCACAACTTCTCCCGCTTCCCGCAGCCGACCGAGCTGGACCTGCGCGAGTTCGCCGAGTGCCACCCGGTCGAGCTGATCGGCGGGGTCCGCTTCCCCGCCATCGGGGAACTGCCGTACCTGCTGACCCTGGCGGGACACGGCTTCTACTGGTTCCGGCTCGTCCGAGTCGCATCTCGCATCGGCCGTCGGCTGTGAGGCCGACGACCGTGAGCGTGCGCCGACGAAAGGAGGCGTCACCATGACGAAGACCGCATACCTCCGACCGAGTGGCAGCGGCAGGGCCGGGCTGACCCGGCCCATGGCCTCGCTCGACGGTCTGTTGCGGGCGTGGCTGCCCAGGCAGCGGTGGTTCGCCGGGAAGGACCGTCCCGTCACCGATCTGCGGCTGCTGTCCCTGACCGAGCTGTTCCCGGGCTGTCTGCATCTGCTCGTGCACGCCGGTCACGCGGGCGGTCACGGCGGCCACGCGGGCGTGCCCGCGCCCGGTGGCACACCCCCGCCTGGGGACATCTACCAGTTGTTCCTGGGCATCCAGGAACACCCGTCGCCGCGCCTGGGCCGGGCCCTGATCGGCCGGGCGCAGGACGGCCCGCTGGCCGGTCTGACGGTCTACGACGCCCTCCTCGACCCCCGTTCGGCGCAACTGCTCCTGGAGCGGCTGCGGCAGCCGGGCTCGGCGGGCCCACTGCGCTTCGAGACCGACCCGGCCCAGCCGGTGCCGGCCGGGCTGGTGCCGCGGGTGCTGGACGCCGAGCAGTCGAACTCCTCACTGGTGTACGGCGACGAGTTCATCCTGAAGGTGTTCCGGCGCATCCAGCCGGGCGTCAACCCGGACCTGGAGGTGCCGGTCGCGCTGGCCGGGCAGGGCTGTGAGCGGGTGCCGGCGCCGGTGGCGTGGTTCCGCACCACCCGGCCGCGGCCCGCGACGCTCGGCGTGCTCCAGCCGTTCCTGCGCAACGCGTCCGACGGCTGGGAGCTGGCCCTGCACGCGCTCGCCACCGGCACGGACTTCACCGTCCACGCCCGTGAGCTGGGCCGGGCCACCGCGGACGTCCATCTGGCCCTGGCCGCGGCCTTCCCGACCGGTGCCCCCGGCGAGAACGGGCGGACGGCGGCGGCCATGGCCGAACGGCTCGACGCCGCCGCGCACAGCGTTCCCGCGCTGCGGCCGTTCGTGCCGGGGCTGCGGGGCGCGTTCAGCGCGCTCACCACCTGCGATCCGGGGCCGCCGGCCCAGCGGATCCACGGCGACCTGCACCTGGGTCAGGTGCTGCGCGCGGGCCGCGAGTGGTTCGTCATCGACTTCGAGGGTGAACCGTCCCGTCCGCTCGCCGAGCGGCGCAGCGCCCAGTCCCCGGTCCGGGACATCGCCGGCATGCTGCGCTCCTTCGACTACGCGGCCCGGCAGCGCCGGCCCTGGCGCCCCGAGTGGGCGCGCCGCTGCCGGGAGGCGTTCTGCGGGGGCTACGCGGCACGGGCCGGATGGGACCCGCGCAAGAAGCACGGCCTGCTGCGCGCCTACGAGACCGACCGGGCCGTCTACGAAGTGATCTACGAGGCCAGACACCGTCCGGACTGGCTCCCTGTACCGATGGCGGCGATCGAACGACTCGCCGTGAGAGGAGACTGACACCGTGGCGCTGCGCGACACCTCACTGCCCGAGCCGTCCGCCCCGACCCCGGCCGTCCACCGGCCGGGCGGGGCGGCCCCGCCGCTGGACCCGGGTGACCGGGACCGGCTGCTGAACGGCTCCCACCACGACCCGCATGCCCTGCTCGGCGCGCATCCCGTGCCGGGCGGCGTCGCCCTGCGGGCGCTGCGCCCGTTCGCGGAGTCGGTGACCGCACTGGTCGACGGGGTGCGGCACCCGCTGGTCTCGGAGGGCGGCGGCCTGTTCTCGGCCGTGCTGCCCGGCGCGGAGATCCCGGCGTACACGCTGATGATCTCGTACGGGGACGGCGAGCGGGAGACCCACGACCCGTACCGGTTCCTGCCGGCGCTCGGCGAGCTGGATCTGCACCTGATCCGCGAGGGCCGGCACGAGCAGCTGTGGAGGGCGCTCGGCGCGGAGCCGATGATCCACGAGGGCGTGGCCGGGACCCGGTTCACGGTGTGGGCGCCGAACGCGCGCGGGGTGCGGGTCGCCGGGGACTTCTGCCACTGGGACGGGACCGCGTTCCCGATGCGTTCGCTGGGCGCGTCGGGGGTGTGGGAGCTGTTCCTGCCCGGGATCGGCGAGGGCACCCGGTACAAGTTCGAGATCACCTCCCAGTACGGCGGCCGGTTCCTGAAGGCGGACCCGATGGCCCGGGAGACGGAGCTGCCCCCGGACACGGCGTCGGTGGTCACGAGGTCGCACTACGAGTGGGGCGACCAGGAGTGGCTGGCGCACCGCGCGGACACCCCGGTGCACGAGGCGCCGTTCTCGGTGTACGAGGTGCACCTGCCGTCCTGGCGGCCGGGCCTCACGTACCGGCAGCTGGCCGAGGAGCTGCCCGCGTACGTGCATGACATGGGCTTCACCCACGTGGAGCTGATGCCGGTGGCCGCGCACCCGTTCAGCGGGTCGTGGGGCTACCAGGTGACCTCGTACTACGCCCCGACGCCGCGGCTGGGCGGACCGGACGACTTCCGGTACTTCGTCGACTCCTGCCACCGGGCGGGCATCGGCGTGATCATGGACTGGGTGCCGGCGCACTTCCCGAAGGACGACTGGGCGCTGGCCCGGTTCGACGGGGACCCGCTGTACGAGCCCGGGAACGCGCAGCGGGCGGAGCACCCGGACTGGGGCACGTACGAGTTCGACTTCGGCCGCACCGAGGTGCGCAACTTCCTGGTCGCCAACGCCGTCTACTGGTGCGAGGAGTTCCACATCGACGGGCTGCGGGTCGACGCGGTCGCCTCGATGCTCTACCTCGACTACTCCCGCGAGGACGGCGCGTGGTCGCCGAACGCGTACGGCGGCCGGGAGGACCTGGCGGCGATGACGTTCCTCCAGGAGATGAACGCGACCGTGTACCGCCGGACGCCCGGTGTGGTGACCATCGCCGAGGAGTCCACCGCCTGGGGCGGGGTGACCCAGCCGACCGACAGCGGCGGCCTCGGCTTCGGGCTGAAGTGGAACATGGGCTGGATGCACGACTCGCTCCAGTACATGTCCAAGGAGCCGGTGCACCGCAGGTACCACCACCACGACATGACCTTCTCGATGGTCTACGCCTACAGCGAGAACTACGTCCTCCCCATCTCCCACGACGAGGTGGTGCACGGCAAGCAGGCGCTGGTCACCAAGATGCCCGGCGACTGGTGGCAGCGGCGCGCCAACCACCGCGCCTACCTGGGCTTCATGTGGGCCCATCCGGGCAAGCAACTGCTCTTCATGGGGCAGGAGTTCGCCCAGGGCGGCGAGTGGTCCGAGGCGCACGGCCCCGAGTGGTGGCTGCTGGACGACGGCTACTGTGCCGCGGGCGACCACCGCGGCGTCCAGGCCCTGGTGCGCGACCTCAACACCCGCTACCGGCACAGCCCCGCCCTCTGGCAGCGCGACACCGATCCGTCGGGCTTCCGGTGGGTGGCGTGCGACTCGGCCGACGACAACGTCTTCGCGTTCCTGCGCTACGCCGCCGACGGCAGCCCCCTGCTGGCGGTGAGCAACTTCTCCCCCGTCGTCCGCCACGACTACCGCCTGTGGGCCCCGGACGACGTCGTCGCCTGGCAGGAGGTGCTGAACACCGACGCGGCCCGCTACGGCGGCAGCGACGTCACCAACCCGCATCCGGTCAAGCCCGAGGACGACCACATCCGGCTCACCCTCCCGCCGCTGGCCACGGTGTGGCTGACGCCCGTGCCGGTGTGAACCGCCGCCGCCGGGGCAGGCGGGGCCTACGAGAGGACCGTCCTCTCGGCTTCGCAAGTCCTCGGAAAGGCGGCACACGGTGCGCACGGTCGGTGTGGAGGAAGAGCTCCTGCTGGTGGATCCGGAGACCGGCGAGCCACGGGCCCGCTCCGCGGCCGTGCTGGCCCGGGCGGAGCACGAGGACGCCGAGCAGGACGTGTTCGAGAAGGAACTCCACGAGCAGATGCTGGAGTTCGCCACCCATCCGCAGTCGGACATGGCGGCCCTGGGCGCGGAGATCGTCCGGTGCCGCAAGGAGGCGGCCCGGCACGCGGAGGACATCGGCTGCGCGGTCGCGGCGCTCGCCACCTCCCCGCTGCCGGTCAGCCCGGCGGTCGGCACGAACAGCCGCTATCAGTGGATGGAGCGGGAGTACGGGATCGCCACCCGGGAGCAGCTCGTCATGGGCTGCCATGTCCATGTGGCGGTGGACTCCGACGAGGAGGGCGTGGCGGTCGTCGACCGGCTGCGGCCCTGGCTCGCCGTGCTGTCCGCGCTGAGCGCCAATTCCCCCTTCTGGCAGGGCAAGGACACCAGCTACAGCAGCTACCGCAGCCGGGTCTGGCAGCGCTGGCCGTCGGCCGGCCCGACCGAGCTGTTCGGCTCCGCCGAGGCGTACGACCAGCGGGTCGCCGACATGATGGCGACCGGCACCCTCCTCGACGAGAAGATGGTCTACTTCGACGCCCGGCTCTCCCGGCAGTACCCGACCGTGGAGATACGGGTCTCCGACGTCTGCCTGGACGCGGACACCGCCACGCTGATCGCGACCCTGGCCCGGGGCCTGGTCGAGACGGCCGCCCGGGACTGGCGGGCGGGGCGGGCACCGGCCGATCTCGGCGTCAGCGTGCTGCGCCTCGCGGGATGGCGGGCCGCCCGCTCCGGCCTCACCGGCGACCTGCTGCTGCCCGCCGGGATGCGTCCCGCGCCCGCCGCGACGGTGGTGGAAGCCCTGCTGGAGCATGTCGCGGACGCGCTCGCGGACAGCGGGGACCTGGACCGGGCGCGGGAGCACTGCGCCCGGCTGCTGCGGGACGGCAACGGCGCCCGCGTGCAGCGGGACCTGCTCGCGCGGACCGGCAGTCTGCGCGAGGTCGTCGCCGCCTGCGTGCGCCGTACCCAGGGCGCTACAGAATGAGGGTCAGGGCGTAGGCCAGGAAGAAGGCCGCCACCAGCACCGCAAGCACGATGATCAGGGTCAGCGGACCCTTGGCCCAGCCCTTGGGCGGGTTGTGGGTCTCGCGGGGCCCGGCCTCCGGCATGCTGCTCTCCGCCGGCGGGGTCTCCCCGGGGGGCACACCGCCACCTGGTTCGAGGCCTGACGTCCGCTCGGGTTCCGGATCGGGGTTGATGTGACTCATGAGCTCCGAGTCCCCCGATCCGGCCGAGATCATCGAACCGGACCCGATTTCCGTCGTCCGGGCACCATGCGGGCCCGCCGACCGCTACATTCGACCAGCGTCGATAACGGTTCTCGTCGGCAATGTCACGGCCCGTACACCACAGGAGCAGCGCATGCGCGACGTCGCTCTCGCTCCCCCGACCGTTCCGCCCGCCCTCACCGGGGGGCTCGCCGACAGCCTCTTCGTCTGGGCCGAACGCGACCCGGGCCGGCCGCTCGCCGCGTACCGCCCCGATCCCGGCTCCGACCACTGGCGTGAGGTGACCGCCGCGGAGCTGCGCGACGAGGTGGTGGACCTCGCGCGGGGGCTGATCGCCTCGGGGATCTCGCCGGGCCGGCGGGTGGCGGTCATGGCGCGCACCCGCTACGAGTGGACGGTGCTCGCCCACGCGCTGTGGGCGGTGGGCGCCGAGGTGGTGCCGGTGTATCCGACCGCGTCGCGCGAGCAGGTCGCGTACATCCTGCGGGACGCCGGGTGCGTGGCCGTGGTCGTCGAGGACGAGCTGGGCGCGATGACGGTCGGCTCGGTGTGCGCGGGACTGCCCGCGCTGCGGCACGTGTGGCAGCTGGACGCGGGCGGTCTGGCCCAGCTGGCCGCGCGGGGCGAGGCGATCCCGCCGGAGACGGTCGACTCGCTGCGCCGGATCGTGCTGCCGGACACCACCGCCGTCATCGCCTACACCTCGGGCACCTCGGGCCGTCCGCTGGGCTGCGCGCTCAGCCATCGGGGCCTGGCGAGCCCGTGCGACACCCTGCTGGCAGGCTGGGGCCACACGGTGGCACCGCCCGGCGAGCAGGGCCGGGTCCTCGCCTTCCTGCCGTTCTCCCACGTGTACGGCCTGATGATCCAGGGCCTGTGCGTGCGCGGCGGGCTGCTGCTGGGACATGAGCCGGAGGTCGGCGAACAGGCTCTGGCGCGGGCACTGCGGTCGTTCCGGCCGACGTACTTCTACGGGGTGCCGTCGCTGTTCGAGAAGCTGTACAAGACGTTTCTGCGGACGGCGCAGCAGACGGGCCGCGGGGCGTTGTTCGAGCGGGCCGCGGAGACGGCGCGGGCGTACGCGGCGGCTGCCGAGCGGCAACGGCTCGGCCGGGGGTCGGGGCCCGGGATGGAGCTGCGGCTCCAGCACGCGGTGTACGAGCGGGCGGTCTACCGCCGGCTGCGGGCGGCCCTCGGCGGCCGGGTGGGGCGGGCCACCTCGGGCGGTTCGCCGCTCAGCCGCGAGCTGTCCCGCTTCTTCGAGGGCATCGGCATCCCGGTGCACGACGGGTACGGGCTGACCGAGACCAGCGGCGGCATCACCATGCAGCCGCACGGCCGGGAGAAGTCCGGCACCGTGGGGCAGGCCCTGCCGGGCACGGAGATCCGGGTGGCCGCCGACGGGGAGATCCTGGTGCGCGGGCCGTCGGTGTTCCGCGGCTACCTCGGTGACGGGACGGCGACCCGGACGGCGTTGCGCGACGGCTGGCTGGCCACCGGTGACCTGGGGCAGCTGGATGCCGAGGGCTATCTGACGATCACCGGGCGCAAGAAGGACGTCATCATCACCAGCAGCGGCAAGAGCCTCGCCCCCGCCGCGCTGGAGGAGCGGCTGCGGATGCACCCGCTGATCCACCAGGCGGTCGTGGTCGGCGACAACCGGCCCTGTGTGGGCGCCCTGATCACGCTGGACCCGGAGTTCCTGGTCCACTGGCGGGCGGGACTGACGCTGCCGGGCGACGCGCCGCTGCGGGAGGCCCGGGAGGAGAACGCGCTGCGGGAGGAGGTCGCGCGGGCCGTGGCCGGGGCCAACAGCACGGTGTCCCGGTCGGAGTCGATCCGGGTGTTCCGGGTGCTGCCGGAGCCGTTCGACGTGGCGAGCGGGCTGCTGACGCCGTCGATGAAGCTGCGCCGGGACGCGATCGTGCGGCACTACGCGCCGGACATCGACGCGATGTACGCGGCCCGGGTGCCCCTGCCCCGGCCGGCCGCCGAGGATCCCGCGGCCTGGGACGACGCGGACAACGTGTTTCGCTGAGACCACCGCGACGGGTCCGCATGGGCGCGGCGGCCGGGGGAACTCGCCACGTGGCAAACGCAAGCAGACGTGGTGACGAGCCTGCGGAAACGCACGCGGGAATGGCGACATGACGACCGAGCCGGGATGGGACGACAGACTGGCTGCCCAAGGAATTCCAAGCCGTACGACCGGCTTTCCGGGCGAGCCGCGCGACGTGACGGGTGCGCGACTCGCCGCGGAGGGCTTCCTGCGGGACCTGGCGCGCATCGCGCCGCCCGCTTCACCCGAACACTGGGACGACATCCTGCTGGTGGTCACGGAGCTGGCGGCGAACGCGGTGCAGTACGCGCCCGGCCCCTTCGAGCTGCGAATGCGCCGGGCCTACGACGGGGTGCACGTCACCCTGCACGACACCAGCACCACACCCCCCTCACCGCGGCCGTTCCGCCCGAGCACGGGCGGCGGCGGGATCGGCTGGCACCTGCTGCACGCCCTGTGCGACCAGGTCAGCGTGGTGACCGGGGAGCGAGGCAAGGACGTGCACGCCTTCCTTCCCTGGTGAGGTCCGGGCGTCAGCCGGCGCCCGCTGGGCACCCGGATGGCCGCACCGACGGCCGTCTCGTGAGCGCCGCCGTGCACCGCGGACGTGGCCCGTCGCGCGGTGCCCGACTGGCGCGACGGCGTCCGGCACGGTGGGATCGATGCGTCAACCGCGGAAGGGAAGGACAACGTGACACGACCCAGGATCCTGGTGGTGGGCGCGGGCTTCGCGGGAGTGGAGTGCGTACGGCGCCTGGAACGCAGGCTCGGCCCCGACGAGGCCGACGTCACGCTGGTGACCCCGTTCTCCTACCAGCTCTATCTGCCGCTGCTGCCGCAGGTCGCCTCAGGGGTGCTCACCCCCCAGTCGATCGCGCTGTCCCTGCGCCGCAGCCGCAAGTACCGCACCCGGATCATCCCGGGCGGAGCCATCGGCGTGGACCTCAAGGCGAAGGTCTGCGTCATCCGCACGATCACCGATCAGACCGTCAACGAACCCTACGACTATCTCGTGCTGGCCCCGGGAAGCGTCACCCGCACCTTCGACATCCCCGGGCTCACCGACCACGCCTTCGGCATGAAGACCCTCGCCGAGGCCGCCTACATCCGCGACCACGTCATCTCGCAGCTCGACCTCGCCGACGCCAGCCAGGACCCGGCCGAGCGGGCCTCGAGGCTGCAGTTCGTGGTGGTCGGCGGCGGCTACGCGGGCACC
>NZ_MUND01000543.1 GCF_002154375.1 Streptomyces glaucescens | reverse complement strand
GGTTCCGGGGGCGGCGGCGAGGTGGGAGAGCGCGTTGTTCCTGCTCGCCGCCGCCCCCGGAACCGAACAGGGCGCCGATGACGGTGGCCAGCGCGACCAGGTCGGTGGGGGTGAAGTGCTCGATGGTGCCGGCGTTGGTGACGGAGTCCTTGTGGCCGGTGAGGACGTACTCGCCGGGAAAGGTGCGGGCGCTGTCGGAGGCGTCGATGTAGGCGTTGATGCCGTCCACGTAGGCGCGCACGTCGGCCAGTGCCTGCCGGCCGCGCTCGCCGTGCGTGGCGGCGGCCCGGTCGATCTGCGCCTGGAGGTCGGCCTCGGTGTAGGGCGCGTTGCGCCAGAACTCCTGCTCCAGGCCCTGGTTGGCGGCGGCGCCGCCCGCGAACGGGGTCAGCTGTCCGCGCCCGACGTGCCGGAAGACGTCCATCAGCCACAGCCGGTCCTCGGCCGCCGCCCAGCCGGCGCCGAACTCGGTGCCGTAGCGCGTGGTGCCGGTGATGTGCGGCACACCCGTCTTCTTGTCGCGGACGATCGTCACGTCGTCGCGCCCGGCGGGCCGGACGGTGGAGGCGACCTGGTCGGCGGGGACCCCGAAGGACGCGTCGTTGAAGAAGGAGCCGAGGGTGGCGTCGGTGAGGTTCTGGTAGCCGGTGGCGAGGCCGGCGTAGGGGCCGAGCTGGTCGTCCGCGTGCGCGGGCCGGGTGCCGAAGGCCTGGTGGAGGAGGATCTGGGCGAGGGTGGCGTTGCCGTTCTGGCCGGGCGGCAGGATGTCGGAGCACCGGCCGCCGCAGTGGTCGTTCGCCGCGGCCGCCGGGGCGGCCGGCGTCTCGGGGGTGGCGGCCGCCGGGGTAAACGGTGCCAAAAGTCCGGCAACGAGAACGCATACGGACGCGCTCTTCAGGAACCCGGGGAATCTGTGGGGAGTTCTCAGTCTGTCGAGCACGTTGCGTGGGGTGCGCCGTGGCATGGCAGCTCCTCCCGACGGGGTGGGCCGGTCGTTACCGCCGGTATCCCCTGGTTGGAAGGTGAACATGCGTCACCTTCGGGTGTCGCGGGGACCCATCGATGGCGGCCATCGGACATCGGATGGCCGAGGAGGGAGCCGAATCGCGTGTCGATACGTCTATTCGGCGACGTCCGTACGACGCCGAAGTGACCGAAGTACAGGTGCAGATGTGACGGAGGTGCAAGGCGATGGCCGGTTTCCGGAGTCTGGCGAGACAGGTACGCGACCCCCGGTGCGACCTGGCGCTACGGCGCTACTCGCTGCGCAAGTGCCTAGAACGGTTCGCCCCTTACGGGCATCGGGCCACCTGGGACCATCTGTGCTCCCGGGCGGGGTTCGGTCCGGAGGACCGCTCCCCCGATCCGGCGCGGCTCGTGGCCGCGCTGGTGGAGCTGGAGGAGGCGCGGGCGGTGTGGCTCGCCTATGAGGCGGGGTTCGCCGAGCGCCGCAGGAAGGAGAAGCACGACGGGCTGCGCAGGCCGGGCAGCGTGGATGACTGGCACCGGATGACCTGGGGCGGCTTCGGTGTCGCCTGGTGCGACGATCCCGGGGTCCATCCCCGGGAGCCGCTGGCCGACGTGCTGCGCAAGCTGATCGCCGCACTGGAGCGCGAACCGGGCTCGGCATGCCCGGTGTGCGGCGGGGAACGGCTGTTCTGGAAGGACGACCTGGACCACGAACCCTCCGCCGGCCCGGTCTGCGCGGACTGCGGGATTCTCGTACCGCTGCCCGTGCTGACCCCCGCGGCGCTGGCGTACGCCCGGCGCGGACGGATGCTGGTGTCGGCGTGAGGAAGTAGTCAGGGGGTGCGCAGGGGGATGCCGCACCCCCGTTCACAGCGGCCGGTACGGCAACGGGGGCTTGCCGAGGAACCGGGCGCGGGAGCCGGGCGACGGGGCGCCGTCCGTACGGTCTGGCAGCATCGAGGCATGGTGCAGGTGTGTCTCAACGGGCCCCGCGGGGCCGCCGACAGCGCGGTCGTTCCGCTCACGCCGGAGGCGATGGCCGAGGAGGCCGCGCGTGCCGTCGCGGCCGGGGCCACGGATCTCCACGTCCATCCCAAGACGCCGTGCGGCCGGGACACGATGTCCGCGCGGGTGGTCGCCGCGACCCTGGAGGCGATACGGGCACGGGTGCCGGTGCCGGTGGGCGTCACCACGGGCGCCTGGGCCGAGCCGGATCCCGCGGCCCGGCTCGCGCGGGTGCGCGAGTGGACCGTGCTGCCCGACCACGCCTCGGTCAACTGGCACGAGCCGGGCGCGGAGGAGGTGGCCGCCGCGCTGCTGGAACGGGGTGTGGGAGTCGAGGCGGGCATCTGGTCGGGGACGGACGGCGCGGCCCGATTCGCCCGTTCGCCGCTCGGGCCGCGGGTGCTGCGGGTCCTGGCCGAGGTGACGGACGCGGACGCGGCGGCGGAGTCGGCGCGCGCCCTGCTGTCCGGCCTGGGCCGGGCGCACGGCCGCCCCGTGCTGCTGCACGGTGAGGACGCCGGCGCCTGGCCGGTGCTGCGCCTCGCCGGCCGGCTGGGGCTCGCGACCCGGATCGGCCTGGAGGACACGCTGGCCCTGCCGGACGGCCGACGGGCCCCGTCCAACGCGGAGTTGGTGAGGGCCGGCCTGGCGGAGTACGCGCGGGCGGCCCGGGACGGGACGCCCGCCGTCTGACCCGCCCTCAGGGGCCCTCGGCCAGCAGCACGTCCCGGCTTCCGCCGCCTTCGCCGCCGCGTCCCGCGTCGGTGTCGCGACCCGCGCCGCCGCCCGCGTCCCGCCCTCCGCCGCCCGTGTCCCCGCCGCGCCGCGCCGCCCGGCGCCCGGGCCGCTCCGCCAGCAGGCGGGAGCCGGTGAGGCGTTCACCGAAGGCGTCGCCCGGGTTGGACAGCACACAGCTCTCCAGGGAGAGGCAGCCGCAGCCGATGCAGTCGGTGAGGTGGTCGCGCAGCCGGTTGAGCTGTTTGATGCGCTCGTCCAGTTCGGAGCGCCAGACCTCCGACAGCCGGGCCCAGTCCTCCCGGTTGGGGGTGCGCTCCTCGGGCAGTTCGGCCAGCGCCTCGCGGATGGTGGCCAGCGGGATGCCGACCCGCTGGGCGGCGCGGATGAAGGCGACCCGGCGGAGCGTGTCACGGCTGTAGCGGCGCTGGTTGCCGCTGGTGCGGCGGCTGCTGATCAGACCCTTGGACTCGTAGAAGTGCAGGGCCGAGACGGCGGCTCCGCTGCGCGCGGAGAGCTGGCCGACGGTGAGCTCGTGGATCTTCTCTGGAATCTGGGGCACCCCTCGAACCCTACCTACGCCGTCACACTTCCGGTCCGTTGACAGGGGCGCCGCACCCGACCATGCTAAGCAGTTGCTTAGGCATGCGAGGACGCATGCGACCGAGTGGCGCGAGCGAGAGGCCGGGACATGGCAGAGCCGAGGATCTTCACGTCCGTCGACGAGCTGAGGGCGGCGGTGGGCGAGCAGCTGGGGTACACCGACTGGCTGGAGGTCGACCAGAAGCGGATCGACCTGTTCGCGGAGGCCACCGGCGACCACCAGTGGATCCACGTCGACCCGGAGAAGGCGGCGGCCGGACCGTTCGGCACCACCATCGCGCACGGCTACCTCACCCTGTCGCTGCTCCCCCTCTTCGGGCCGCAGCTGATCACCGTCGAGGGCGTGAGGATGGGCGTCAACTACGGCACCAACAAGGTGCGCTTCCCCGCCCCGGTGCCGGTCGGCTCGCGGCTGCGGGCCACGGCCGTCATCACCGGGGTCGAGGACGTGACGGGCGGCGTCCAGGTCTCGGTCGCCTTCACCGTGGAGCGCGAGGGCGGCGACAAGCCGGTCTGCGTGGCCGAGTCGGTGTCCCGCTACTACCTCTGAGCGCCCGGGGGCTACTTGGCCCCCACCATCCGCAGCACGAGGTCGGCGTAGAGGGCGCCGACCTCGTCGGGCGTCCAGGGTCCGTCGACGTTGAACCAGCGGGCCACGTCGATGCAGAGGGAGAGGACGGCGAGCGTGGTGCCCTTCACGTCGAGCACGTCGAACTCGCCGGACGCCATTCCGTCCTCGATGATCCGGCGCACCTCGTCGTCGCACTGACGGCGCAGCGCCAGGATCTCCGCGCGGGCGTCCGGGCCGAGCGAGTCCAGTTCGTACTGCACGACCCGCGCGGTGGTACGCCCGCCGGCGTGCCAGCGGACGAAGGAGCCGACCGCGTCGGCCAGGCGGTCGCGGGCGGTGCCCTCGCGACGCGCCGCCGTGCGCAGGATGTCCAGGGCCTTCTCGTGGCCGATCCTGCTGATGCGGTGCAGCAGCTCTTCCTTGGTCTTGTAGTGGATGTAGAGCGCGGCCGGACTCATGCCCGCGCGGCCCGCGATGTCACGGGTCGTGGTGGCGTGGTAGCCGCGCTCGGCGAAGGCCTCCACGGCGGCGATCAGCAGCCGCCGGGCCGCGTCAGGGGTGACCTCGGCCCACGGCTGGCTCTCGCCGCCGGCCGTCTCCTCCGCCGTACTCATCGCTCGCTCGCCCCTCTCGCCGACAGGGGCACCACCATACCGCCGAACCTGAGCGCTCGCTTAGACGCCTCGCTGGGAGTGGTGCACGACCCGCGCGCCCTCCTGCCGGTCCCGGATCACCTTGGCCAGGGTGAAGGCGGAGGTGACCAGGTAGAGCACGGCGATGGCGAGGAAGGCGCGCACCCACGGGTCGGCGTCCAGCTGGTAGATCCCGATGGCGGTGGCGGCCATGGCGACGGCGAAGGAGGCGACGGCCTGGCCGTAGAAGGCGGCGGTGTTCTGCTGCTTGTCACTCATGGGGTCCAGCGTCGGCGGAGGTGGCCCGCGCCACATCCGCCGCCGTACTCAGAAGGTACTCAGAATGCCGACACCCCCGTCAGCGCCCGACCGATGAGCAGCTTCTGGATCTGGCTGGTGCCCTCGTAGAGGGTCATCACGCGGGCGTCGCGCAGCAGCTTGCCGGCGGGGTACTCGTCGATGTAGCCGTAGCCGCCGAAGACCTGGAGGGCGTTGTTGGCGGCGCGCACGGCCGCCTCGGAGGCGAAGAGCTTGGCCTTGGAGGCCTCGGTGGCGAAGGGCAGGCCGCGGTCGATCAGGTCGGCGACCCGCCAGGTCAGCAGCCGGGCCGCGTCGACGTCCACGGCTATGTCGCTGATCAGTTCCTGGACCAGCTGGTGGTGGGCGATGGTCCGGCCGAACTGCTCGCGCTCGCCCGCGTGGCGCACCGCCGCGTCCAGGGCGGCCTGCGCGATGCCGACGCAGCCGGCCGCGACCGACATCCGGCCCTTGGCGAGCGCGGACATGGCGACGGAGAAGCCCTTGCCCTCCTCCCCCAGCATCGCCGAGGCGGGCACCCGGACGTCCTCCAGGACGAGTTCGGCGGTCGCCTGGCCGCGCAGTCCGAGTTTGCCGTGGATGGTGCGGCGGGTCAGCCCGGGGGTGTCGGCCGGCACCAGGAAGGCGCTGACGCCCTTGTGGCCGGGCGCGTCCGTGGAGCGGGCGAAGAGCAGCACGACGTCGGCCCAGGTGCCGTTGGTGATGAACATCTTGGTGCCGTTGACGACGTACTCGTCGCCGTCGCGGACCGCGCGGGTGGCGAGGCTGCCCGCGTCGGAGCCGGTGCCGGGTTCGGTGAGCCCGAAGCAGCCGACGAGTTCGCCGGAGGTGAGGCCGGGCAGCCAGCGCCGCTTCTGCTCCTCGTTCCCCCAGGCCGCGACGGTCTTGGCGACCAGCCCGAGGGAGACGGAGACGATGCCGCGCACGGAGGAGTCGCCGCGGCCCAGTTCCTCCGTGACGAGGCAGTAGGCGAGGTGGTCGCCGCCGGAGCCGCCGTACTCCTCGTCCACGGTGAGCCCGAGGAAGCCGACCTCGCCGAGCTTCTTCACGATGCTCCGGTCGACCTCCTCGGCCCGGTCCCAGGCGATGACATGGGGGGCGATCTCGCGCTCCACGAAATCCCGGGCGAGCTGCCGTACGGCGGTCTGTTCCTCGCTGAGCTCCAGGTTCATGGCGCGTCACCCCACACGTAGGTCACATGAAGGCCACCGATTGAAAGTGGCACATTTAAATTAGCACTGCTAGTTTCCAGTCGCAGCCCTACTATGTGCGCCATGGCCCGACCGCGCAAGCCCCTCCTCAGCACCGACCGGATCGTCGACACGGCCCGGGAACTCGTGGACGCCGAGGGCCTGGCGGCCGTCTCCACCCGGCGGCTCGCCGCCGAGCTGGGGGTGAGCGGGCCGTCGCTGTACAACCACTTCCGCACCAAGGACGAGATCCTGGAGGCGGTCGCCGACTCGGTGAGCGCCCAGGTCGACCTGTCGATGTTCGAGGACGGCCGGGACTGGCGGACCGCCCTGCACGACTGGGCGGTCTCCTACCGCGCCGCCCTGCGCGACCACCCGAACATCGTCCCGGTGCTCGCCCGCGGCCCCGGCCGCCGCCCCGCCGCCCTGCGGCTCGCCGACGCCGTCTACGGCGCGATGGTCGACGCCGGCTGGCCGCCCGCCCAGGCCACCTCGATCGGCGCGCTGATGCGGTACTTCATCATGGGCTCCGCGCTCGGCTCGTTCGCCGGCGGCTTCCCGGACGACGCCAGCGCGTACGACCCGGCCGACTACCCCCACCTCGGCCAGGCGCACCGCCTCGCCGAGCAGCAGGAGAAGGTCGACGAGCGGGCCTTCGAGACCGGCCTCACGGCCCTGCTGGACGGGCTGGCGCAGCAGTACGCGGAGGTCGCGCGGTCCGCGTAGGGCTCCGCGCGCGGGACGGTTCGGCGTGTACCGAAC
>NZ_MUND01000542.1 GCF_002154375.1 Streptomyces glaucescens | reverse complement strand
CCGCGGGTGGTGCCGCGGTGCCGTTCCGCGTGTGTGTCACGCTCACGCTTGACCTCCCCCATGGTCATCTGTCGCCGCAAGTATCGCCGCCCGGGCCGGCATCCGCACCGGGCTTCGCTGGATCTTGATCGGATCGCAGCGTGCGACGTCACACGTCTCCCCGCAGTGAATACGCCGGTGGGGGCGGTTCGGTTCCCCGCGCGGCCCGGGGGTTCAGAACAAGGAGCGGGGCGCGCACGCCCGCGCGGGGAACCGAACCGCCCCCACCGGCGTATTCACTGCGGGGAGACGTGTGACGTCGCACGCTGCGATCCGATCAAGATCCAGCGAAGCCCGGTGCGGATGCCGGCCCGGGCGGCGATACTTGCGGCGACAGATGACCATGGGGGAGGTCAAGCGTGAGCGTGACACACACGCGGAACGGCACCGCGGCACCACCCGCGGCACCACCCGCGGCACCGCCGGCGGCACCGCCGGCGGCCCCGCGCCGCACCGCCTTCGCCGAAGGCCTGGACCGGCTCCGCGCGGCCGCCACCACGGAACCGGGCCGGCTGCGCGTCATCGGCGCCGTCCTCGCCCTCCTCGTCGTCGCCTTCGGCACCGTCACCGCCTGGCAGACCACGGCCCGCTCCGCCGCCGCCGACGACGTCCTGCACACCAGCCAGCCCCTCACCTCCGCCGCCGCCGACATCTACCGCTCCCTCGCGGACGCCAACACCGCCGCCTCCAGCGGCTTCCTCGCCGGCGGCCAGGAGACCCAGGCCGACCGCGACCGCTACGAGAAGGACATCCGCACCGCCGCCGCCAAGCTGATCACCGCGGCCAACAGCTCCGACCCGGACTCCCCGTCCGCCCGGACCATCGCCGAGCTCAACCGGCTCCTCCCCGAGTACAAGGGCCTGATCGAACGCGCCCGCGCCAACAACCGCCAGGGCTACCCCCTCGGCGGCGCCTACCTGCGCTACGCGAACGACAAGATGCAGACGGAGATGCTCCCGGCCGCCGAGGACCTGTACACGTCGGAGAACCGCCGCCTGCGCGCCGACTACGCCGACGCGACCCCCTACCCGTGGGCCGCCATCGCCCTCGGCGTCGCCGCCCTCGCCGCCCTCGCCTGGGCCCAGCACCGCACCTACCGCCGCACGAACCGGGTCCTCAACCACGGCCTGGTCGCCGCCACGGCGGCCACCACCGTCGTGCTGCTCTGGCTCGTCGTCGGCCACAGCGTCGCCCGCGCCGGCCTGAACGACTCCTACGACCACGGTGTCCGCTCGCTCGACGTGCTGCACGACGCCCGCATCGCCTCCCTCAAGGCCCGCGGCAACGAGAACCTGACCCTGGTCAACCGCGGCGCCGAGACCGTCGAGACCGCACCCGGGACGTTCGCCGACAAGTTCGACGTGGCGTACCAGGCGTCGATGAAGGACCTCGCCGACGGCCTGGCCCGGGCCGCCGACCTGGCCGACGACGACGCGGGCGCCCGGCCCGTGCGGGCCGCCACCGGCGACATGGACGTCTGGCAGGACCGCCACCGGCAGGCCCGCGACGCCGACGACGCCGGTGACTACCAGGCGGCCCTCGACAAGGTCATCGGCACGAAGAGCGACGAGCCGACCGGAGAGTGCTTCGACAGCGTCGACCACAACCTCCAGACCGCCATCGCGCACGAGGAACGCGAGTTCGCGCGGGCGGCCGGCGACGGCCGGGACGCGATGACCGGTCTGGCCGCTGGTGCCGCGGTGCTCGCCCTGCTGGGCGCGGCGGGCGCGGTGCTGGGCATCGGCCGCAGGCTGTCGGAGTACCGGTGAGAGGGGGACCGGTGGAAGGGGTGCCGGTGAGAGGGGGCATGAGGATGTACGCACGACGGGTGCGGGACGGCCTGCGGGGCTGGGGCGGCGTGGGCGCGATGTCCCTGGTCTGCGCCCTGGCGGTGGTCTTCGCCCTGCTGCTGCCGCACACCCAGGACCACCCGGACGGCAGCACCGGTGCCGGCGGCCGGGGCGGCGCGGAGGGCACCCTCGCGAAGGCCGACGCCTGCGAGGACCCGGAGGCGCAGAGCCTGACCCCGGCCACCGTCGAGGGCCCGGCGATCGCGGCCGTCGAGAAGCGCGGCTATCTCTCCGTCGGCGTCGACCAGAACAGCTTCCGCTGGGGCTACCGCAACCCCAACAGCACCGCCGAGACGGTCGAGCTGGAAGGCTTCGACATCGATCTCGCGCGCCGGATCGCCGAGGAGCTGCTCGGCTCCCCGGACCGCATCCGCTTCAAGGCGATCCCCACCAACCAGCGGGTGCCTGCGATCCAGAGCGGCCAGGTCGACATGGTGGTCCGCACCATGACCATCACCTGCGCCCGCCTGAAGGACGTCGCCTTCTCCGCCCCGTACTTCCTCACCGGCCAGCAGGTCCTGGCGCCGAACTCCTCCCCGGTGAAGGGCTACGACGACACCCTGGCCGGCAAGCGGATCTGCTCGGCGGCGGGTTCGACGGCGTACGAGAAGCTGGCCGCGGACCGCGCGTCGGGGAACCTGCCCGCCTCCGCGGACATCTCCACCACTGTGCCCAACCAGCTCGACTGCCTGGTCAGGCTGCAACTCGGCCAGGTGGACGCGGTGGTGACGGACAGCGCGCTCGCCGCCAGCCAGGCCGCGCAGGACCCCACGGTGGAGCTGAAGGGCAAGCGCTTCACCACGGAGTACTACGGCGTGGCGATGAAGAAGGACGCCACCGATCTGGTACGCCGGGTCAACCGGATACTGGCGGACTACCGCCAGGACGGCGGGTGGAAGGCGTCGTACGACAAGTGGCTGTCGCCGACGCTGGGTAGGGACTCCGAGTCGGCGACCCCGCCGACGCCGCGTTACAAGTAGAGGGGTGATCATGGGCGCCACGGGAACCTCCGGTCCGGTCATGGACAGGGACGAGGTGGACCGTGCGCTGGCGCGGCTCGGCGCCGAGCACGAGGCGATCGAGACCTCGCTGCTCGCGCTCCAGGACCACGCGGGCCGCCGCCTGCTCGAAGGCGCCGAGCTGACCGGCGTCACCGAGGAGCGCTGGGCGGTCACCGAGGCGTCGATCACCCTGCTGTGGACGTACTTCGACGCCTACACGGACGCGCTGCGCACCGCCCGGGACATCCGCGCGCGCCGCCGCTGGTCCAGCCGCGAGGACCTGGTGGAGCTGACCGAGCTGCTGCGCGGCGAGGCGGTCACGGTCGCCGGCGGGGCGACCGCCGTGACCCACGCGCCCTCCCCGCACGGCGGCGCGGGCCGGCTCAGCACCCGCTACTCGCTGGCCGCGCTCGTGGACCGGATGAACGAGCTGTACGCGGCCTCGCTGGACATGGTGGTGGCCGCCGACGCGGTGTGGTCCGCGCTGCCCGCCCGCATCGATTTACTCGCCGCCGAACTCCAGCGCACCCGCACCCTCGCCCACTCCGTCGGCGTCCGCCCCGGTGAACATCCGTCCGGTGACGACCTGGAGCGCATCACCCGCACCCTGACAAAGCTGCGCGAGCAGGTCGTGTCCGACCCGCTGGCGTTCTGGAAGCCCGCCGAGGGCAGCTCCGCGCCCGGCGGCGGCAAGCCGGACACGACGGTCTACGACCGGGAGGCGCGCGCCCTGGAGGAGGTGCGCCGGGAGATCGACGCGGTGCTCACCGTCCGCCAGGACGCCGAGCAGCGGCTGATCAGGCTGCGGGACGTGCTGTCCCGCGCGGACCGCACGCTCGCCGAGGCCCGCACCGCGCGCGGCGAGGTCCTCGCGAAGATCGCGGCGACCGAGGTGCCCGTGGTCAGCGGCCCGCCGACCGCGCTCCAGGAGCAGCTGACGACGGCCGCCGAGTACCGCAGACAGGCACAGTGGCACCGTCTCTCCCCGCTTCTGGAGTCCCTGGAGCGCAAGGCGGAGGACGAGCTGCTGCGCGCCCGCGAGTCGCTCACCGCGGTCACCGCGCCGCTCGCGGTCCGCGCCGAGCTGCGGGGCCGGCTGGACGCGTACCGGGCGAAGGTGGCCCGGCACGGCCTGGCGGAGGACCCGCTGCTGGTGGAGCGGTACGACGCGGCGCGCCGGATGCTGTGGAGCGCGCCCTGCGACCTGCGCGTCGCCGAGCAGGCGGTGCTCCGCTACCAGCAGGCGGTGGCGGAACTGCTCGGCGCCCCGCGGGTGCCGGGCCAGGGCGGGCCCGAGGACCGCAGGGGGGACGCTGCGGCGCACAGGGGGGATTCTTCGGTATGAGTCAGGTCACGAGTCAGGCACCGCGCACCTGTCAGCGGCCCGGCTGCGGCGGCGCGTACGAGGACGTCGGCGGCGGCGAGCTGTACTGCGACATGTGCGGTCTCGCCCCGGTCGTGTCATCGACCGGCATGGTCGGTTCGGCGCCGACCGGGGTGACGGGCGGCGGCCGCGGTTCGGCGGGCAGCGGCAGCGCCCGCACGGGAAGCCGGGGCAGTTCGCGTACCTCGTCGCAGTCGTCGAAGTCCCGGCGCTCGGTGTCGGGCCGCCTCTCGCGATCCGTGTCGGGCCGGCCCACCAGCCGTTCGGTGTCGGTGCGCAGCTCGGGTTCCACCTCCTCGTCCAGCGGGCGGGGGCGGCTCGGCGCGGGCCTGGTGCAGGTGCCCCAGGTGCCGCGGCCGGACCCGCGCGCGATGGTGCTGGCCAACCCGGAGGTGCCGGAGCGCAAGCGGTTCTGCTCCCGCGCCGACTGCGGTGCCCCGGTGGGCCGGGCGCGCGGCGACCGCCCCGGCCGCACGGAGGGGTTCTGCACCAAGTGCGGCCACCCGTACTCGTTCGTGCCCAAGCTGCGGGCGGGCGACATCGTGCGCGGCCAGTACGAGGTGGCGGGCTGTCTCGCCCACGGCGGCCTGGGCTGGATCTACCTCGCCGTGGACCGCGCGGTCTCCGACCGCTGGGTGGTGCTCAAGGGCCTGCTCGACACCGGCGACCAGGACGCGATGGCGGCGGCGATCTCCGAACGCCGGTTCCTCGCGGAGATCGAGCACGCCAACATCGTGCGGATCTACAACTTCGTGGAGCACCTGGACCAGCGCACCGGCTCCCTCGACGGCTACATCGTCATGGAGTACGTCGGCGGCAAGTCCCTCAAGGAGATCGCCAACGCCCGCCGCACCCCCGACGGCCGCCGGGACCCGCTGCCGGTCGAACAGGCCTGCGCGTACGGCATCGAGGCGCTGGAGGCCCTCGGCCACCTGCACAGCCGCAACCTCCTCTACTGCGACTTCAAGGTCGACAACGCCATCCAGACCGAGGACCAGCTCAAGCTGATCGACATGGGTGCGGTGCGCCGCATGGACGACGACGAGTCCGCGATCTACGGCACGGTCGGCTACCAGGCGCCCGAGGTGGCCGACGTCGGCCCGTCGGTCGCCTCCGACCTGTACACGGTGGGCCGCACGCTCGCCGTCCTCACCTTCGACTTCCAGGGCTACACCAACGTCTACGCCGACTCCCTGCCCGACCCCGACACCATCGAGGTGTTCCGGCGGTACGAGTCCTTCTACCGCCTCCTGGTCCGCGCCACCGACCCCGATCCGGCCCGCAGATTCGCCTCCGCGCAGGAGATGGCGGACCAGCTGACGGGCGTGCTGCGGGAGGTCGTCTCCCTCCAGACCGGGCGTGCCCGCCCCGCGCTGTCGACCCTGTTCGGGCCGGAACTGCGGGTCACCGACTCCGAGTTGTTCCCCGTGCTGGACGGGGAGGTGTCACGGCTGGGAGCCCGGACGGCGGCCGCGCGAAGCGGACCGGGCGCCGGTGCGCAACTGCCCGCCGGTACGGCCTCCTTGGTCAAGCCGGTGCGGACCGACTCCGCCGCGCTCGCGCTGCCGATCCCCCGGACCGAGCCCAGCGACCCCAACGCCGGGTTCCTCGCGGGCCTGCTGACCTCCGCGCCGGCCGAGCTGATCGCCGCCCTGACCGCCGTACCGGCGCAGTCGACGGAGACCAGGCTGCGGCAGGTGCGCGCCTGGCTGGAGAACGGCGACACGGCGACCGCGCACACCGTCCTCGCCGCGCTGGAGGAGGAACGCCCCGACGACTGGCGGGTGGTCTGGTACCGGGGCGTGGCCGCGCTGGTGACCGGCGACCACGAGGGCGCCGCGCTCTCCTTCGACGCGATCTACGACGCCTTCCCCGGCGAGACGGCCCCGAAGCTCGCCCTCGGCCTGTGCGCGGAGGTGCTGGGCCAGCTGGACAACGCGGCCGAGTACTACCGCCTGGTGTGGTCGACCGACCCGAGCTGTGTCAGCGCCGCGTTCGGCCTGGCCCGCGTCCAGCTCGCCACGGGCGACCGGCGGGGCGCCGTGACCACGCTGGAGTCCGTCCCGGAGGCCTCCATCCACTTCACGGCCGCCCGGGTGGCCGCCGTCCGCGCCCGGCTGCGGCAGCGCACGGCCACCGCCTCCGACGTACCGTTCCTGGACGATCTGACCGCCGCCGCAGGCCAGGTCGAGGCGCTCGACGCGTACGGTCTCGACCCGACGCGGCGCGAGCAGTTGGCCACGGAAGTGCTCGGCAGCGCCCTGGACTGGATACTCTCCGGGGGCCAGGGTTCCGTTCCTCCCGCCGCCGGAGGACGGACGCTGCTCGGCAGCGGCCTGGACGAACGGGGCCTGCGCTTCGGCCTGGAACGTTCGTACCGCACGCTGGCCCGGCTGGCGCGGGGCGGCGAGGAGAGGATCGACCTGGTGGAACGTGCCAATCGTTACCGCCCCCGGACGTGGGTGTAGTTGATGTCGCAGATGCCGCCCCGGCAGGCCGCCCTGACGCAGTGCCCCAACTGCGCGGAACCGCTGGAACAGGGGGACCGTTTCTGCGGAGCGTGCGGATACGACCTTTCGGCCGTACCGCCCCTCCCGCAGCAGCCCCCCGCCCCCAC
>NZ_MUND01000541.1 GCF_002154375.1 Streptomyces glaucescens | reverse complement strand
CTGCGGTGACGGCGCCGTCACGGGCGGGACCCGTCCGTCAAGGGCGCCGTCGATCAGCCGGGCCAGCCGCTCGAAGCCGTCCGGGTCGTACATCGTCTGCAGCATGGACTGGCGCAGCACGTTGCCGTTCAGCTCGGCCGGGTTGGCGTTCGGCCACGGGATCGGCTCCCGGTCGAGGCGGTCCGCGAGCCGCAGGAAGAGCGCGCGCACCCCGGCGGGCGTGCCGGCGAGCCGCACCGGGGAGTCCGGTGCGGACGCCCAGGCGGCGAACTCCGGGAAGGTGTCCTCCACACCCCGCTCGTGCGCCGCGATCCAGGCGCGGCCGACCCGTCGGGGGTCCGGGTCGTCGTTGCTGTCGAGCACGATCCGGTCGGTGCGGTGCGGGAACATCCGGCTGTAGACGGCGCCTGCGTACGTGCCGTACGACACGCCCCACGCGGACACCTTCCGCTCGCCCAGCGCGGCCCGGACGCGGTCCAGGTCGCGGGCCTCGTTGGCGGTGCTGATGTGCCGGATCAGCTCCCCGCCGTTGCGTGCGCAGGCCTCCGACATGCGCCGCGCGGCGGCCATGGCCGCGTCGACGGAGCCGTCCGGCGCCGGATAGGGGCGGGCGACCCGGGTGACGGCCAGGTCCTCGTACGCGAGTCCGCAGCTCACCGCCGTGGACGGGGCCAGTCCGCGCGGCGCGAATCCGATCAGGTCGTAGGCGTCCTGCACGTCCTGCGGCAGTTTCTGTCCCCGGCCCGAGGGGTCGTTGAGACTTGAGTTCCCGGGGCCGCCCGGAATGAGCAGTAAGACGCCCCGCCGCTCCGCGGGGTTCTCGCTCGGGATGCGGGAGACGACCAGGTCGACGGTCCCGGCGCCCGGGTCGGAGTAGTCCATCGGCACTTCGACGGTGGCGCACCGCTGCCGCGGGTCGGGAGCGGCAGCGCCTCCGACGCACGCGCCCCAGTCGAGGGAGGGTGCGGCGGCGGATGCGGCGGACGGGACGGCGAGCCCGGAGAACAGCAGGGCGGCGGAGGCGGCGACGAGGCCGGCGGTGCGCGTGGTCTTCTTCATGCCCACGAGCCTCGCCGGTCCCCGCCCGCCCCGCATCCGGGCAACTCCCCCGAAGAGCCGGGGGTTCACCCCGGTCTTCCGTCTCAGGGTCACCCCTGAGACAGCACCGGCTCAGGGTTCCATCAAGTCCCCGGCCCACCGAGTCCCCGGCCCACCGAGTCCCCGGCTCACCGGCTCACAGGAAGAAACTGTCGTGCCGCACCTGGAACTCCCGCAGTTCCTCACCTCCGCGCGCCGCGAACTCCGCGACCCGCTCGAAGTACTCCTCGCGCGGCGCGCCCGGCGTGAACAGCATCAGCATGGACAGCGGTTCGTCGGTGTCGTTCCTGAAGGCGTGCAGTCCGCCGGGCGGTACGTACAGGAAGTCGCCCTGGCGTCCGGTGACCCACCGCTCGCCGTCGTACAGCGCGACCTCGCCCGACAGGACGTAGAACGACTCGGAGATCGACCGGTGGAAGTGCGTCCGGGCGCCCGGTGCCTTCGGCCCCATGTCCACCTTGTAGAGCCCGAACTCACCGCCCGTCGTGGCGTGGCTCGCCAGGTAGTGGGTCGTGGTGCCGCCGGGCGACACGACGTCCGGCGGTGTGCCGGCGTCCCGGAACACGGCGCTGATCTCACCGTTCTCGCCGAGGTAACGCGGCTCTGGATACGACATGCAGGCCCCCTGGGTCGCTGTCCGCGCGGCCGGCGCGACCGCGCGTCACCCGGTCATGATCGCTGACCGCCGGCCCTCCCGTCATCGACCGCCCGCAGATACGTGCCCAGCCGTGCGATCGCCGACGGATTGCGCGGGCTCTCCACCAGATCGGCGTAGTCGAGGACGAAGATCCGCCGGTGCCTGATCGCGGAGACGTCCCGCAGTGGTGCGTAGGAGAGCAGGAAGTCCTGCTTCCGCTCGGCGCTCACGTCTCCGTAGTCGCAGATCACGATGACGTCGGGGTCGCGTTCCACGACCGTCTCCCAGCCGGTGGTCGTCCACGAGTCGGCCACGTCGTGCAGGAGGTTCACCCCGCCCGCCGCGCTGATGATCTGGTCGGGGGCGGCGTAGCGGCCGGAGGTGAAGGGCTGGTCCTCGCCGCTGTCGTAGAGGAACACCTTCGGCGCCCGCGCGGGTGCCTTCGCGCGCACGTCGGCGATCTGCCGCCGGAAGCCGGCGACCAGGGCGGCGGCCCGTTCCTCGACGCCGAACAGCTTTCCCAGGTTGGTGAGGTCGGTGTACAGCGCGTCCAGGGGCGGCATGATGCCGCGCGCGGTGTCGGTACGGCCGTTGCGGCACGACTCGGTGAGGACGTACGACGCGATGCCGAGCTCGCGCAGCGCGTCCGGGGTGAACCCGGCGTCCTCCCGGAAGCCGTAGTTCCATCCGGCGAACACCAGGTCCGCGCGGGCGTCCAGCACGGTCTCCGCGGTCAGCTGGTCCTTCGACAGCCACGGCACCTCGTCGTAACCGCCCTTCCACGGCACCCGGCGCAGGTCCCCCTTGTCGTCGGGCATGGCGAACCCGGCCATCCGGTCCTCCAGGCCGAGCGCGAACATCAGCTCGGTGATGCCGACATCGTTGGTGACGACCCGCTCCGGGACCTTGTCGTACGTCACCCGCTCGCCGCAGTTGGTGAGCGTGACCGGCCGGTCCGCCCGCGCGGACGGCTTCTCGACCCGAGCGCCGCACCCGGGGGCGAGGGCGGCGAGACAGAGGGCGGCGGCGACGAGGGGCCTACGCCGGGGACGGTTCCTCATGGGGCGGTTCCTCAGGTGGTGGGGGCAGCAGGTCGAACAGCAGGCGCACGGCACCGGTCTCCGGATGCCGTACGGGGTGGGCGCGTACGCCGAACACCTCGGCCAGCAGGCCGGGGTGCAGCACGTCGTGCGGCGGGCCGGACGCGACGATCCGCCCCGCGGCCACCACGTACAGCACATCGCAGTACGCGGCGGCCAGATTGAGGTCGTGCAGCGCGGCCAGCACGGTCAGGCCGCTGTCCCGGACCAGCGACAGCACCTCCAGCTGGTGCGCGATGTCCAGGTGGTTGGTGGGCTCGTCCAGCACCAGCACCCTGGGCTGCTGGGCCAGCGCCCGGGCGATCAGCACCCGCTGGCGCTCGCCGCCCGACAGCGCCGGGAACCCGCGGCCGGCGAGGTGCGCGACACCCGTGCGTTCCATCGCCGCCGCACAGACCGCGCGGTCGTCCGCCGCCGTGCGTCCCGTGTGCGGCATGCGGCCCATGGCGACCACCTCGGCCACGCTGAAGTCGAACTCGGCCGACGACTCCTGCGGCAGCGCGGCCAGCCGCCGGGCCGCGGCCCGCGGATCCATGGCGTGCACGTCGTCGCCGCCCAGCCGCACCACGCCGCCCGCCGGCCGCAGCGCCCGGTACACGCACCGCAGCAGCGTCGACTTGCCGCTGCCGTTGGGCCCGACCAGCCCCACGAACGCCCCGGAGTCCGCCGCAAGCCGGACGTCCTCCAGCAGCCGCGCCCCGTCGGCGGTCCGGACGGACACGTCCTCCACGTCGAGCCGCATCAGCGCCCCCCGAACGCGTAGCCGCCGCGCCGCATCAGCAGCAGGAACGCCGGCACCCCGACCACCGCCGTGATCACCCCGACCGGCAGCTCCACCGGCGCGAACAGCAGCCGGGACAGCAGATCCGCCCACACCAGCAGCACGGCGCCGGCGAGCGGGGCGACGGCCAGCACCCGCCGGTGATCGGCGCCGGTCAGCATCCGCACGACATGCGGCACCATCAGCCCGACGAACCCGATCGCCCCGCTGACCGCGACGACGGTCCCGGTCACCGCGGCGGTGACCGGGACCGTCGTC
>NZ_MUND01000540.1 GCF_002154375.1 Streptomyces glaucescens | reverse complement strand
CCTCACCACCCACTCCGCCGTCGCCGCCGCCTACACCCACTGCACCGCCCCCCTGCGCCGCCTCGCCGACCGCTACACCAGCGAACTCTGCCTCGCCGCGGTGTCCGGCGACGCCCCGCCCGACTGGGTGCTCGCCGCCCTCGACGGACTGCCCGCCGAGATGGCGGCCGGCGCGCGCCGCGCGAACGCCGTGGAACGGGAGTGCGTGAACGTCGTCGAGGCGGCGGTCCTCGCCCCCCGGATCGGCGAGACCTTCGACGCCTGCGTCATCGACATCGACGACCGCCGCCCCACCACCGGCACGGTCCAGCTCACCGACCCGGCCGTCATCGGCCGCGTCGACGGCGCCCACCTCCCCCTGGGAGAACACCTCCGCGTCCGCCTCACGGAAGCCGACCCGACCCGGGCGACGGTCCGGTTCACGCCCGCGTGAGGGGGCCCGTGTGTGCCACGATCGAGGGAACGGTTCCCGATCTCACGGCCAGGTGATCAGCCGATGTCCCAGTCTGGCGAGCGACCGAAGGAGGGGCGTGACATGACTGCCATGGCCCATGAGCCGCTCACGCAGGAAGAGGTCCTGCTGGAGGGCTTTCTCGCCCTGGACACCCCGGAGGGTTTCCGGGCCGAGCTGATCGAGGGGGAGATCGTCGTGACACCGCCGCCGGACGGGGACCACGAGGACTGCATCGGGCTGATCGTGACGCAGGTGATCAGGAAGTCCCGCACGGACATGCAGTTCTCGGGGAACAAGGGCCTCAAGCTGGAGGGCAGCCCGAGGGACCACGTGATCCCCGATGGCACGTTCGCCCCCACGCAGCGGCGGCTCTACCGAGGTGCCGACCCGTGGATGCCCTGCGACGGCGTGGCCCTGGTGCTCGAAGTCACCTCTTCCAAGCCGGGTGCCGACCGCGAGACCAAACGCCGCTGCTACGCCCGGGGCGGCATCCCCCTCTACCTGCTGGTCGACCGCGAGGCCGGCGCGGTCACGCTCTTCAGCGACCCCGAGGGGCACGACTACCGCGAGCACTGCACCCGCCCCTTCGGCAAGCCGGTCACCCTCCCCGGTCCCTTCGGATTCGACCTGGACACGAGCGACTTCCTCTGATCCCCTGAGGGCGGGGGGTACGAGGTGAACGGACGGGAAGACGCGCGGTGGACACGGGCCCGGCTCGGGCGCTGCGGTCCCGCGCTGGACCTGCTCACCGCCCGCTTCGACCGGCACGTGTACGCGCCGCACGCGCACGAGGAGTTCACGGTCGGGGTGACCGTCGGCGGGCTGGAGTTCATCGACTACCGGGGCGGGCGCATCCACTCGGGGCCGGGCTCGATCGTCATCCTCGAACCGGGCGAGATGCACACCGGGGGCCCCGCCGCCCCGGACGGCGGCTACTCCTACCGCGCCCTGTACGCCGCTCCCGCCCTCCTCGCCGACGGCACCCTCGGCACCGGCGTCCGGCACTTCCGCGAGCCCGTGCTCGACGACCCCGAGCTGGCCGCCGCGCTGCTGCGCACCCACACCGAGCTGAGCGCCTGCCCGGACCCGCTGGAGGCGGAGTCCCGGCTGCCGTGGCTGCTGACGGCGCTTGCCCGCCGCCACTCCACGGCCCGGGCGGCGAGCGACACCGTGCCCGGCGCCGACGGCATCGCCCGCGCCGTACGCGACCGCCTCGCCGACGAACTCGCCGCCCCGCCCTCCCTCGCCGCGCTCGCCACCGACCTCGGTCTCTCCCGCTACCAGCTGCTGCGCGCCTTCCGTACGACGATGGGCGTGCCGCCGTACGCCTGGCTCGCCCAGCACCGGGTGCACCGGGCGCGCGGCCTGCTGGAGTGCGGGCTGCGGCCCGCCGAGGTGGCCGCGCTGGTCGGGTTCGCCGACCAGGCCCATCTGACGCGCTGGTTCCGGCGGGTGCTGGGGGTGACCCCGGCGGCGTACCGCAACAGCGTTCAAGACGGCGCATGAGGGCGGCGCGCAGACTGCCGCCATGACTGCACGCGGCTGGGCCCTGTTCTCCCTGATGGGAGTGGTCTGGGGCATCCCCTATCTGATGATCAAGGTGGCGGTGGACGAGCTGTCCCCGTCCGTGGTGGTGTTCGCGCGGTGCGCGCTCGGCGCCGCGCTCCTGCTCCCCTTCGCCCTCCGCCAGGGCGGACTCGCCCGCACCGTGCGGACGCACTGGAAGCCCATGCTGGCCTTCGCGGTGATCGAGATCGTCGGCCCCTGGTGGACCCTGACCGACGCCGAACGGCACCTGTCCAGCTCCACCGCCGGACTCCTCATCGCGGGCGTGCCCATCGTCGCCCTCGTCCTGGCCCGCTTCTTCGGCGCCGAGGAACACGTGGGCGCCCGCCGCGTCGCCGGACTCGCCCTCGGCCTCGCCGGCGTCACCGTCCTCACCCTGCCGCACCTCACCGGCGGCGACGCCCGCTCGCTGGCCGAGGTGCTCGTGACGGTCGTCGGCTACGCCACCGCCCCGCTGATAGCCGCCCGGCACCTCAAGGACGTCCCGACCCTCCAGCTCATCACCCCCTGCCTCGTCCTCGCCGCCGTCGTCTACGCCCCCGCAGCCTTCCTGACCCGCCCCGCCACCATGCCGTCGCCCGACGTCCTGGCCGCCCTCGCCGGCCTCGGCGTCGTCTGCACCGCGATCGCCTTCGTGGCCTTCCTGGAACTGATCAAGGAGGTCGGCCCGACCCGGGCGGGCGTCATCACCTACGTCAACCCGGCGGTCGCCGTAGCCGCCGGCGCCCTCTTCCTCGACGAGGAGCTGACCCTGGGCATCGGCGTCGCCTTCACCCTGATCCTCGCGGGCTCGGTGCTGGCCACGGCCGCGGCGCCGAAGCGGGACGTCCGGCGGGTACCATGGTCGACACGGCAGACGAGCCGGGCGGACGGCCGCGTGGAGTCCCCCTAGGGGGCTTCCCGAGGAACGTCCGGGCTCCACAGGGCAGGGTGGTGGCTAACGGCCACCCGGGGTGACCCGCGGGACAGTGCCACAGAAAGCAGACCGCCGGGGACCTCGGTCCTCGGTAAGGGTGAAACGGTGGTGTAAGAGACCACCAGTGCCCAGGGTGACCTGGGCAGCTAGGTAAACCCCACCCGGAGCAAGGTCAAGAGGGAACACTCCGGTGTTCCTGCGCGGACGATCGAGGGCTGCCCGCCCGAGTCCGCGGGTAGACCGCACGAGGCCGGCGGCAACGCCGGCCCTAGATGGATGGCCGTCGCCCCGGCCCCCGCGAGGGAACCGGGGAACAGAACCCGGCGTACAGCCCGACTCGTCTGCCCATGCCCGCGGGCGTGGGCGCCTCGTGTCACCCGCAGCCGCCCCCACCCGGCTCCGCAGGCAGCAGCCATGCCTTGCTCGCCGGGAGCTTCAGCGGCTCGCCGGTGACCTGGTCCCACAGGACGGCCGTGCCGGCCGCGACGTTGATGAGCAGGTAGGGCCGGTCCGGGTCGAGGGCGGGGCCCTCGCCGGCGATGCGTTCCGGGGCGGTCGTCGTCCGTACGCAGGTCCAGGACGGCTCGACGCCGAAGTAGGGGGGCGGCTCCTCGCCGCGCGCGGCGGCGGCCTTGGTACGTTCCGCTGCCGTGCCCGCCGAGTCCAGGGCGAAGCCGCCCGCGAAGGTGAGGATCACCACGAAGATCAGGGCGTGCAGGACGACGTTGGTGCGCTCGCCCGGCGTCGCGTAGAAGTGGTGGCGGTGCCGGGCCACGCCCCACCAGGCGGGCACCAGCAGCACGTACGCCAGGACCGACAGCAGCTTCAGCGCGGCGAGGAACTGCCAGACCGGCGGGACGTCGAGATCGCTGCTGCTCAGGTCAAGTGCGTCGGCGTACAGGGCGTGCAGGACGGAGCCGGCCGCGAGGAAGGTGGACACCAGCAGCGTGACCACGAGGGGCACGGCCCAGGTGACCCACTCGCCCCACGTCCACTGCCGGACCAGCAGCCACAGGCCCGAGACCACGCCCACGACGAGCAGCGTGGTGAACGCGTCGGACGGCGTCCAGCCGTCGCTGCCGGCGAGCCCCAGGCCGCCGGCCGTGAAGAAACCGGACACGGCCAGGACCACGACCGTGCCCACCGCCCTGCCGTCGGGGAACAGCCGCCGGCCGGCCCGTGCCGCCCCCGCGACACCGACGGCCGCCCCCGCGCCCCAGAACCACCGGCCCGCCGGCCCGGTGTGCACCGCGCACACCAGGGCCACGGGCGCGACCAGGGCCCACGCGACGGCGAGGAACGCCCGGCGCTCGCCCTCCTCCTCCGGCCAGCGCCGCCGCGCGTCCTTCCACAGGCCGTCCAGGGGCCGCACGGCCACCGCGGAGGCGTGCGCCCCGTGTCCGGCCCGCGCCAGCCGCAGCGCCTGCCCCGCCGGACCGGTCACGAGGCCGCCGGCGTCGTAGGAACCGCGTGCGAGCGCCCAGGAGGCGACGTGCCTGCGCCAGGGCGAACGCAGGGCCCGGCGTCTGCGCCGCGCGTCGATGACCCGCCAGCGTGAGCGGGTCTCCCGGTCCCGGTGCAGGGGCTCGGCGCGCAGCACGTACGCCTCCAGCCGCGCGGCCCGCGCCGCCTTGCGGACCCGCTCCGCCGCACCCTGGTCGCACCCCTTGGCGATGCCGAAGAGCCGCACCTCGATCTCGTAGACCCGGGTGCCGGGGTCGGGGGTGACCGCGTGCCCCAAGGGCCCCTCGCCGGCGGGGTGGTGGGCGCGGACGGGCCAGCCGTGCCGGTCGAAGCGGTCCTCGGCCTCCTGCCAGTCGTCCGGCCCGCCCCGGACCTCCACGAAGACCCGCACCCGCTGGTCGTACCGTGTCTGGGCCATCGGCCGCTCCCCGCCCCTCGCCGCCGTCACGGCGGTACGTCACCGGTTGGCGGATCTTGCGTTCGTCCGGCGTGGGAGGTTACGGGGGGCGGGTGGCGCGAGCCAACCCGGGGCCCGGGGCGGCGGCCGAAGCCCATTCCGGAAAGGCATGTTGAATAGTTGTCACATCCGTATGCGCCACCACCAAGCGCCCGTATAGTTTCGAACCATGGCTGCTGGCGGGGGAGTCCGAGCCGCCTTGTCGACGGAGACGCCGAGCTGGGCCGTGCGGATCCGGGGAGCGGACGGGGAGATCGCGGGGGCCGGCATTCTGCTGAGTCCCGACCGGGTCCTGACCTGTGCCCATGTGGTGGACCGGGCGGCGGAGCGGATCACCGCGGAGTTCGTGGGCGCCGCCGGTCACACGGTGCCCGCGGTGCCGGCCCGGGTGGACGCCTGCGTGCCGCAGACCCTGGACGCCGACCGCGATCCGAGCGGGGACGTCGCACTGCTGCGGCTGGAGCAGCCCCGGCCCGCCGGGGACGCGGTGCGGCTGCACCGGCTGTCCGCGCCGGGCCGCGAGGTGCGGATGTACGGCTTCCCGTACGACCACAACGGCGGCATCTGGTTCCGCGCCACCGTCGTCGGCGGCCGGGGCCGCGACGGGCAGGTGCAGCTCGCCCCGACCAGCCCGGGCGAGCTGGCCAGCCCCGGATGCAGCGGCGCGGGTGTCGCAGACAGCCGCACCGGCGAGGTCATCGGCATGGTCCTCAGCGCCACCCGGGACCGGCACGGCAACCTGTTCTCCTTCATGAGCCCGGCCGAGACGATCATCCGGCACCTGCCCCAGGTCCACCGGTGGACCGCCGGGCGCACCGCCGTCGACGACCGGCTGAAGTCCACGGAGGGCGACGCCTCCGCGGAACTGCTCGACGAGCCGTTCGCGCAGCGCCTCGCCGCCTGGCTGCGCGACGACGGCCAGCAGGTGAAGATCAGCGTCGTCCGACGCGGCGACGGCCCCCGCGCCGCCACCCTGCGCCGCGCCATCACGCTCGCCGACCGCGAGTTACGCACCGGGGTCTCCGTCGACCGGGCCTCGCTCGACCCCCCGGAGACCGTCCCGTCGGCCGGCGGCCACGATCTCGCCGTGGACGCGGCGGGCCTCACCGCCGCGGAGATCGCCGAGCGGATCGCCGAACGCATGGGGCTGTGGCAGCACCCGGCCGGCTCCGCGCTCGACCGGATCAGAGCCGCCGACGTCACGCTCACCCTGGTCGTCGTCGGTGTCGACGAGGCCGTGGACCCGCCCGCGCTGCTCGAGCTGCTGGACGTGCTGCGTGCCGGGGGCAGCCGGCTGCTCCTCGTCTTCCGCACCGCCGGCGCCTGCCACCGCCAGGCCTGCCGGACACTGGTGACCGAGCCGCTGCGGGCGCGCCGGGCGCGGCTCGTGGAGCGGCTGCGGGAGGTCACGGGACCGCTCGCCAGGGCCCTGTACGAGCGCCGGGCCGTCGTGGTGCCCGACGGGATCCGTCCCCTCGACGGGGACCTCGTCGCCGCCCACGCCGCCCTGGCCGACCTCACCCGCGCCCCGGGCGATCCCGGGACCGGCCCGGACCTCGCGCGCTACGAGCGGCTGGCCGAACGGGTGGCCGCCCGCCTGACCCGCGCCATCGGCCGGCTCGACCGGCTCCACGACCGCCGCGAGGAACTGTGCGGCCGGCTGCGCAGCTACCACGTTCTGCACCAGCACGCCATCCAGGGCGAGGAGGACCCGGCGGTGGACGCTCTCTATCTCCGGGCACATGAACTGCTCCAGGCCGGACCGTGCGACGTACGGGCGGCCGAGGCCGCGGTCGACGCCTACACCCAGCGGGTCGACCGCCACGACGGACAACGGCAGAACCAGGGCGGGGGGTCGTCGTCATGAGTACGGCGATGAGCACGGCGCGCCACTCGGGGCGCACGGGTGAGGAGTTACCCGGCAGGCGGTCCGCTCGGTCCGCTCGGTCCGACGGGCCGCTCTCATGACGGGGCAGCCCTGTGCCAGACCCGACTGCCAGGGCGGCCGCATCATGGTCACCGGCTTCTGCGACACCTGCTTCCGCAAGGCCCTCACGCCGCCGCAGCCGGAACCGGACCCCGCGGACCCCGCGGACCCCGGAACCGGTGAGCGCGGCGAACCGGCGCGCCGGCCTGCCGCGTCCGGCCCCAGCGACCTCGAACTCGACCTCGACGGCCTGCTGGTCCTGCCGTACCTGCCCTCCCCGGAGCCCTCGGAGGCCGCCGACACCACCGCCCGGCCGCCCACCGGTGGACGGCGGTGCGGGGTCGACAACTGCGCCGGGACCATCGGGGTGTCCTACGACGGCGGGCCGGCGCCCGACCACGGGTTCTGCCCGGAGTGCGGTACGGAGTACTCGTTCCGGCCGAAGCTGCGCCCCGGCGACCGGGTCGGCGGCCACTACGAGGTGCTCGGCTATCTCGCGGTCGGCGGGCACGGCTGGGTCTACCTGGCCGAGGACACCCGTGTGCCGGGGCTGCACGTCGTCCTCAAAGGGCTGATCAACACCGGGGACGCCGTGGCCCGGCGGGCGGCCGTCGAGGAGCGCCGCTCGCTGACCACGCTGCACCACCGGGACATCGTCCGCATCGTGACGTACGTCCAGCACCAGGCGGACGGGGACGCCGAGCCGACCGGGTACATCGTGATGGAGTACGTCGGCGGGCGCTCGCTCGCCTGGATCCGGTGGGCCCCCGAGGACGAGCTGGCGCGGCTGTTCGGGGACGGGGGGCTGGAGTTCGGGCATGTGATCACGTACGGCTGCAAGATCCTCGGAGCCCTGGAGTACCTGCACGACCAGGGCCTGCTGTACTGCGACATGAAGCCCGAGAACGTCATCCACTACGGGCGGGAGATCAAGGTCATCGACCTCGGCGCCATCCGCCGGATCGACGACCGCACGTCCGGGCTGGTGTACACGCACGGCTACGCGCCGCCGAAGAAGGAACGCGACGAGCGCGGCCTCGACGTCGACAGCGACCTCTACACCGTCGGCCGCACCCTGAAGGTGCTCGCCGGGCGCGCCACCCCGCCCGCCGGGCTCGCCGCCCGTTCCTTCGAGGCGCTGATCCGCCGCGCCACCCACCCCGAGCCCGCCGCCCGGTTCGGCTCGGCGGCGGAGATGTCCCGCCAGCTGTGGGAGGTACTGCGCGAGCACCAGGCGCTCAGCGGGCACGAGCCGTATCCGGAGCGGTCCACCCGGTTCGAGCCGACCGCGGCGGTCTTCGGCGCCGCCCTCGGCACGGTCCCGGCGCTGGCGCACTGGACGCTGCGCCACCGGGCCGGGCCGCCGCCGCTGCCCGCCGGCGCCCCGGACCCGCGGGAGGCGGCGCGGGCGCTGCCGGTCCCGATCCCCGATCCCGGGGACGCCGCCGCCGTGCTGCTCGGCGGGCTCGCCGCCGGCACCCCGGGCCGGATCGCCGAGCGGGCGGAACGCGACCCGGCGCTGCGCACCGTGGAGAGCGCGCTGTGGCTGTGCCGGGCCTATCTGGCCGCCGGGGACGACCTGCGGGCCGACGCCTGGCTCGGAGTGGCCCGCGAGCGCAGCGGCGACTACGACTGGCGGATCTTCTGGCACTCCGGGCTGGTGCGTCTGACGCGGGGCCTGGTGGAGGAGGCGGAGGGCGAGTTCGCCGCCACCTACGCCGCCCTGCCGGGCGAGGCCGCGCCCAAACTGGCCCTCGGCTACTGCGCGGAGTACCTGGCCGGGCGGATGCGGGAGGCCGCCTTGGCCGGGCCGGTGACCGAGCGGGACCGTACGGCGCGGCAGCCGGCGACGGTGCGGCGCGTACCGCGGGACGGCGAGGAGCAGCCGGCCGGACGGGCCCTGGCCCGGGAGCGGCAGGCCGAGGAGTACTACGAAGCCGTGTGGCGGCGCGACCGCACCCAGGGCAGCGCCGCCTTCGGACTGGCCCGCATCCATCTGGGCCGCGGCGACCGGAGCCGGGCCGTCGCCGTGCTGGACGAGGTGCCGACGACGTCACGGCACTACGACGCCGCGCGCGTGGCCGCGATCCGCGCGCTGGCCGGCCCGCTGCCGGGCGGGCAGCCGCCGCGGGTCGGCGGACTGGTGGAGGCCGCCGAGCGGGTGGCCGGGCTGTACCTGGACGACAGCGGATCACGGGACCGGCTGGTCACCGAGCTCCGGGAGTACGCGCTGGTCTGCCGTCCGCCCGGCGGCTGGGGCGCCGGCTTCCCCGCCGGCGGGCTGTTCGGGGCGGAGGACACCCCGGATGCGCTGCGCGCCCTGCTGTCCCGGTCGCTGAAACGGCTCGCGGAGCAGGCGAGGGAGGAGGGCCCGCGCGGCGATCTGCTCGACCTGGCGTACGCGGTGCTGCCGGAGCCGGCCGGACTGCGGGAACTGCTGTGGAACCGTCGCCGCCGGCGCAGGGCGGAGACGAGTCGGCGTACGGCGGAGGCGTGACGGTGGAGGCGTGACGGTCGAGGCGTGACGGTCGAGGCGTGACGGTGGAGGCGTGACGGTGGACGGCGACGACGAGGGGGAGGTGGACGGACCCGTGGAGACAGGAGCGCCCCGGGAGGGCGGAACGGGCGGGCAGGTCACGGTCGGGCTGGAGATCAGCCAGTGGAAGTACCTGTCCGGCGAGACGAGCGACCCGCAGATGCACGCCATCCTCAGCGTCCGGGTGGACGGCACCGAGGGCGGCGGCGGCCCCGGACCGGTGCTCGCGCAGGTGCTGGCGGTGGACTGCTCCAGCTCGATGACCTGGCCGCCGGAGAAGCTGCACGCCGCCCAGCAGTCGGCCGTGGCGGCGATCCGGAAGCTGCCGGACGGCACGCCGTTCGCGGTGGTCCGCGGCAGTGACGCCGCGACCATGGCGTACCCGGACGTGCCGGGCATGGCACGGGCGGACGCCCGCACCCGGGCGGAGGCGGAGCGGGCCGTGCTCCGGCTGGTCGCGGGCGGCGGCACCTGCATCGGTGCCTGGCTGGACCTCGCCCGCCGGCTGCTGACCGAGCAGGGCGCGCCCATCGGGCATGTGCTGCTGCTCACCGACGGCAAGAACGTGAACGACGACCGGATGCCGCTGGCCGGGGTGCTGGACGCCTGCGCGGGCCGCTTCGTGTGCGACGCGTGGGGCATCGGCGACGGCTGGGACGGCCACGAGCTACTGAGGATCACCCGCAGGCTGCACGGCAGCGCCTCCTCGGTGCGCGAGGAGGCGGCCCTTCCCGGCGAGTACCAGAAGCTGATGGACCGGCTGCTCACCAAGAGCGTGCCCGAGCTGGCGATCTCCGTGAGAACGATGGCCGGGTCCGCCGTCCGCTATCTCAAGCAGGTCTTCCCCACCGAGGTGGAGCTGGCCCCCGACGGGGACACCCAGCGGTTCGTCACCCGCGCCTGGGGCGACGAGACCCGCCGCTACCAGCTGTGCCTGTCCGCCGACCCGGCCGGCCGGCCGCGCGGGGAGGACCTCCAGCTCGCCGTGGTCACCGTCGAGGTGCCCGGCGATCAGGTGCGGCTGCCGCCGGCGCAGCCGTGCGTGGTGCACTGGACCGACAACCCCGCCCTGTCCCGGCAGACCGACCCCCAGGTCGAGCACTTCGAGGCCCACCAGCGGCTCGGCGAGGCCGTCGCCGCCGCCACCGACGCGCACCGCCGCAAGGAACGGGACCTGACGGAGCACCACCTGGGCCGGGCCGTGCAACTGGCCCGGGCGATGCGCGCCGAGGAGCACCTGAACCGGCTGGCCCGGCTGGTGGAGATCGAGGACGCGCAGACCGGGCGGGTCCGGCTGCGCGCCGACGTGCGGGCCGTCGACTTCCAGCATCTGATCACCGCGAGCAGCCACAGCACCTACGGCCCCGCGTCCGGCACCGGCAGCGCCGCGGGCGTCGCGGCGGGGGCGGGGCACGGCGCGGCCACCGTGCCCTGCCCGGCGTGCTCGAAGAAGGCGCCGGCCGCGGCCCGGTTCTGCCCGTACTGCGGCCACTCCTTCCGGGAGCCCTCGTGAGCACCACCCGCCCGGAGCTGATCCGAAGACTCCGGTGGCTGCTGGGCCTCGGGCTGGCCACCACCCTCGCGCTGTTCGTCGCCTACCGGGGCGTGCACGACGACACCGTGCCGCTGTCGTCGGCGAGCGCCCCCGGCATCCTGGCGGTCGACACCGCGCGCAGCGCGATGAGCCAGGCCCACGAGGTGGTCGAGGACAGCGGGCGGACGGGCGACATGAGCGGCGAGTTCCACACCCGGATCTCGGTCGCCCACCAGAGTCTCGCCCTCGCCGCCTCGGAGAACGTCACCGGCCTGGCGGGCCGCCACGACCTGCAGACCGTCACCGGGCTGATCGCCGTCTACTCGGGCTGGGTGGAGCGCTGGGGCCAGGAGCCGGACGGCTCCCCGCTGCGCGCCGCCTATCTGCACTACGCGGAGCAGGTCCTCGGCCAGGGCAGCGCGCCCGGCACCGACGGGGACATCATGAGCCGCCTCGACGCCCTGCGCGCCGAACAGCTGGACGAAGCCCAGCGGCAGGCGGACTTCACCTGGCAGCAGTGGCTGTGGTGGAGCGTCGTCGCGGTGCTCTACGTCGCGCTGGTCCTGGGACTGCTGGAGGCCCAGCGGTTCCTCCGGCGCCGCTTCCGCACGCCGGCGCAGCCGCTGCTGCTCGCCGCCACCGCGCTGGCCGGGCTGGGCGTGCCGTTGCTGGCGTGGATCACGCGCACCGCGCAGGGCGCGATGGAGGACTCCGTCGGCCGGCTCCGCGTGCCGCGCGGCGACCCGGACGACATCCCCTCGGTCGCCGTCCAGGTCGAGGACGCGCTGGCGAACGCCGGCTGGTGGGCGTCGCTGTCCGACGGGGTGCTGCTCGCGGGCGCCCTGCTGCTGGCCCTGACCGCGGCGGGGCTGTGGCCGCGCATCGACGAGTACCGGTTCCAGGAGCGGCGATGAGACGACCACGACCTCGTACCCTCCTCGTCCTCGCGGTCTGCCTGGCGCTGCTCGGCACCACCGTGTACGCGGGAGTGCGCTGGGCGCAGGCGTGGAAGGGCTCGGTGACCCTGCTCGCCAACTGGAGCGGCACCGAGCGTGAGCAGTTCGAGGAGAACGTCATCCGCCCGTTCGAGGACGAGTACCGCATCGACGTCGTCTACCAGGGCAGCTCCGCGCTCAGCCAGGTCCTCGCCGCCGACATAGCGGCCGGCAACCCGCCGGACGTGGCGGTGCTCCCGGGGCCCGGCGAGTTGCTGTCGTACGCCGTCGACGGACGGCTCCACCCCCTGGACGGCCTGTTCGACCGCCGGCACTACGACGGCATCTGGGCCCCCGAGGTGACCGTCCCGGGCAGTGGCGGCCACACCTACTGGCTGCCCGTGAAGACCGGCCTGAAGAGCATGGTCTGGTACGCGGGCGACCGGCCCACCGCCCGGTCGGCGGCCGGGCCGGAGCGGTGGTGCCTGGGCATGGAGTCCGGTGCCACCTCCGGCTGGCCGGGCACCGACTGGGTGGAGGACATCCTCCTCCAGCAGGCCGGGCCGCGGGTCTACGCGGACTGGGCCAACGGCAGGCTGCCGTGGACCGACCCCGCCGTACGCAAGGCCTGGGCGACCTGGGGCGAGATGGCCGGCGCGGGCGGGAGCCGGGCCGAGGAGGCGCTGACGGCCGGCTTCGGCGCGGACTGCGCCCCGGGACGCCTGGAGCACCAGGGTTCCTTCCGGGCCGGCCACTGGCAGCGGGCGGGCGGCGACTACGTCCACTTCGCCGACGTCGTCCCGGACGCCGGCCCGCGGGCCGGGGCCTGGGAGGTCTCCGGGGACCTCGCGGCCCTGCTCAACCCGACACCGGAGGCCGAGCAGCTGATCCGCTATCTGGCCGACCCCGGCACGGCGCTGCCCCAGCACACGGCGAACAAGGCGGCGGCGCCGGACGGCGGTCGGGGCGGCACGGCGGACGAGGTCGGCAGGATCCTGCGCGGCGGGACGGGCGGGACCCGCTGCTGGGACGCCTCCGACGTGATGCCGCGCGCCACCCGGGACGCCTTCCACCAGGCGGTGCTGCGCTACCTCGTCGAACCGGAGAGCCTGGACGGGCTGCTGACGGAACTGGACGACCTGGAGGACGCGGCCAGCGTGAGCACCGGACCGGAACTGCCCGTGTGCGGCGGCTGAGCACCCCGGGCCGGCCGCCCCGCTCGCCGTCGACCGTGCTGGGCCTGCCGCCCAGCTCGCCGCCGGCCCCGCCGGGTCGGCTGCCCTAGGCCGTGTCCGCA
>NZ_MUND01000054.1 GCF_002154375.1 Streptomyces glaucescens | reverse complement strand
CGGCGGGGCGGCCGGGGCGGGGACGCGGTACACATCGGACCATGGACACTCCGCTGACCACCGACCGGCTGGTCATCCGTGACTGGACCGTCGACGACGCCGACGCCGCCCTGGAGATCTACGGCTCACCGGACGTCGCCCACTGGCTCACCCCCGCGATGGAGCGGGTCCGGGACACCGCTGCCATGCGCTGTCTGCTCCAGGCCTGGGAGGAGAGCCGGCCGAACCTGGTGCCGCCCCGGGGTCGCTGGGCGGTGCAGCGCCGGGACGACGGCACGGTCGTCGGCGGACTCGGCATCCGGCTGCTGCCGCCCTACGAGGACGACCTGGAGATCAGCTGGCAACTGGCCCCCAAAGCATGGGGGCAGGGATACGCCGTCGAGGCCGCCCGGGCCCTGATCGGCTGGGCGTTCGACCACGACACCGACGAGCTGTTCGCGGTCGCCCGGCCCGCCAACCGGCGTGCCGTCGCGACCGCGCAACGGCTCGGCATGCAGTGGGTCGGTGAGACGGCCAAGTACTACGACCTGCGCCTCCAGGTCTACCGGATCCGCCCCGCCGACCTGTCCGGCCGGTCCGGGTGAAGCCGCCGCCGTAAGCTGGCGGTGATGTTCGGTCCCGAAGGTCCCAGCCTGCGTGAACTCGCCGTCCAGGCACTGTCGTCGGTCGAGCGCGGCTACGACCTGCTCGCGCCCAAGTTCGACCACACCCCGTTCCGCACCCCGGACTCCGTCCTGGACGCCGTCGCCCGGGCACTGGCCCCGAGCGGCCCGTTCGGGACCGGGCTCGACCTGTGCTGCGGCACCGGCGCGGGCGTGGGCGTGCTGACCCGGATGTGCGCGGAGAGCGTCACGGGCGTGGACTTCAGCGCGGGCATGCTGGACGTGGCCCGGCGGCGGGTCCCGCAGCCGGAGGGCGGTCCGCGCCTGGCCTGGGTCCGGGCGGACGCCCGCGCACTGCCCTTCGGGCCCGCCTTCGACCTCGTGGTCAGCTTCGGGGCGTTCGGGCACTTCCTGCCGGAGGAGCTGCCGGGCCTGTTCACGCAGGTGCACGGTGTGCTGCGGCCGGGCGGCCGGTTCGCGTTCCCGGTCGTCGCCCCGCCCCGGCCCGGATCACGGGCCTACTGGACGCTGCTGGGCTTCGACACCGTGATGCGGGTGCGCAACGCCGTCCGGCGGCCGGAGTTCGTGATGTACTACCGGGCCTTCGGGCTCGGCCGGGTCCGGCACGAGCTGGAACGAGCCGGATTCGCCGTGGAGTCGTACGCCCTGCCGGAGTTCGGGCGACGGCGGGACGGGAGCCCGCGGGTCCGGATGGTGGCGGCCCGGCGGCTCCCGTAGCGCGCGGCGGGGCCGGGGTCAGACCGCCGCCGGGAGGGTGAACTCGTAGACCAGCGCGTCCTGCCGGGCGTCCACGAGGAGGTCGGTGATCTCCAGCGGCCGGGCGTACTGGTCCTGCACCAGCCGGGTCACCCGGACCGTCGGTGTGTCCGGGAGGCGGGTGATGGCGTCCCGGTGATGCAGCGTCAGACCAGCCCGGCGCATCCAGTCGTAGGCGCGCCGCAACTGTGCGGAGGAGGTGCCGTCGGCGCGGTCCCGGTAGCGGCCCAGCTCCTCGACCTCGGTGAGCGCCACCGCCGAGAAGGAGGTCACCGCGGTGCGCCGGCCCCGGCCGTCCGCGCCGGCCGACTCGTAGCGGTGCACCAGGGTGGGCCGGTGCGGGGCCAGCCCCAGCGCCTCGGCGTGCGCGGGCGGCGGGATCTCCCAGGCGACGGTGGCCCGGTCGACGGCGCGCCGGTCTGCCGGGCGGCGGGCGCCGACCGGGAAGGCGAGCGAGGTCGGATGCTCGACCGGCGGGCCGGGCAGGGTGGCGTGGCTGCCCCGCCGGTCGGTGCAGACCAGTCCGTCGCGGCGCAGGACGTCGAGCGCCTGCCGTACGGTCTCCCGGCTGACCCGGAAGTGTTCGGCCAGCTGCCGTTCCCCGGGCAGTCGTTCGCCCGGCGGGATGGTGCCGTCGCGCAGCTCGCCGAGCAGTTCGGTGGCGATCCGCCAGTAAAGGGGCTGGTCGTCGGGCCGGTGGGCGGGCCGGCCGGCGTTGTGCGGGTGGTCGTGCGGGGTGGTGCGGGCCATGCCGCGCCCTCCTGTTGGTGACGTGCCGTAGCCGTTCGGGCTCATTGCGCCACCACATCTAGCATTGGTCTAAACCAGTAGGGAAGGGCGGCCCGGCGGTTCGGCCGAAACCGGACCGCGCGGACCGCCCCGCCGAGGGCGCCGGAGGACCCCTCCGGCGGCGTCACAAGGCGCTGTACAGGGCCTCCACCAGGGCCATCTTCCGCGGGTCGTCCGCGATGCGCGGGCCCATGCGGTTCATCACATAGCCCAGCGAGAGCCCCGCCTCCGGGTCCGCGAGCCCGCAGGAACCGCCGAAACCGTCATGGCCGAACGCGCGCGGGTTCGGCCCGTAGGAGCCGTTCGCTCCGCTCAGCCACAGTCCGAGCCCGGCCTCCGTGTCACGGTCGAACCCGGCGCCGAGCACCAGGTCGCGGCAGGCGCCCTGTCCCTCGCGCACCCGCTCGGCCGCGTCGGGGGAGAGCAGGCGCCGTCCGCCGGGGGCACCCTGGCCCGCCAGCACGCCGTACAGGTCGGCGACCGCCCGGGCGGTGCCGTGGCCGTTGGCCGCGGGTATCTCGGCGGCCCGCCACTCGGGGGTGCCGGCCTCCCGCGCACCGACGGCCGGGTTGGTCAGCGCGGCCAGCGCGGCGGGCTCCAGCTGGCTGAAGACCGCCGCCTGTTCGCCGCGCGGTGCCGGCGTGTGCTCCAGCCGGGCGGCGCGCCCGGCGTCCCGCTCCGGCAGGCCGATGGTGAAGTCGATGCCGAGCGGACCGGTCACCTCCCGCTCCAGGAAGGCGCCCGGCCGCAGCCCGGAGACCCGGCGCACCACCTCGCCGACGAGATGGCCGTAGGTCAGCGCGTGATAGCCCGACCGGGTGCCCGGTTCCCACCACGGCTCCATGGCCGCGAGCCGGCCGGTGGTCACCTCCCAGTCGCACAGGTCCGCGAAGGAGTGCGGCTCACGCGGCCCGGACAGGCCGGCCCGGTGTGACAGCAGGTGCCGGACGAGCACCTTCTCCTTGCCGGCCGCGGCGAACTCGGGCCAGTAGGCGGCCACCGGAGCGTCCAGGTCGAGCCGGCCGCGATCGGCCAGGAGATGGGCGCACAGCGCCACCGGACCCTTGGTGGTGGACCAGACGGTGACCACCGTGTCCCGTTCCCAGGGGCGGGTGCGGCCGGGGCCGGCCCAGCCGCCCCACAGATCGACCACCCGCACTCCGCCGACCGTGACGGCGACCGCGGCACCCAGCTCGCCGCGGTCGCGGAAGTTCTCCTCGAACGCCGTACGCACCGCCGCGAAGCGGCTGTCGCAGTGGCCGTGCACCGCGGGCCCAGGCTCGGACATACACCCTCCGTCATCCGTCGGAACGCCCGGCGCGCGCTGCCGCGCACCGGACCGCCGCCGAACGTACCGACTGGTCGGACCGGAGGGAAGGAGGCGTCCTCGGGTCAGGCGTACGACCGCAGCCAGCTCAGCCTGACCCGGTCCTGGTACGGCCCGCCGCCCTCGTGGTCGTTGAAGTCGTACACCTCGATCGCCTTGTCCTCGTGCGCCCAGGCGTTGAACGCCGCGAAGACCGTCGAGGGCGGGCAGGTCTGGTCCTCCAGCGCCGCCGAGAACAGCGCCGGCGCCCGGCCGCGGGCGGCGAAGTGCACGCCGTCGAAGTAGGACAGGGTGTGCAGGGCGTCCGCGGTGCGTCCGCGGTGCGTCTTGAGGTAGAGGCCGATCTCCCGGTACGGGTTGCGGTCCGTCAGGGTCGTCGCGCGCGGGAAGTCGCACAGGAACGGCACGTCCGGCGCGACCGCCACCAGGTCGGGCACCAGCCCGCCCACCGCGATGGCGATGCCGCCACCCTGGCTGCCGCCGAGGGCGACGGTGCGGGAGGCGTCGGCCAGCGGATGCGAGCGCGCGGCCTCGACGGCCCGCACGGCGTCCGTGAAGACCCGGCGGTAGTAGTAGTTCTCCGGGGCGTCGATGCCGCGGGTCATGAAGCCGGGGTAGGCGGGGGCGCCGCCCACCGGGTCGGCGGTGCCGCCCCCGCCGCCCCAGGCGCTGCCCTGGCCGCGGGTGTCCATCACGAAGTGCGCGCGGCCGGTGGAGGCCCACAGCAGATGCTCGTGCGGCAGACCGCGACCGCCGCCGTAGCCGACGAACTCCATTACCAGGGGCAGCGGTTCCTCGGCCGCCGCGGGCAGGACCAGCCAGCCCTTCACCGGGTGGCCGCCGAACCCGGCGAACGTCACGTCGTACACCCGCACGGTCGACAGGCCCGTCTCGACGGGTTCGAACCGGGCGTCCAGGTCGTGCTCGCGGGCCTCCTGGAGCGTCTTGGACCAGAAGGCGTCGAAGTCCTCGGGCTCGGTGGAGTCGCTGCGGTACTCGCGCAGTTCGTCGAGCGGGAGGTCGAACAAGGCCATGGAGACCGCCTTCGAGGGAGAGGGGCGCTGATGATCACACCGTATGTTCACGCCATGATCGATCGCCAGACCCGGCCCACGTTTCGGACGTCGTCCGAGATCTCGAACGGTGGTGGCGTCGCTGGTCCTGCCGCCTCTCAGGCCCGCCGCCGGGTCCACTCCGGCTCGGTGCGGGCCCACTCCCGCTCCCACTCGTCGAGCCGGCGCAGGACCGCCGCCCGGCGGACCAGCGTGTGGCCCAGCAGCACCGCCCCGGCCGTGCCACCCGCCGCGCAGAAGCCCAGGGCGAGGGTGTGCTGCCAGATCACGCCGCTGTCCGGCGGCGCCGGCACCGCGCGGCCCCGGGCGTCGAACCACACGTCGACGCGGTCGCCCTCCTCGGTGCCCGCGGGGACCCGCGCGACGGCCGTGCGCACACCGTCCTCCGGGTCGGTCCAGCGCACGGTCACCCGGTACGCGTACGCACGGCCGCCATGCGCCGCGGACGTCGAACGCGGATCGCCGCCGACCACCTCGGCCCGCACCCGGTGCCGCTCCGCGCGCTGCTCGGCCGCCGTCGCCCGGGCGTCCTGATACGCCCACCAGGCCGTGCCCAGCCCCGCCAGCGGTGCGCCCAGCACCAGCAGGACGGCGACGACCAGCACCGTCCACGCCTCCACGACGTCCGACCGGCGCCGCAGCGGATTGCGCCGCCAGCGCCAGCCGCGCACCCGGGTCCGCATCTGCCGCCTCCTCGCCGCCCTCGCGTGGGAGCACCCCTGTGCATCCTCGTACCCCGTTCGCCGGGGTTCGCTCACGCAGTGGGAGAGGTGCGGGCCAGGCTCAGCCGAAGCGCTCGATGCGGATGCGGTCCACGGGCTGGCCGGCCGCCACCAGCAGCCGGGAGGCGTGCTCGGCGAAGGCGTTGGAGCCGCAGACGTAGGCCTCCCAGCCGCCCGGCGGCCCCTCGGCGAGCACCGGCTCCAGATGCGCGGCGGTCATCCGCCCCACCGGGGTGCCCGGCGGGGCGCTCCGGGTGAACACGGGGGTGGTCTCGGCGCCGTACTCCCGGGCGTAGATCAGCTCCTCGGGGCTGCGCGCGGACACCAGCAGCCGCAGCGGCACGCCGAGGCCGCGCGCCCGGTGGTGCCGGACCATCGACATCAGCGGTACGACGCCGGAGCCGGCGCCGATCAGCAGCGCGGGCCGGTCGCCGGGCCAGGCGAAGAAGCCGCTCACCGGGCCGCGCACCTCGACCCGGTCGCCGGGCCGGGCCTCGCTGTGGAACCAGCCGGAGACCTCGCCGCCCTCGACGTGGTCCAGGGTCAGCTCGATGTGCCCGGAGTCGTCGGGTGCGGACGCCAGCGAGTAGTGGCGCTGGGCGGAGTAGCCGTCCTCGGCGGTCAGCCGCAGTTGCAGGTGCTGGCCGGGGACATGGCCCACCCAGGCGGGCACCGCGAACCGGAAGGTGGCGGCGCGCGGGGTCTCCCGGCGGATCTCGGTGAGCGTGGCGGTCTGCCAGACGTTCGCGCCCTGGTGGGTCACGGCGATCCGGCCGGGGATGGCGAACCGGGTCGGGGGAGTGAAGGTGGTCTCAGTCACCGGAGTACCGCTGCTCCTCCCACGGGTTGCCCCGCGCGTGATAGCCGTTCTGCTCCCAGAAGCCGGGCTCGTCGTGGTCGAGGAGCTTCAGGCCCGCGACCCACTTGGCGCTCTTCCAGAAGTACAGGTGCGGCACCAGCAGCCGCGCCGGACCGCCGTGCTCGGGGGCGAGCGGCCGGCCGTCGTAGCTGAAGGCGATCCACGCCTTCCCGCCGGTCAGGTCGGTGAGCGGCAGGTTGGTGGTGTACCCGGTGTGCGAGTAGGCGACCGCGTGCGTGGCGGTGGGGAGGGGACGTACGGCGGCCAGGAAGGTGTCCACCGAGACGCCCCCGAACCGCACGCCGAACTTGGACCAGCTGGTCACGCAGTGGATGTCGCCCTCGTACACCGACCCGGGCAGCGCGTGTGCCTGTTCCCAGCTCCAGGTGCGGGGCTCCTCGACCAGCCCGTCGACGCGGAAGGTCCAGTCGGCGGGGGCCAGGTCGGGGGTGACCTCGGCGGACAGCACGGGCCAGTCGTCGCCCGCGTCGTACTGCCCGGGCGGCAGGCCCGGACGGTGGACGCGCGGGCGTCCGGTGAAGCCTCGGGTGACGTTCATGGTTCAACCGTACGTGCCCGTGGTGGGTGGTCCGGTGCCCGGGGGTGATCGTGGCGGGTGATCGCCACGCGGGCGATCGTGACGGGTCCCGGTCAGGCGTCTGTGGTGCCCGGCGGCGTCCACGCGTTGTAGCGGATCAGGTACCCGGCGAACCGGGCCAGGTCCTCGTCCGGCCAGTCCGCCAGCCGCTCCCGGAACGCCGCCCGGCGGCTCTCGGTGACCTGGGCGAGCAGCTGCCGTCCGGCGCCGGTGAGATGCAGCACCTGCACCCGGTGGTCGTCCGGGTCGACCCGGCGCTCGATCAGCCCGGCCCGCTCCAGGGCGGCGACCTGGCGGCTGACGGTGGACTTGTCCAGGGCGTAGTGCGCGGCGAGATCGGTGGCACGGCACCCGCCGCGCTCCTCCAGGTGGCCGAGCAGGGTGTACGAGACGAGTGACAGCTCCGGGTGCATGCGTCCCGCCGAGGCGCGGGCGCGGCGGGCGAAGGCTGTCATCTCGCGCTGGATGGCCTCCACGGCCTCGGCTGCTGTCACGGGACCTCCTCCGATCTGGTTGTATAGTACAACTTGAAGTGAAGGTTGTATATGCCAACTGGTTCTCCACGGGCCGGCTGGCGGACCGGAGGAGGAACCCGAGGATGCGGTCACCCGCGCTGCGCCATGTGCTCACGCACCTGGTCACGCCGCTGCTGATGTGTGTGGGCATGGGGCTCGCGTACATGGGGGCGTTCGTGACCCCCGAGCCGAACCACCTGCCCGTCGCCATAGTCGGCAGCGGCGCCGAGACCAAGGCGCTCGCCCAGTCCGTCAAGGACGAGGCGGGTGACGCGCTCGACGTGCGCACCGTCCCCGACCGGGCCCGGGCCGTCGGCCTGCTGGAGTCCCGGGAGATCACCGGTGCCTACGTCCCGGACCCCGCAAGGCCCGAGGTCCTGGTCGCCACCGCCGCCTCCGACATGGGCGCCATGGCGGTCGAGAAGGTCTTCTCGCCCGTCGCCGAGGCCCACGACGCCCCGCTCACGGTGACCGACGTGGCGAAGCCGGTCGACGACGACCCCACCGGACAGGGCCTGTTCTTCCTGATGATCGCGGTCAGCATCGGCTCCTACGCCTCGGTCGCGGTCCTCGGCGGCGCGGGCGCGGCACTGCCGATGCGGCCGCGGGCGCTGCTCACCCTCGGCGTCTCCGTCGTGGTCAGCGGCATCGGCGCGCTCCTCGCCGGCCCCGTCTTCCACCTCGCCCACCACGACCTCGCCGGGATCTGGGGGCTGGCCTGGCTCTACTCGGCGGGCATCCTGCTGATCGGCGTCGGCCTGCACACCTTCCTCAAGCGCTGGACCACGCTCGCCATGATGGTCCTGTTCGTGATGCTCAACTTCACCAGCTCAGGCGGCCTGTTCCGGCCCGAGCTGCAGAACGGCTTCTTCGGCACGCTGCACGCCTTCTGGAACGGCGCCGGGTTCGTGGAGGGCGCCCGCAGCCTGCTCTACTTCGACGGCGACGGACTCGGCCGCACCCTGTGGACGCTGGCCGCCTGGCTGGTGGCGGGCCTCGCCGTCACGGCGATCGCCGGCGCGTACGAGCGGCACCGGACCGCCCCGGCCTCCCCGGCGCCCCACGAGGCGGAGGAGGAGGCCGAAGAGGCGGTCGGGGTCTGACCGTTCGGCCCTGGGGTAGGGTTGCCGTCGGCCGCGGACGGACCCGGCCGCGTCAGACCGGGGAGGTGAGACCCATTACCGCTGCAACGGCACGGGTGTCCTCACCTCACCCCGGCGCGGACCGCCGGCCCGGTTGACACGAGGCGCCCTTCGGTTCCCGAAAGGCTTCTGGGTACATGCCCGCTTCTCGTTTCCTTCCGTCCCCCTCCTCCCGTAGTTCCGTCGTCGACGCCCTGCGCGCCGCGGGCTGCGTCTTCGCCGAGGACGAGGCCGACCTGCTGCTCGACGCCGCCCGCACCCCGGACGAACTCACCGCCCTGGTGGACCGCCGGGCCGCCGGCCTCCCGCTGGAGCTCGTGCTCGGCTGGGCCGAGTTCCGGGGCCTGCGCGTCACCGTCGAACCCGGCGTCTTCGTCCCCCGCCGCCGCACCGAGTTCCTGGTCGAACAGGCCCTCGCGCAGGCGCCGGACGCGCGCGTCGTCGTCGACCTGTGCTGTGGCTCCGGCGCGGTCGCCGCCGCCCTCGCCGACGCGCTCGGCCCCGTCGAACTGCACGCCGCCGACATCGACCCGGCGGCGGTGCGCTGCGCCCGCCGGAACCTCGCCGGGGCCGGCGGCCGGGTGCACACGGGCGACCTGTTCGAGGCGCTGCCCGCCGCACTGCGCGGCCGGATCGACATCCTCGCGGCCAATGTGCCGTACGTCCCCACCGGCGAGGTCGGACTGCTGCCCGCCGAGGCCCGGGACCACGAGCCCCTGACCGCCCTGGACGGCGGCGCCGACGGTCTCGACATCGCCCGCCGCGTCGCCGCCGAGGCCCCGCACTGGCTGGCCCCCGGCGGCTGCCTGCTCACCGAGACCAGCGAACGCCAGGCCCCGGCGGCGCTGGAGGCGTTCACCGAGGCGGGCCTGACGAGCCGTCTGGCGGCCTCCGAGGAGCTGTACGCCCAGGTCGTCATCGGCGTGGCCTGACCGCTGCGGCGCGTCGGCCGCACCCGGAAGCCGTGCGCCCTCCTCCGGCAGCCGTTCTCCGGCGGCTTCTTCGAACGCCGTGCCCCGCTCGTGCGTCACAGGAGCGGCACCAGTCGTCCGTCCCTGGGGGAGACCATGCGTACGAACCGTTCACACCCGGCGCGCGCCCTCGCGGCCGTGATCGCGCTCGCGGCCGGCGCCGCCACGGTGAGCTGCGGGAACGAGCAGCCCGCC
>NZ_MUND01000539.1 GCF_002154375.1 Streptomyces glaucescens | reverse complement strand
CGCCCCGGCAGCTACAAGGGCGCCGTCCGGCGCGGCAATGCCCCCGCCGTCGTCGGCTGGCGCTGGCTGGACCACCTCATCCACGTCCACCCGGTCACCACCGTCGCCATGTTCACCCCGGTGATCGCCGCCTGCGTCTTGTTCTCCCTCGGCGAGACCGGCGGCTGGGCGCTCGTCGGATGGGCGGCCGCGGGCTACGTCACGTGGACGCTGTCGGAGTACTGGGGACACCGCATCGTGCTGCACTACGAGCCCGAGAAGGGTTTCGGGGCACGCCTGCACTACATCCTGCACGGCATCCACCACGACTACCCGACGGATCCGCGCCGCTCCATCCTCAGTCCTGCGCTCAGCATCCCGATGGTCGGCGGAACCATCTACCTGGCCTCCGGGCTCGGCTCCCTGCCGCTGACCTTCGGCGCCGGCTACACCTTCGGCTACCTCAGCTACGACCTGTTCCACCTCTACCTGCACCTGGCCACCCCGAGGAGCCGGCTCATGCGTCACCTGCGCTCGCTCCACATGCGCCACCACTTCCGCGACGACACCAAAGGCTTCGGCATCTCGGCCCCGTACTGGGACGAGCTGTTCGGAACCTCCATCGCCCGCCGGCCCCGGTCCGGCGACCTGGCCACCTGAGCCCGGTCCCCACCGCCGGTCCGACGACACGGCTCCCCGGCCGGCGCGGGCACCCCGCGGCGAACGACTCGTCCCCGAAGTCGTCGATGCCTCCGCGCGGGTGCCCGCGCCCACCGTCGCGCCGTAGTCGGCCCGGAACCAGCCCGCCGCATGACCCACTGCCGGAGCCGAACGCCACCCGCGAGGAACCCATGAACTCCGAAACGCTTCTGGCTCGCATCTACACCCTCGACCCGACCGCCGACACCCCCGGCCTGCCGGCCCGACCCGCGCCGTCGGCCCGGCCCGACCCCGCCGAGGCGAACTGGGACGAGGCGGAGGAGTTCGTACGCCTCCACCACGGAGAGCACCCCGACCAGCCCCTCCCGCTCACCGCACGGCTCCAGCAGATACGCACGCAGATCGACGAGACCGGCACCTACACCCACAGCGCCGACGAACTCGTCTTCGGTGCCCGTGTCGCCTGGCGCAACTCCAGCCGGTGCATCGGCCGCCTGTACTGGAAGAGCCTGCGGGTCCTGGACCGCCGCCGGGCCACCACCGCCGAGGACATCCACCGGCACCTGTGCGACCATCTGCGCCAGGCCACCAACGGCGGCCGCATCCGCCCGGTCATCTCCGTCTTCGCCCCCGAAACACCGGAGAGCCGGGCCCCCCGGGTGTGGAACGACCAGCTCATCCGTTACGCCGGCCACCGCCAGGACAGCGGTGACATCGTCGGCGACCCGGCTTACGCAGAGTTCACCGACACCGTCAGGCGCCTGGGCTGGCAGGCCCCCGGCGGCGCCTGGGACGTGCTGCCCTGGGTCATCGAAACCGCCCAGGACAAGCCCCAGTTGTTCGACGTCCCGCGGGACCTCGTCCTGGAGGTCCACCTCAGCCACCCCGACCGCCCCGACTTCGGCGGCCTCGGACTGCGCTGGCACGCCGTACCGGCCATCTCCAACATGCGGCTGCGCATCGGCGGCGTCGACTACCCCCTCGCCCCCTTCAACGGCTGGTACATGGGCACCGAGATCGGGGCCCGCAACCTCGTCGACGCCGACCGGTACGACCTGCTGCCCGTCATCGCCGAACACCTCGGACTCGACACCAGCAGCGACACCACTCTGTGGCGCGACCGCGCCCTGGTCGAGCTCAACGTCGCCGTCCTGCACTCCTTCGCCCGGGCCGGCGTCAGGATCAGCGACCACCACACCGAGTCCCGGCACTTCATGGCCCACCTCGCCAAGGAGGAGAAGCAGGGCCGCACCGTACCCGCCGACTGGAGCTGGATCGTGCCCCCCGTGTCCGGCGGTATCACCCCGGTCTTCCACCGCTATTACGACGAGGCCGACCAGCGCCCCAACTTCTACCTGGACGACGACGCCAAGGCCCGAGGCAAGGGCGGATGCCCCTTCGGCCACGGCTGACCGGCGCGGTCCTTCACGGACACCTCGGCCCCCGGGCGGCTCACGAGCGGCCGTACGGGCCGGCTTCCGGCCGGGACGACCGCCCATACGTGGCCCGAAACCCGCCTGTCAGCCCCACTCGGCGGGGTCCGCATCCGGAGCACGTCCCGGAAGGACCCTCACAGGACGACGTTTGACGAGCTCGAGGCGACAGCCGATCCAGCGAGGTGAGCCCCCTGTCGTTCTCATGCGGGGGCGTCCGTCCGCCGCAGCGATCTCGGCAGGGTGTTGTTCCGGCGCGTCCCCTGGCCGTCCTCAGCCGTGTGCCGCAAGGTGAACGTGTGTCGCCGGGCAGCGGGGATGCGGTGTGTCCGTCCACCGAGGCGCGAGGAGGCCGCCAGGTGGAAGGGGTGAGTGCGATGAGACGAGTGGATCAGCACGCGGAGCCTTCGGGTGGTCCGAAGGCTCCCGCGTCCGGCCCGAGTGGGCTGCTGGACCTGCTCGGCGTCGCCGCGGTCCTCGCCGAGGCCGACGGCCGGATCGACATGTGGAGCCCGCAGGCCGAGGAGCTGTTCGGCTACACCCGTGAGGAAGCGGTCGGACAGTACGCGGCCCACCTGCTGCTGAGCCCCGAACACCGCGAGGCGGCCATCAGGCTCTTCGCCGAGGTGATGGTGACCGGCCGGGGCTGGGCGGGATCCTTCCCCGTTCGGCACAAGGACGGCAGCAGCCTCGTGGTGGAGTTCCGCAACATGCGGCTGACGGACAACCTCGGCGACCACTACGCCCTGGGTCTGGCCACCGACCGGGGCGTGTTGCGGCAGTTGAGCGCAAAGTGGCCCTGTCCAGCCAGCTGGTCACCCAGGCGCCGATCGGATTGTCCGTCCTGGACACCGAGTTGCGGTACGTGGCCGTCAACCCGGCCCTGGCGTCGATGCACGGCGTCCCAGAAGCCGGTCACGTCGGCCGCAGCTTCCGCGAGATCCTTCCGGGCGCGCCCTTCGAGGCCGCCGAGAACCAGATGCTGGAAGTGCTGGAGACCGGGCTGCCCGTGGTGGCCCGGCAGGTGGTGGGCCGTACCCGGGCCGACCCCGACCGCGACCACGCCTGGGCCGTGTCGATCTACCGCCTGCAGGACCACGGCGGGAACGTCCTGGGCATCGCCAACGTCGTGATCGACGTCACCGACCGATACGAGGCGGCCAGGGAGGCCGACCGGGCACAGCAGCGCCTGCGGCTGATGGCCGACGGCTCGTCGCGCATCGGGACCACCCTGGAGGTGGAGCGGACCGCCCAGGAGCTGGCGGACGTGCTCGTGCCCGACCTCGCCGACATGATCGCGGTGGACGTGCTGGACTCCGTGCTGCGGACCGGCCGGCCGGACATCGGTGAGCAGCCGCCGCTGTTCCGCGCCCTCGCGGTGAAGACCGCCTGCCCTACCGACGCCTCCGACCCCGTCATCGCCCCGGGCCGGCTCACCACGTACCACGCGAACCACCCTGCGGCCCACTGCCTGCGCACCCGACAGCCGTTGCTGATCAGGCACCTGGGCAGCGGCGACCTCGGCCGGGCCGCCACCGACGACGCCGCCGCCGACCTGCTTGCACGGGCCGGAGTCCACACCGACATGGCCATCCCGCTCATCGCCCGCGGACAGATCATCGGAGTGATGGGCCTGGCCCGTGCGCGCAACCCGGAGCCCTTCGACGAGAACGACCTCACCCTCGCCTGCGAACTCGCCTCGTCCGCCGCGCTGAGCATCGACAACGCCGTACTGCACCAGCACATCCGCAGCGCCGCCGAGACCCTCCAGCGCAGTCTGCTGCCGCAACCCTCGCCCCGCCACCCCGGCCTGGAGATCGCCGCCCGCTACCAGCCCGCACAGGCCTTCAGCGAGGTCGGCGGCGACTGGTACGACGTCATCCCGCTCAGCGGGGACCGCACCGCCCTCGCGGTGGGCGACGTCATGGGCAGCGGCATCCCGGCCGCCACGACCATGGGCCGGCTGCGGACCGCCACCTCCACCCTCGCCGGTCTCGACCTCACACCCTCCCGGATCCTCAGCCACCTCGACCGGATCACCCAGGGCCTCGACCCCTACATCGCGACCTGCGTGTACGCGGTGTACGACCCGCGACTCCGCCATCTGCAGGTGGCCTGCGCGGGCCATCTGCCGCCGGTCCTGGTACGGGCCGGCGCGCCGCCCGAACTCCTCGAACTGCCCACCGGCACCCCGCTGGGAGTGGGCGGCGTCCCCTTCGAGACCACGACCTTCGACATGCTCCCGGGCGACCAGCTCGTCCTGTACACCGACGGCCTGGTAGAGACGCGCGACGACCCCATCGACCGTCGCCTGGGCGACCTGGTGCGCCTGCTGTCCCCGCCGCGCAGCTCCGCGGAGGAGACCTGCGACTGGCTTCTGCAGCGGCTGCGGAAGCCGGCCGAACACGACGACGTCGCCCTGCTCATCGCCCGGGCACAGCCGCTGGACACCCCGGCCGAGGGCACCTGAACCGGCCCGGCCACGGGTGGCGGTTCCGTCACGGTGCGGCGGAGGAGGGGCCTTGGTGACTGCACGGTCTCCGGTTCACGCAGCCGCTGCGACGCCCACGCCGACGGCGATGAACAACCAGCCGGTCGCCAGCTCCCAGCGGTGGCGGATCCTCGGCCGGGAGAGGAGCACACGCAACTGTGCGGCGACGGCGACGAGGGCGAACCAGTAGACGACGCCGATCAGGATGTCCAGGATGCCGAGGAAGAGGATCTGCCGTGTGACGGAGCCGCCGCCGTGGACGAACTGCGGCAGCACGCTGAGGAAGAACAACGCCGCCTTGGGATTGAGCACGTTGGTGAGGAAACCCTGGGTGAAGCCGGAGCGCCACCGCTCGTGGGCAGTACCGTTCCCCGCCGTGCCCCACGGCGGGGCGGCATCCTCCGGACCGCCGGTCACGCCTCGCTGGGCGCGCCGCTGCCGAGCGGCGCGCCGGGCTGTCAGAATCGCCCGGATCCCCACATGTACGAGGTAGGCAGCGCCCAGCAGCTTGATGGCCTCGTAGACGACCGGGGAGCGGGTGGCGATCAGTGACAGCCCGGCGACGGCAGCGATCATGTGGACGCACAGCCCGGTCTGGGCGCCCAGTGCCGCAGCCCGCCCCTTGGCGGAATGTTCGGTGGCCGATCTGACCACGACGAGGAAGTCCGGGCCCGGGACCACGTAGGCCGCCAGTACGACACCGAGGAAGCCGACGAGGTCGACCGACATCCGCAGCCCCTTTCCAAGGCCCAGTGGTCTCCTCGCGTACCCCGAGCACCGTACGTCAAGACTCCTGCGCCGCTGTGCTCGTCCCGCGCGCATCGGCCGCGATCGACGGACATCGGGGCGCAGCACGGGATCCTGGGGCCCGCGGCCCCCGGACAGCTCGACAGCTCAACTCGCTCGAAGTCGTGCCTGATGCGCTGGGCGAGTTGTCCCGCGACGTAGCGCTGAGCAGCCCGTCGAGATCCTAGGCCGGCTCCGTTCGGATCGGGTGATGCGGCGTCCGACACCCACCCGCAAAGAGTTCGGCCTGGCCAACCCCAAAGGTGGCCGACCGCCAAGCACGGCGGCGAGCGACTGATGGCCCCGGCGCGGCCCCGCCAAAGCGTAATCGGTACCAGTCGCCCTCAACTGGCTGTCACCGGTTACTGCGCTTGTTCGTCGTTCCCCTGGAGAACACCAGCGGTCGGCGGCCGGGCCGCCGCGAGAGCGGCGCGACATGTGACGTCCGAGACCGGAGCGGCCAGGCGTCAGAACCATTCATCGGCTGACCGATGGATGACGCCGATCCGTGTCAAGGGATCCGTATCATCCCAGGAACGCCGTCAGGTGTTCGTTCAGCTGCTGCGGCGCGGTGAGAGGCAGCGATCAGGCTGGTTGCACACGCACCTCTCCACTGGACCGGTCCGCCTGCACGGAGAAGCCGGCCTGAGTGAGGATCTCCAGCAACGCCTGACGCAAGGCGGTACGAATACCCTCATACTCTGCGTCCATCCTCCCAGCAGGATCTAACTGGTCCGCCGGAACCCAGCCCACGACCACCGCATCCGGCTCCTGGCGGACCCGCAGCCCAGCATCCTCTTCAGCATTCGCGGACGCGATATCGAAGCCGGCACGGGAAAGCGTTTGACACACATCGTCGAACAACTTCTGCAGATTAACCTCATCACTCACACACGAAACCTACACAAGTGATGGTCGAGACTCAGAGACAGCCTCTGGTTCTGCCGGCGGCGGCCCGCCCGTCACGAGGTTCATCGGAAACCCAGGCGTCGTCGGCGACGGCCCGTGGTGCCGGTGCGGGCGTTTCAGGAGATGGCGGCGTCGTCCACCGTCTGTCGTGTCTCCAGGACGGTGTCGACTGCCGTGATCTCGCAGAGCCGCTGCAGCTGATGTGACGGCGCGGCCACGCGCAGGTTGCCTGTCTGGTGGGTGAGGATCAGCAGGTTCAGCAGTGTGGAGTCCTCGAAGGTGATGCCGGAGGCGTCCAGGACCACCTTGGGATGTGCGTCGACCGCGGTCCGCAACGCGTTCGCCAGAGGCCTGATCGAGTGCAGGTCGTAGGCGCCGTGCGCGGCCACGACCCAGGCGCCGTGCCATGGGTACTGGGTGACGCGGAGCCCGGGCGGGTCAGGGCAGCACCGGCTGCACATGGAAGTGGAACCCGCGCTGCTCCTGCGCAGGCCGGGCGGCGGCTCCAGCGTTCTTGAACCAGAAGCCCACCCAGTATCCCTGGCACATCGCGTTCAGGGGCGTCGGCGGATGGCCTGCTTCGGCCGCTCACGCCGCACGGCGGCCAGGCCGCTGATCGCCCGCGCTGCGCTGGTATGGGCGGCCTGCCCCCGAACGTGGCGGCTACTCAGCCGAACTCGCCGTCCCGCACACTGTCACGGAACGCGGCCCACTCCTGAGAAGTGAAGCGCAGATCACCACGGTCCGGGGCCTTCGAGTCCCGCAGCACCACAGCCCCGCCACCAAGAGCTCCCACCTCCACGCAGGCGAATATGCTCCTGCTGCTCTTGCGCCACTGCACGGCGGAGACGTCCTTCGCGTACAGGTCTTCCTTTTCCACGAACTCTCCCTTACTAGCCTGGTTGATGTCCCTAACGGACCTGGGCAGCCGCATGCTGGACGACGGCCCTGCGACGAGCCCGGACTCCGCACGATTCCGCACTTCGCTCTCATGGGCCAGGGCCCATCCACGATCCGGGACCGGGATCGTCTCGACACGCGCCGCCCGCAGATGCAGGACATCGGGCCCGTTGAGACCAAGCGGCCGTCCGAGACGCTGCGCGCAGCCGGGCCCGCCCGCCCGGCGGCGCCCGGGACCGGATCTGGGCCGGCTTGAAGGATCAGCCAGGGCTCCGCGAGAGCACTACCGCCACCACGGTGGCGGCCAGGAAGATGGCGGCCATCGGCGGCAGGGTAGCCGCCATACCTGGCGGCTACGGCGGTGGCGCCCGAGGCGCGGCGCTGGCGGACAGAGCCGAGTCGGCGGGACTGTCCGCCCGGGCGGACGGGACTGTGCGGTGGGCGGCCCGCCTCACGCCGCACGGTCGCGACGTCCTTGTCTACGCCCGCCACCGGCCCAGCCCCTCCAGCACCGGTCCGGCGCCCAGGCTCAGCTGGCCGAGCTGCTGCCGTCGCAGATGACCGCGGTGCGCCCCTTCATCGGCCTCGCCGACGGCAGCGGCCGGGCCGAGCAGGTGCGGGAGCTGAAGCTCGGCGCGTGGATCAGCAGCCAGCGCAGCAGGACCGCGACGCTGACGCCGGAGCGGGTGGAGCAGCTGTCCGCTATCGGCATGCGAGGTCGTGATGGCTGTCGTCGTCACCGCGCCGACGCGCCAGCTGACATCTCGTGCGTGCCCCGGCCGGCGAGACGCGAGCGAGCGGGACGTGTGCGGCGCCCTGAAGGTACTGGCGGTCCCGGGCGCCGTGGCGTGCTCGCGTGCGGCACCGACGTCGCACTGGCACCGCGTACCTAGCCCTGTAAGACGTCATTTCACTTGGC
>NZ_MUND01000538.1 GCF_002154375.1 Streptomyces glaucescens | reverse complement strand
GTCGGCGGTGCGGATGTAGAACATCAGGAACCGGTCGATGAGGCGGATCAGTTCGGCGTCCGACAGGTCCTGGGCGAGGAGGTCCGCGTGGCGCGGCGTGGCGCCGCCGTTGCCGCCGACGTAGAGGTTCCAGCCGTTGGACGTGGCGATGACGCCGAAGTCCTTGGACTGGGCTTCCGCGCACTCGCGGGCGCAGCCCGAGACGGCCGACTTCAGTTTGTGGGGGGAGCGCAGGCCCCGGTAGCGCAGTTCCAGGTCGATCGCCATCCGGACGGAGTCCTGGACGCCGTAGCGGCACCAGGTCTGGCCGACGCAGGACTTCACGGTGCGCAGCGACTTGCCGTAGGCGTGGCCGGACTCGAAGCCGGCGTCGACGAGGCGGGCCCAGATCGAGGGGAGCTGTTCCACGCGCGCGCCGAACATGTCGATGCGCTGACCGCCGGTGATCTTGGTGTAGAGGCCGAAGTCCCGGGCGATCTCCCCGATCACGATGAGTTTCTCCGGGGCGATCTCACCGCCGGGGATACGAGGGACGACGGAGTACGACCCGTTCTTCTGGAGGTTGGCCAGAAAGTGGTCGTTGGTGTCCTGGAGCGCCGCCTGCTCGCCCTCCAGGACGTAGCCGTCGGCGCCGATGGCGGGCGCGAGGGAGGCGATGATCGAGCCGACCGTGGGCTTGCAGACCTCGCAGCCGTCGCCGCCGCGCGCGTCCTCCCGGCCGTAGCGGTCGAGCAGGTCCTGGTAGGAGGTGATGCGCAGGGCGAGGACGATCTCGTACAGCTCCTCGCGGGTCTGGGCGAAGCAGCCGCACAGGCCCTTGTCGACCTCGATGCCGCCGGCCTCCAGCTCGGCGGTGACGAGCTGGCCGAGGACCTTGACGCAGGAGCCGCAGCCGGTGCCGGCCTTGGTGCACTTCTTCACCTCGGGCACGGTGGTGCACTGGTGGTCGGTGACCGCGCCGCGGATGGTGCCCTTGGTGACGTTGTGGCAGGAGCAGATGACCGCCTCGTCGGGCAGCGCGGTCGGGCCGAGCTGGGCCGGGGCGCCGGCGCCCGCCGGGAGGACCAGCTGCTCGGGGGAGACGGGCGGGACCGAGCCGGTGAACGCGCGCAGGGTGCCGTAGGCCTCCGCGTCGCCGACCAGGATGCCGCCGAGCAGGGTGCCGTCGCGGCCGATGACCAGCTTCTTGTACAGGCCGGAGCGGGAGTCGGAGTAGACGACGTCGAGGCAGTCCTCGGCGGTGCCGTGCGCGTCGCCGAAGGAGGCCACGTCGACACCGAGCAGCTTCAGCTTGGTGGACAGGTCGGCGCCGGTGAAGGACGCCTCGTCGGCGGCGATGGTCGCGGCGGCCGTCTCGGCCTGCTCGTAACCGGGCGCCACCAGGCCGTACACCCGGCCGTCCGCGGCCAGCGCGCACTCGCCGATGGCGAAGACGTGCGGGTCGGCGACCGTGCGGCACTGCTCGTCGACCGCGATGCCGCCGCGCTCGCCGACCGTGAGGCCGCAGTCGCGGGCCAGCTGGTCGCGGGGGCGGACACCGGCGGAGAAGATCACCATGTCGGTGGCCAGCTCCGAGCCGTCGGACAGCTTCATGCCGGTGACGGCGCCCGCGGCGTCGGTCAGGATCTCCTGCGTGCCCACCCCCGTGTGCACGGACAGGCCCATGTCCTCGATGGTGCGCAGCAGTGCCGCGCCGCCGCCGTCGTCGACCTGCACCGGCATCAACCGCGGCGCGAACTCCACGATGTGCGTCTCGACACCGAGGCCCTTCAGCGCGCCCGCGGCCTCCAGCCCGAGCAGGCCGCCGCCGACCACGGCACCCGAGGTCGCCCGGCTCTTCGCGTACTCCTCGATGGCGAGCAGGTCCTCGATGGTGCGGTAGACGAAGCAGCCCTCGGCGTCCTTGCCCGGGACCGGCGGCACGAACGGGTACGAGCCGGTGGCCAGGACGAGGACGTCGTAGTCGACGACGAGACCGGAGCGGGCGGTCACCTTGCGGGAGTCGCGGTCGACGGTCTCCGCCGGGTCCCCGACGTACAGCTCGATGCCGTGCTCCTCGATGAACGCCAGGTCCGTCAGGGACAGGTCCTCGGGCGACCTGCCCGAGAAGTACGAGGTGAGCTGCACCCGGTCGTACGCGGGACGCGGCTCCTCACAGAGCACGACCACGCGGTGCGTGGCGGTCAGGCCGCGCTCGGCGAGTGCTTCGAGGAAGCGCTGGCCGACCATGCCATGGCCGACGAGCACGATCGTGGGGCGCTCCCCAGCAGCAGGTGCGGTCGTGGACATCAGGAGCCTCCGTCATTGGTGAGCAGGTGGAGCAGGGGGCCGCCGTCAGAGGGGAGCGGCTCTGCTCCCTCCCAGGCGCGGGCGAGCGCGCCGACGGTGCCGAGTTCGCCGACGAGGACCCCGCCGACCAGGCGGTCGTCGCGGACGACGACCTTGCGGTAGGTGCCGCGGGTGGCGTCGGCGAGCTGCACGACGTCGTCGCCGGGGCGGGGTTCCGTCTCACCGAACGCGGCGAGGTCGAAGGGGGCCTGACCGGAGAGGGTGAGGCGGGTGAGGGAACGGGTGCCGGCGTAGCGGGCGGTGTCGTCGCCGGCGAGCAGCCGGGCCAGGACGTCCGCCTGTTCCAGCGCGGGGGCGGCGAGCCCGTACACGGTCCCGTCGTGCTGGGCGCAGTCCCCGATCGCCCGGATGTGCGGGTCGGAGGTGCGCAGCTCGTCGTCGACCAGGACGCCCTTGTGCACGGCGAGCCCGGCCGCCTTGGCGAGGCCGACCCGCGGGTGGACCCCGCAGGCGAGGACGACGAGGTCGGCGTCGAGGGCGTAGCCGTCGGCCATCTCCACCGAGCGGACCGCGCCGCCGACCACCCGCACGTCGCGTACCCGCAGATCGGTGTGGACCTCCACGCCGAGGTCGCCGAGGTGGCGCCGGACCAGCCGGGAGGCGGCCGGGTCGAGCTGGCGCTCCATCAGCCGCTCGGACTGCTGGGCGAGCACGACCTGCGCACCCCGCATGGCGAGGGCGCGGGCCGCGGAGACCCCGAGCAGGCCGCCGCCGATGACGACCGCGCGGACGCCCGGCCGGACCGCCTTGGACAGGCCCAGGCAGTCGTCCATGGTGCGGAAGGCGTGGACGCCCTCCGGCAGTTCGTGGTCCGGGGTGAACAGCCCGCGCAGGGGTGGCAGCACCGGGTTGGAGCCGGTGGCCAGGACCAGCGTGTCGTATGCGATCTCCGAGCCGTCCGCGCAGTGCAGGGTGCGGCCCTCGCGGTCGATGCCGGTGACCCGGGCACGGGTCAGCTCCGCGGGCGCCGGGAGGGCGATCACCTCGGGGCTGTAGCGTCCGGCCAGCACTTCGGCGAGGAGGAGCACCGGCCCTACAACC
>NZ_MUND01000537.1 GCF_002154375.1 Streptomyces glaucescens | reverse complement strand
AAGGACCTCACCCTGTTCCACCTCACCGACGACGTGGACGAGGCGGTCGCCCTCGTCTCGAAGGAGGTGGGCCGCTAGGAGGAGTCGTCAACCTACCGTCGTCGCCGCCATGTCTGCGCTGCGGCGACGGGTGCTTGCTCTCGGCGCACCGGACGCCGCAGGGCAGTCCTGCCGACGACGACGGAAGCTTGACGACACCCCCTAGCGGCCCGCCTCCTTCGAGACGAGGGCGACCGCCTCGTCCACGTCGTCGGTGAGGTGGAACAGGGTGAGGTCCTTCTCGGCGGCCTTCCCCTGGGCGATGAGCGTGCTCTTGAGCCAGTCGACCAGCCCGCCCCAGTACTCGGTGCCGAACAGCACGATGGGGAACTGGGTGACCTTCTGGGTCTGGACGAGGGTCAGCGCCTCGAAGAGTTCGTCGAGGGTGCCCAGGCCGCCGGGCAGGACCACGAACCCCTGCGCGTACTTCACGAACATCATCTTCCGCACGAAGAAGTAGCGGAAGTTCAGGCCGATGTCGACGTACGGGTTGAGCCCCTGCTCGAAGGGCAGCTCGATGCCGAGGCCGACGGAGATCCCGCCCGCCTCGCAGGCGCCCTTGTTGGCGGCCTCCATCGCGCCCGGCCCGCCGCCGGTGATGACGGCGAACCCGGCCTCGACCAGGCCCCGGCCCAGCCGCACCCCCGCCTCGTACTCGGGCGAGTCCGCCGGTGTCCGCGCCGAGCCGAACACGCTGATGGCGGGCGGGAGTTCGGCGAGCGTGCCGAAGCCCTCGATGAACTCCGACTGGATGCGCAGCACCCGCCAGGGGTCGGTGTGCACCCAGTCGGAGGGAGCGCGCTCGTCCAGCAGCCGCTGGTCCGTGGTGCTCGTCTGCACCTGGTCCCGCCTCCGGAGGACCGGTCCGAGGCGCTGCTCCTCCGGCGGCTGCTTGCTGCCCTCAGGGTTGCCGGTAGCCATGTGCGCTCCCTCCGGTTGCCACGTCTTTCTGTCTCAGCGTAGATCTACGCGGGTTACGGAGGGGGGACGCGCGCGTGTCCGCCACGAAGCGCCCGGCCCACGGAGCGCGGTGCGCGCTCAGGCCGTCAGCCAGGAGCGCAGCCGCTCCTCCGCCGCGAGGATCTTCGTTGTCTCTACCCGCTCGTCCCGCTTGTGTGCCAAGTGCGGGTTGCCGGGGCCGTAGTTGACCGCCGGGACGCCGAGCGCGGAGAAGCGGGAGACGTCCGTCCAGCCGTACTTGGGCATCGGGGTGCCGCCGACCGCCTCGATGAAGGCCGCGGCGGCCGGGTGGGAGAGACCGGGCAGCGCGCCGGGGCTGTGGTCGTCGACCACGAACTCCGTCACCCCGCAGTCCGCGAACACCTCGCGCACATGGGCGATCGCCTCCTCGGGCGTACGGTCGGGCGCGTAGCGGAAGTTCACGGTCACCACGCACTCGTCGGGGATCACGTTCCCGGCGACCCCGCCCGAGATGAAGACCGCGTTCAGGCCCTCCCGGTACTCCAGCCCGTCGATCACCGGCCACCGGGGCTCGTACGCGGCCAGGCGCTGAAGGATCGGGGCCGCCGCGTGGATGGCGTTGGAGCCCATCCAGCCGCGCGCGGAGTGGGCCCGCTCGCCGGTGGTCCTGAGCAGCATCCGCAGGGTGCCCTGGCAGCCGCCCTCGACCTGGCCGTCGGACGGCTCGAGGAGCACCGCGAAGTCGCCCTCCAGCCAGTCGGGGCGGGCCTCGCAGACGTGCTTGAGGCCGTTGAGGTCGGCCGCGACCTCCTCGTTGTCGTAGAAGACGAAGGTCAGGTCGCGGTTGGGGGCGGGGACCGTGGCTGCGATCCGCAGCTGGACGGCCACGCCCGACTTCATGTCGCAGGTGCCGCAGCCCCACAGCACGCCGTCCTCGTCGAGGCGGGACGGCACGTTCTGCGCGATCGGGACGGTGTCGATGTGCCCGGCGAGGATCACGCGCTCCGGCCGGCCCAGGTCGGTGCGCGCCACGACGTTGTTGCCGAGGCGGTCGACGGTGAGGTGCGGCAGGGCGCGCAGGGCGGTCTCGACGGCGTCCGCGAGCGGCTTCTCACCGCCGCTCACCGAGGGGAAGTCGACGAGCTGCGCGGTGAGCCGCGCGGCGTCCAGCGTGAGATCGAGCGGGGTATCGGCCATGCCGTCGACCCTAACGCCGCCGCCCATCGGGCACGGCGCCCACCCGGCTCAGGGTGTCGCGGGAGCTCCAGTACCTTGGACGCGTGCCAGAGCCGTCCCCTTCTCCCAAGCGTCACGGCCGTCTCCTGCGTTGCGGGGCGGCCTTCGTGGTCCTGCTCGCGGTCGCGGGGTATCTCGCGGTGCAGTACGTCACCGGCGGGGCCGGCGGTCCGGGCTGCAAGGTGGTCTCGGGCGAGGGTGACGGGGCGACGTACGAGTTCTCCCCGGAGCAGGCGGTGAACGCGGCGACGATCACCGCCGTCGGCACCGCGCGCGGGCTGCCCGAGCGGGCGGTGACGATCGCGCTGGCGACCGCGCTGCAGGAGTCGGCGCTGCGCAACATCGACCACGGCGACCGCGACTCGCTCGGCCTCTTCCAGCAGCGCCCGTCGCAGGGCTGGGGCACCGAGAAGCAGATCATGGACCCGATCTACTCGGCGGGCATGTTCTACGACCATCTGGCCGAGGTGCCCGGTTACACCCGGCTGCCCCTCACCGTGGCCGCCCAGCGGGTGCAGCGCAGCGGCTTCCCGCAGGCGTACGCCAAGCACGAGCCGGACGCCACGCTGCTCGCCGCCGCCCTCACCGGCCGCGCGGGGGCCACCCTGACCTGTCAGGGGCGCCCGGACGCGACCCGGGTCACCGGTCCGGACGGGGTGCGCTCGGCGCTGGTGCGGGACTTCGGGCGGGACGCGATGGAGGAGACCGGCGCCGAGGTGGGCGCCGAGGCGTCCCCGCGGCCGACGGTGAGCGCCGAGACGAGCGGGCGGACCGTGACGGTCCCGGTCGCGGAGCAGCCGGGCGCCGGGGACGGGCGGGCCGAGCGTGAGCGGGGCTGGCAGCTGGCCCACTGGGCGGTGGCCAACGCTTCCGCGCTGCACATCGAGCGGGTCTCGTACGCGGGCCGCGAGTGGGTGGCGGGCACCACGGAGGGCCGCTGGCGCACGACGGAAGCGGCGGCCGACGCCAAGAGCGGCGGGAGCGCCGGAGCGGTCCGGATCGTCACCGCGCAGTAGTGCGGACGGTCACCCGGACGGGTTAATGCCGGCCCCGTGCGGGCGGCGGTGTGCGCAGGTTTTCGCGTGGTCACCTCGGCCTCCCCGGGAACCATTGGGAACAAAGGGCTGTAAGGATTCGGCGGACTTTCGGACCGACAGCCCTTTGTCCCTTTTTATCCACAGCCGATAATGCGACGCATTGCCAACTCTTTACGTTCGGTGTCCGCAACCTCGACGGGGGGTCGAGCGGTAGTCACGGCGCACGTTCTCTTTACGTTCTCTTCCCGTCGAAGGAGCATCATGTCCCTCCCCCTGACCCGCCGGATCGCCCGTGCCGCGCTGCTCACCGCAGCGGGAGCGGCCTCCGTGGTCGGCGCGGCCGGTGCCGCCTCCGCGGCTCCCGAACTGCCGGCCGCCCAGAACCTCGGCGGGATGACCGCCCTGGACGGCGCGAACGTCGGCAACGCCGTCGACAGCACCGCCCAGAACGTCACCGAGCTGGCGGGCGAGACCGGCGGCAAGACCGTCAAGCAGTCCGGCAAGACCACCGGCAAGGCGGCGAAGAAGGTGACGCCGGTCGCGCAGAAGGCCGCCGGGGACGTGGCCGGTTCCGCCGGAGGCTTCGTCGGCGACGCCGCCCAGGCCGCCGGCAAGGGCGGGCTGCCCACCAGCTCGCTGACCAAGGGCGGCCTCCCCACCCAGCAGCTGCCCGCCACGGGCCTCTCCCTCGGCTGACGCACACCGTACGGATCGACGGAAAAGGGGTCCGGGGACGCGCTCCCTGGACCCCTTTCCCGTGTCCGCTTCCCCCTGTCCGCGTCCCGCCGGGCGGCTACCGCGCCAGCCGCTCCACGGCCGCCCGCACCCGCTCGTCCGTGGCCGTCAGCGCCACCCGGACGAACCGGTCCCCCGCCGGGCCGTAGAAGTCGCCCGGCGCGACGAGGACGCCGCGCTCGGCGAGGTGCGCCACGGTGTCCCAGCAGGACTCGTCGCGGGTCGCCCACAGGTAGAGGCTGGCCTCGCTGTGCTCGATGCGGAAACCGTGGCCGAGCAGCGCCTCGCGCAGGGCGGTGCGGCGGGCGGCGTACCGCTCGCGCTGCACGCGCACGTGCTCGTCGTCGCCCAGGGCCGCCACGACGGCCGCCTGGGTGGGCGCGGAGGTCATCATCCCGCCGTGCTTGCGGATCTCCAGCAGCGGGCCGAGCACGGCCGGGTCACCGGCCAGGAAGGCGGCCCGGTAGCCCGCGAGGTTGGAGCGCTTGGAGAGGGAGTGCACCGAGACGATGCCGTCGTAGGAGCCGCCGTTGACGTCCGGGTGCAGCACCGAGACCGGGTCGGCCTCCCAGCCCAGCTCGATGTAGCACTCGTCCGAGAAGAGCAGCACGCCGTGCTCACGGGCCCAGGCCACGATCCGGGTCAGCTCCTCCTTGGCGAGGACCTTGCCGGTCGGGTTGGACGGCGAGTTCAGCCAGAGCAGCTTCAGGCCCGCCGGGTCCAGCTCGGTCGGGTCGTCGTAGACCTCGTACGCGGCGCGCGCCAGCCGGGCGCCGACCTCGTAGGTCGGGTAGGCGAGGCGCGGGTGGGCGACCCGGTCGCCGGGGCCGAGGCCCAGCTGGGTGGGGAGCCAGGCGACGAGTTCCTTGGAGCCGACGACCGGCAGCACGTGGTGGTGGGTGACGCCGCGGGCGCCCAGGCGGCGCTCCAGCCAGCCGGTGATCGCGTCCCGCAGCTCCGGCGTGCCCCACACCGTCGGGTAGCCCGGTGAGTCGGCCGCGGTGACCAGCGCCTTCTGGATCAGCTCGGGCACGGGGTCGACGGGCGTGCCCACGGACAGGTCCACGATGCCGTCCGGGTGCTCTGCGGCCGTCTTCTTGTACGGCGCGAGCTTGTCCCAGGGGAAGGTCGGGAGGCGGTCGGAGACTGCGGACACGGTTTCTCGCTCACTCTCTTCGTACGGCAAACGCCTCGGTCCCGTACGGCGATCGGAGGCGATCAGGCCGTACGGGACCGAGGCGGCGCGGATGGCGGGCCGCCGGCGCGGTGTTACTCGCCCTGCGGCGGCAGACCGGCGACGAACGGGTGGTCGCGCTCGATCAGACCGAGCTTGCTGGCACCGCCGGGCGAGCCCAGCTCGTCGAAGAACTCGACGTTCGCCTTGTAGTAGTCCTTCCACTCCTCCGGCACGTCGTCCTCGTAGAAGATCGCCTCGACCGGGCAGACCGGCTCACAGGCACCGCAGTCGACGCATTCGTCCGGGTGGATGTACAAGGACCGCTGGCCCTCGTAGATGCAGTCGACCGGGCACTCCTCGATGCACGCCTTGTCCTTGACGTCGACACAAGGCTGCGCGATGACGTAGGTCACGCTGTCGTTCCTCCTCGATAGGGCGCTGGCGGGCCTCCTCAGGCTCCGCCGCCTGGCGCGCGGGAGCGCGGCGTCGTCGATGCCCGCCCCTAGTATCTCCGTTCTTGGGCAAGATCCGAACAGGAGGGGTGAACCGACCTGTGGAAATCTCCGCGGCAGGGCGCCTTGAGGTCCGAATCACCACTGCTGACGTGGGCAAACGCGTCTCCGTGCGGCGCTTGAGCCACCCTAGCGGCAGCACAGGGACGCAAAAGAAATTCACCGACACGGTAGGTGTTCTCGCATCCTGGGACGACGGTGTGCTCCTGATCACACGGCGGGACGGTGAATCCGTCCGCATTCCGGAATCCTCGCTGGTCGCGGGCAAGGTGGTGCCCGCCGCCCCGGCACGCCGCCGCGGGCCCGCCGCCTCCTGTCCGGAACTCGCGCGGATCTCCGCCCGGGCGTGGCGGCCCGTGGAGAGCGAACGGCTGGGCGACTGGGAGCTGCGGGCCGCGGGCGGCTTCACGCGGCGGGCCAACTCGGTGCTGGCACTGGGGGACCCGGGGCTGCCGCTCGACGACGCCCTGTCCGTCGTACGGCGCTGGTACGGCGAGCGCGGCCTGCCCGCGTACGTCCAGGCCACCACCGGCGGCGAGGACACCCAGGAGCTGCTGTGCGCGCAGCTGGCCGGGCGCGGCTGGGTGCGGGAGGTGACCGCCGAGCTGTGGACCGGTGCCCTGGCCCCCGTCGCGGACCGGGAGACGCCCGTGGAGGTGCGGCTGTCCCGCCAGGCCGACGAGGCGTGGCTGGCCCGGTACCGGCGCAAGGGGCTGAGCGAGGTGGCGCTGCGGGTGCTGAACGGCGGGCCGTCCGTGTGGTTCGCGACCGTGCCCGGAGAGCAGGCGGGGGCGCCGCCCGCCGCCATCGGGCGGTGCGTGGTCGACGGGCGGTGGGCCGGGTTCGCCGCCGTGGAGGTCGATCCGGCGCTGCGGCGGCGCGGGCTGGCCACCGCGGTGATGGCCGCGCTCGCCGGGCGGGCCCTGGAGGAGGGTGCGTCGGCCGGCTGGCTCCAGGTCGAGACGGACAACGCGGCGGCGCGGGCGCTGTACGGGGAGCTGGGCTTCGCCGCCCACCACGCGTACCACCACTACCGGGAGCCGGCGACGGCGAACGAGTCCGGCGGCTCCCCCGCCGGACTGGGCTGAGGGGTGCCGGCCGTGCTGCGTCCTCCGTTCCCTCCGCCGCCCGGGCGGGCCGCCGAGCTGCGGCTGCGGTTCGCCGAGGAGGCGCGGGCCGAGCGGCCCGACCTGTCCATGCTCTGCCTGCTGCTGGCGGCCGCGGGCGACTCCGCGCTGGACGAGGCGGGCATCGACGCCGCCCAGATGGAGCTGGACCGGCTGGCCGGGCTGCTGCCGTACCGGCCCGGCGGGCCGCGCGCGTGGGCCGAGGCGACCCGGGACCTGCTGGGCGGACGGCTCGGGTTCCGGGGCACCGCCGGGGACTACCGGCTGCTGGAGTCCTCCTTGCTGCACGAGGTGCTGCGGCGCCGCCGCGGCCTGCCGATCCTGCTGTCCGTGGTGTGGATGGAGGTGGCGCGGCGGGCCGGGGCGCCGGTGTACGGCGTCGCGCTGCCCGGGCACTTCGTCGTGGGGTTCGGGACGGCCGGGGAGCGCGTGCTCGCTGATCCGTTCGACGGGGGGCGGGTGCTGACCGGGATGGATGCGGAGCTGCTCGTGGTCGGCTCCACGGGGGCGCCGCTCGATCCCTCGGTGCTGACGCCCGCGGCGCCGGGCGAGGTCGTGCTGCGGATCCTGAACAACATCCGGGCGTGGGCCGCCGCCCGGCCGGAGCGGTCGGACGTCTCCCTGTGGGCGGTGGAGCTGTCGCTGCTGCTGCCGTCGCATCCGGCGCGGCTGCGGTACGAGCGGGCCCGGCTGCTGGTGCAGCGGGGTGAGTTCGTCGCCGGGGCGGAGGAGCTGGAGGCGTACGCGGAGGTCGTCACCGCCGTGGACGAGGGGGCGGGAGAGCGGCTGCGGGGGGAGGCCCGGGCCGCTCGGGCCATGCTGAACTAGCGATGCCGGACGAGCGGTCCGCCGTCGGCGTTTCCCGACCGTCGCGGCTGCGGCTCGCCCATGGCTTGTCGCGCGGTCCGTCGCGCCCCTGGAGCGAGTGCTCGTGTCCGGCGTGAGAAGAAGCCCCCGGTTCCTGTCCGGGGGCCTCTTCCTCGATGTCAGCTCGTTTCGATGACCGCTGTCCTGTTCGTCTTGCTCAGCAGGGCCGTGCGGAGGGCGCCGTAGACGTCCTCGGGGGTCACCGGGGTCTTCTCGCCGGTGCCGCGGGTGATGAGGACGCCGTCGAAGGTGCTGCCGTAGAGCTGCTCGAGGGCGTTCAGGTCCGGGCTGTCGACCAGCTTGCCGTTGACGGCCTTGACGCGGAGGAACTTCCAGAGGGAGTTCTCCGGGCTCAAGGGGATCGAGTGCGCCGCGTCGGTCTGCACCCTGACGATGTCGGACATCGCGGGCTCCGCGAACTCCCTCATCATCCGGTCGACCTCGGCGTTCGAGACCGTCGGCTGCTTGGTGGCGGTCGGCAGCGCGACCGCCGTCGCGGTGCCCGTCTCCACCTGGGCGCGGTACGCCTCGGCGACGGCCTCACCGGCCCGGTCGGCGTCGATGCCCTTGCCCGGCTTGCCGTAGACGGGGACAGCCTTGCCGGACTCGAAGCGGATCGTGCCGTCGGTCGCGGTGCCCGCGCCGCCCGCCGCGGTCTCCAGGGCGGAGTGCAGCTTCTCCTCGTCGACCGGCATGACGGGTTCGACGACCCGCTGCTCGCCGAAGAGCGAGCCGATCACGGAGACCGGGTTGTAGTCGCTGGTCGCGGCCTCGCGTTCGACGCCCTGGGCGTCGTACGCGAGGCCGCGACCAGCGAC
>NZ_MUND01000536.1 GCF_002154375.1 Streptomyces glaucescens | reverse complement strand
CGCCGGCCCGCCGCACGTACGCGTGTTCGCCGTACGTGCGGCGGGCCGGCGCCCCCGGTCGTGTTGTCCCGCGCCGCTCCCCGGGTCAGGGGTTCGGCGCGGTCAGGTACCGCTGGAGCGTCGGCCCGAGCCACGCCACGATCTCCTCGCGGGTCAGGTCCACGGCGGGCGGGATGCGCAGCACGTACCGGGTGAGCGCGAGGCCGAGCAGCTGCGAGGCGACGAGCGCGGCGCGCGCGGGCACCTGCTCCGGGTCCGGGCAGATCCGGCGGGCGACCGGCAGCAGCTGCTCCCGGAAGATGCCCTGGATCCGTTCGGCCCCCGCCTGACTGGCCGCGCCCACCCGCACCAGGGCGGTCAGCACCTCGTTGCCCTCCCACAGGTCGAGGAAGTGCTCCGCCACGGCCGGGCCGACGGTGTCGCGGGGGAGTCCGGAGAGACCGGGCAACCCCAGATCCACGGCGACGGCCGCGGCGAACAGGCCTTCCTTGTTGCCGTAGTAGCGCATGACCATCGAGGGGTCGATGTCCGCGTCCCTGGCGATGGCCCGGATGGTGGCGCGGTCGTAGCCGTCGGCGGCGAAGCGTTCGCGGGCCGCTTCCAGGATGGCGGTGCGGGTGGCGTCGGAGCGGCGGCCCCGGGGGTTGTCGGTCATGCGGACGAGAGTAGGTCCACGCGTGTTGGCCAACAAGTGTTGACTGAGGACCCGATGCGTCCTATGTTGCCAACAAGCGTTGACCAACAGTCGTTGGCATCCAGGAGGCCTTGATGCACGGCACTGGCACCACCCCCACCACCCCGCACTCGGTCATCGTCGTCGGCTCCGGCCCCACCGGGCTCCTCCTCGCCGGTGACCTCGCCACCGCCGGTGTCCCGGTCATCGTCCTCGAGAAGCGCCCCCACCGGACCAGCAACCTCACCCGCGCCTTCGCCGTGCACGCCCGCACCCTGGAACAGCTCGACGCCCGCGGCCTCGCGGACGGACTGGAGGCCATCGGCCACCCCCTCGAACGGCTGCGCCTCTTCGGAGGCCTCGGCGTCGACCTCGGCACCCTCCGCTCCCGCTTCAGGCACCTGCTGGTCATCCCGCAGTACGAGGTGGAGAAGGCCCTGGAGCGGCGGGCGGTCGAGGCGGGAGCGGACTTCCGGTACGAGACCGAGGTGACCGGGCTGACCCAGGACGCGACCGGCGTGACGGTCGAGGCCGAGGACCGCGAGGGCCGGCCGCAGACGCTGCGCGCCGCGTACGCCGTCGGCGCGGACGGCCTGCGCAGCGTCGTCCGCGAAGCCGTCGGACTGCCCTTCCCCGGCCGCTCCGGGATCCGCTCCATCGTCCTCGCGGACGTCCGGCTGGCCCCCGAGCACGCGGACCTGATCACCGCCGACGCGATCGGCGGCGCCTTCGCGCTCGTCGCGCCCTTCGGCGACGGCTACCACCGGGTCGCCGCCTGGCACCGCGACCGCAACGTCCCCGACGACACGCCCGTCGACCTGGACGAGATCAGGCAGATCGCCCGCCTCGCGCTCGGCGACGACTTCGGCATGCACGACCCCCGCTGGCTGTCCCGCTTCCACAGCGACGAGCGCCAGGCGCCCGCGTACCGCGTCGGCCGGGTCTTCCTCGCCGGCGACGCCGCCCACGTGCACAGCCCCGCGGGCGGCCAGGGCATGAACACGGGCCTCCAGGACGCGGCCAACCTCGGCTGGAAGCTGGCCCAGGTGATCCACGGCCACGCCGGCCCGGACCTCCTCGACACCTACCACTCCGAACGCCACCCCGTCGGCCGGACGGTGCTCCGCAGCAGCGGCGGCATCCTCCGGCTGGCCATGGCGAAGCGTCCCGCGGCGCTGGCGCTCCGCGTGGCCACGACCGCCTTCGCCGGCCTCGCCGGCCCGGTCCGCCGCAGGGCCCTCGGCCAGATCACCGGCATCGGCTACCGCTACCCCGCGCCCCGCGGCGCCCACCCGCTGACCGGCACCCGGGTCCCCGACCTCCGCCTCGCCGACGGCTCCCGCCTCTACGAGGCCCTGCGCGGCCTCCGCTTCGTCCTGATCACCCCGGCCGCCCACGGCCCGGACCCCGGCCGCGAGGACCGCCTCACCACCGCCCACTGGCGGAGCCCGCGCCGCACCGTCGTGCTGGTCCGCCCGGACGGCCATGTGGCGTGGGCGGCCGACACGGCCACCGCGACGGACATCGAGCGGGCCCTCGCCGTCCACGTGGGGCGCGCGGACACGCCCGGCTCATGAGCCCGGCGGACGGCGCCGTCCTCGGCCGGGCGGCATCGGGCCCGGGGCGGGGCGGTGACGCCGGCTAGGCGGTGCCCGCCAGCAGTTGCCGCAGCAGGTCCGCCAGTTGGCGGGCCTGTTCGTCGGTGAGGGCGGCCAGGGCCTCGGTCTGGGTGGCGACGCCCGCGCCGACCGCTTCCTCGGTCAGCGACAGGCCCTCGTCGGTGAGGGTGACCTGGAGGCCGCGGCGGTCGTGCGGGTCGGGGGAGCGGCGCAGGAGCCCGGCGCGTTCGAGTTTGTCGAGGCGGCCGGTCATGCCGCCGGTGGTGAGCATGAGGGTGGCGGCGAGCTGGCGCGGCGAGAGGGTGTACGGCTCGCCGGACCTGCGCAGGGTCGCCAGGACGTCGAACTCGCCGCGGGAGATGCCGAAGCGGGCGTACGTCTTCTCCGTGCGGTCGGCCATCGCGCGGGACAGGCGGTAGATCCGGCCGAAGACCTCCATGGCGCCGGTGTCGAGGTCGGGGCGTACGGCGGCCCACTGCTCGATGATCGCGTCGACCGCGTCGGGGGCGGGCCGGTCCGGCTGGTTTGGGGGGCGGCTCTGCGTCATGGCAGGAGTATCCGCCGTGGGTGGGTCGGCCGCAAGAAAGTAGCTTGCGGGAAACTTGCTTAGTGCTAAGCTACTTATCGCCAAGCTGAATTCTGCGAAGGGACCCGCCGTGAAGCGGTCCACGACCGTCCTGCTCACCGCCCTCGCCCCCGTCTCCTGGGGCACCACCTACGCCGTCACCACCGAGTTCCTGCCGCCGGACCGCCCGCTGTTCACCGCTGTGCTGCGGGCCCTGCCCGCCGGACTGGTGCTGCTCGCCCTCGCCCGGGTGCTGCCGCGCGGCATCTGGTGGGGCAAGGCGGCGGTGCTGGGTGCGCTCAACATCGGCGCCTTCTTCCCGCTGCTGTTCCTCTCGGCGTACCGGCTGCCGGGCGGGATGGCCGCGGTCGTCGGCTCGGTCGGACCGCTGTTCGTCATCGGGCTCTCCGCCCTGCTGCTGGGCCGGCGGCCCGCCACCCGGTCCGTGCTCACCGCGATCGTCGCCGCGTTCGGCGTCAGCCTCGTCGTGCTCAAGGCGGCCGGATCCCTGGACGCCCTCGGGGTGCTGGCGGCCCTGGGGTCCACCGCCTCCATGTCCGTCGGCACCGTGCTCACCCAGCGCTGGGGCCGCCCGGACGGCGTCGGGCCGCTCGCCCTCACCGGCTGGCAGCTCACCGCGGGCGGACTGCTCATCGCCCCGGTCGCCTTCCTGGCCGAGGGGGCGCCGCCCGCGCTGGACGGCGCGGCGGTCGGCGGCTACGTCTACCTCGCGCTCGCCAACACCGCCGTCGCCTACTGGCTCTGGTTCCGCGGCATCGGGCGGCTCACCGCCACCCAGGTCACCTTCCTCGGCCCGCTCTCCCCGCTCACCGCGGCCGTCGTCGGCTGGGCCGCGCTCGACCAGACGCTGACGCCGGTGCAGCTGGCAGGAATGGTGCTGGCGTTCGGCGCGACGGTGGCGGGGCAGCTCGCACCGCGCGGGGCGCGGCGGGGAGCGACGACCGTGACGGCCGCATCGTTCAGTTCCGCTGAAAAGGAGGCTCACGTAGTTTCGATGGGCGCGACGGGTCCGGCGTTGCGACGGTAGATCCACCGCGATCGACCCGACCTCCGCCGAAAGGCCTCCGTGGCCGCCGTCCTCCCGAGGGCGGGGGCGGCCG
>NZ_MUND01000535.1 GCF_002154375.1 Streptomyces glaucescens | reverse complement strand
TACCTGCACGGCGAGGCGGGCAGCTGACTTCAGGCCGCCCCGTACGCCCCCGATGCCCCCTCCCGCACCGCGAACGAAGTCTCTAGGCTCGGAAGTTCACCTGCGGACCTCCGAGACCCATAGCCGAAGGACACCGACCATGCGCCGCGCCTTGATCGTCGTAGACGTGCAGAACGACTTCTGCGAGGGGGGCAGCCTCCCGGTGGCCGGAGGTGCCGATGTGGCCGCCGCGATCACCGAGCTGATCGGGCAGGCCCCCGCCGGATACCGGCACGTGGTGGCCACCCGCGACCACCACATCGCGCCCGGCGGCCACTTCGCGGACGAGCCCGACTTCGTCCACTCCTGGCCCGCCCACTGCGTGGCGGGCACGGAGGGCGTCGGCTTCCACCCGAACTTCGCGCCCGCCGTCGCCTCCGGGGCGATCGACGCGGTGTTCGACAAGGGGGCGTACTCGGCGGCGTACAGCGGGTTCGAGGGGACCGACGAGAACGGGGTGTCGCTCGCCGAGTGGCTGCGGACCCGCAAGATCGACGAGGTCGACGTGGTCGGCATCGCCACCGACCACTGTGTGCGGGCCACCGCCGTGGACGCCGCGCGCGAGGGCTTCCGCACCCAGGTCCTGCTCGACCTCACCGCCGGGGTGAGCCAGGAGAGCGTCGACCGGGCGCTGGAGGAGATGCGCGAGGCGGGCGTGGAGCTGACCGGCAAGCCGGTCGTCTCCGGCGCCGCCTGACCCGGGCCCGGCCCGGGTCGGGCCCGGGTCAGGCCGGTGCCGTCGACGGGCGCAGCAGGGACCGGATCGGGCGCCACAGCTCCATGACCGCGACACCGTTGTCGGGGGCGGTGCGCCATATCAGGCCGTCGGGGTGGTGCAGGACGGCGGTGATCTCGTCCGGGGTCGGCGGGGCCGCGTTGCCCCGCAGGTAGACGGCGCGCAGCCCCAGGTTGCGCAGCCTGGTCAGGGCGCGCGCCCGGTTCTGGGCGTGGACGAGCACGCGGACGCTGCCGGGGCCGCGGTCGGCGGGGCTGGGCAGGTTCAGTGCCACCACCACCGTGCCGTTCGGCAGCTTGCAGAAACCTCCTGCGGCCATGCGGTCACATCCCCGTGTCAGCCGGTGTCAATAAGAATTCCACAGGACGCATCTGAACACGATCGGCGGCAACCCGCCAAGGGGTTGCCGCCGATACGCTTCTGACCTGCGGAGATACCGACTACTTCACCGCGGGGCCGACCTCGACGGAGATCGTGGAGCCGTTCCAGGCCTCCTTGACGATCCTGATCTTGGTGTTGGTGTCAGTGATCTTGACGCCGGCGGTCGGGGTGGCCGCGTCGTAGTAGGTGTTCGTGTGGTCGTTGAAGACCGGCACGCCCTTCGACGACGGGACGCGGGTCGCGACGTCCGCCTTGTGCAGCGTGATGCCGTCCGTGCGGTACAGGCTGAACGGCGAGTCGTAGGCCTGGACCCGGTTGCGCATCAGCGTGCCGTCGGCGAACTTCAGCGGCGCCGGGTGCGAGTCCACCGGGAGCAGCAGACCGACGCCCGGGTGGTCGCTGGTGTTGTTGTCCTTCTGCGAGGTGTCCCACTTCCAGATCAACAGGCCGTTCTGGTACGGGTAGTGCTCCACCCAGTCCGGACGGCTCGCGAACCCGAAGTTGTACGGGCCGACCTCGAGCGTCTTGTCGTACGACACGTACTGCCGGTTCTCGGCGATGTAGAACTGGTCGTACTCCTCGGTGAAGGTCGCCCCGATGCGGGAGAAGCCCTTCTTCGCCCAGCCGGCGTCGTCGCCCTCGGCGTTGTCCGTGAACAGCGCGGTGCCGTCGGCGGTGACGGTGATGGAGTCGGCCGCGAAGCCCTTCAGCGCCACGCCGCCGTCGCTCTGGTAGCGGAAGCGCAGGTCGAACTTCTTGCCCGCGTAGGCGTCCAGGGAGTACGCCAGCTTCTGGTAACCGTCGACCGTGCCGGTGAGGGCCGGCTTGCCGCTGCCGTCCCGCGGGATCGGCTGGCCGCCCACCGTGCCGTCCAGGGCGGTCCAGGTGGCGCCGCCGTCGGTGGACACCTCGGTGTAGAGGTAGTCGTAGTCCTTCTCGATCTCGTACCAGCCGTCGAGGGTCAGCGCCGCCGACTTCTTGCCGGTCAGGTCGACCGAGCGGGTCAGGGTGTTGCGCAGGTCGTCACCGCTGCCGCTCCACCACTGCTTGCCGCCCTCGGCCGGGGCGACGATCTCGGTGGTGACCTGCTTCCTCGGCAGGGTGACCACGAGAGCCTGGGCGTTCTTGGTGTTGTACTCGGCGACGCCCAGCTTGTGCTTCGACTTCGTGGCGGCCTTGGCCGTGTCGTAGTCGAGCCAGCCCAGCTGGAGCTTGTCCCAGGCGGTCATGTCGCCGGGCAGGTCGCCGATGGCGCCCTGGCCGCGGCCGAGCCAGGAGCCGGAGGACATCAGGGTCCAGAACCCGGTGGAGTTCTCGCCGCCCTGGGTGTCGTAGTGGTCCGGCAGGCCGAGGTCGTGGCCGTACTCGTGGGCGAAGACGCCGAGTCCGCCGTTCTCCGGCTGGATGGTGTAGTCGCCGACCCAGATGCCGGTGGAGCCGATCTGGGTGCCGCCGAGCTTGTTGAAGTCGGGGCCGGTGGCGCCCTGGTCGGTGCCGAACGCGTACCAGCGGTGGGCCCAGATCGCGTCCTCGCCCTGCGCGCCGCCGCCGGCCGACTCGTCCTCGCCGGCGTGCACGATCTGGAAGTGGTCGATGTAGCCGTCGCGCTCGTTGAAGTCGCCGTCGGCGTCGAAGTCGTAGCGGTCCCACTGGTCGTACTCGGCGAGCTTGGCCTTGATCTCGGCGTCCGACTTGCCGGCGGCCTTCTGCGCCTGGACCCAGGCGGTGACGCCGTCCTGCACCGCGTACCAGGCGCAGTTGTCCGGGTCGCACTTGTTGGAGCCGTAACGGGCCTCGTTGTAGGGGACCTTGACCCAGTCGGAGACCTCGCCCTCGATGGAGTAGCGGCCCGAGGACTGCTTCTCGTAGTAGGTCTTCATCGAGTCGGCGCCGTCGCCGAAGTAGAGGTTCTGGTAGTGCTCGCGGTCGTAGTCCGCCTGCCAGGCGGTGCTGTTGTCCTTGGTGCGGTCCGGCGCGGCGATCTGGTTGTGCAGCGGGCCGGGGGTGCCGCCGTAGCGGGGGTCGGTCCTGTCGCCGAACTCGACCAGGATGGTGAAGATCTTGTCGGTCTTCTCCCGGCCCAGCTCGACGTACTTGCCGGCGCCCTTGCGGCCGGTCAGCTCGACGACCTGGGAGCCGTCGCGCTTCTGTATCTCGGCCTCGCCCGATATGACCTGCTTCAGGGCCTCTTCGCGCTGGGCTTCCTGGGTCTTGGTGAACGGGCCTTCGAGGTCGTGCTCCTCGTGGGCCTTGACGGACGCCGGGTCCTGCCGGTCGATGACGGCGGGCTTCTCGGGGCCGGCCGGGTCGGCCTGCGCCACGGTCGAGAAGCCGGCGGTGGCCGCCGCGAGCGCGACCGCGGTCGCGGCCGC
>NZ_MUND01000534.1 GCF_002154375.1 Streptomyces glaucescens | reverse complement strand
TGTCGTCAAACTCCCGTCGTCGTCCGCAGGACGGCCCTGCGGCGTCCGGTGCGTGCTCTCGGTGCGCCGGGCGGAAGTCCGCGTACTGGGCGTATTCGGGCTTTCGTCCGGTGCGGCGAGAATACGTGCCGGGCGTCGCGGGGCAGACGGGAGTTTGACGACACCTCCTAGAGGCCCACCTGCGTGGAAGGGTTCCGTGCGCAGTGAACCGGCCGAACATGGCCCGTCAAAGGAAAGGTGTCGGTCTGAGCAGGACCCGAAAACCCCCAGGTCAGAGGCGGTCTCCTGGCTCGCCTCTCTTCGTGAAGAGGAGCGTCACATGAGCGTCATGGCTCGGAGTCCATCCGCCCGCCCTCGCAACACAGCGGGTCGGTTACGCCGCAGGCCGCCCTCCTGACCGTGATGTCGCCTCGGCCAGGAAGGCGGCCCGCTGTCACGGGTGAGACACGGGGATCAGGACGGGTCGCCGTACTGGAGGCCGCGGCCGTTGGTGCCGATGTAGACACGGCCGTAGGTGTCGGGGTCGCCGGTGATGACGCCCTGGCTGCCGATGGCGCCCCACTGGTGGGCTTTGTCGTTGACGCGGGTCCAGGTGGCGCCCTTGTCGGTGGAGCGGAAGACGCCGGTGACGCCCTTGACCGTGCCGATCAGGTACAGCGTCTGGTACGAGGCGCGCGGCGCCGCCTTGCCGAAGCCGACCGCCGAGGCAGACGTCACCGAGGTGAGCCGGGTGAACGTGCGGCCGCCGTCCGTGGAGTGGAGCAGGCCCTTGCCGCCGCCCGCGATCCACAGGTCGCCGGCCCGGCCCGGGACGGCCTTGAGGCGGCCGTCGGCGGGCAGGCCGGTCGCGCGTGCGGTGAAGGTCGCGCCGCGGTCGGTGCTGGCGTGGAGCGTGCCGCCGGTCAGGGAGTAGAAGGTGTGGGCGGAGGAGCGGTCGGCGACGACCTCGGCCCCCGTGCCGAGCCCCCGCACCTTCGACCAGGTCGCTCCCTTGTCTGTCGAGCGATACGGCGCCTGCCCGGCCTGGGTCCACACCAGGGTGGAGCCGTCCGCCGCGAGGGCGATACGGCCGCTGTGGGCGTCGGCCACCGGTTCGGCGGCGAAGCCCCGCCAGGTGGCGCCGCCGTCGGTGGAGTAGGCGCCGTCCTGCTTGCCGCCCGTACCGACCCGCGCCATCACCGACGGCTTCGACGCGGCGTAGTCGATGTCGGTGCTGTTGCTCAACAGCGGGTTCTTCATCCGCCCGGACGGCACCCGCGTCAGGTCGGTGTGGCGGAATCCGCCCTGGTCGCCCATGGCGGTCAGGACGGTCGCCCCGCCGGGCGGGGCGATGGCGTCGAGGACCGCCGTCTCCTCAAGTCCCCTGGCCCCTACGGTCCAGTGACTCGTCGGGGCGTCGGCGTCCTCGCTCCGCCAGATCCCGTTGCCGGTGCCGTACAGCACGTGCCCGGAGTCGAACGGGTCGATCGCTAGGGCCGTCATCCAGTGACCTGTGTGAGTGCCGACGTAGGGCGCACCGGAGGCGTCCCGTACGGACCTGCCGGCGAGGGCCTTCCAGGTCGAACCGCCGTCCGTGGTGCGGTAGATCTCGTCCTCGGGGTACCAGCGGTCCAGCGTCGTGACCATCACCGTGGACGGCTTGCGCGGGTCGACCGCGAGCCCCGAGAAGCCGTACGTGCCCCGTGAGGGGGACACGTCCTTCCAACTCCCGCCGCCTGGGGTGTACTTCCACACCGAGCCGCCGGTGACGCCGTTGGGCCCGAGGTTGTCGGTGTACGTCAGATACAGCGTGCCGTCGCCCGTGACGACACCGTGCTGCGGCAGCTGGCCGGTCGGCTGCCCGGCGACCGCTTGCCACGTGGCACCGCCGTCGGTCGACCGGTACAGGGACGTGGATCTGTCGGCGACACCGACGTACACGGTGTCGCTGCCCTTCGGCCCGTACGTCACGAACGAGATGCCGGCACCGCTGCCCGCCCCGCCCTTGACCGGGAAGGACTCGACCTGACGCCAGGACGCACCGTGGTCGGTGGACCGCCACAGCCCGTTCTTGCGGGAGCCGAGGAGCAGGTTCGAGTTGTCCGACGGGTCGACGACGAGGCGTTCGCCGGCGCCGCGGCCGTCCTCGTTGCCGCCGAGCTTGAAAGGCAGCTCGGTGCGCTTGAAGGTGCGGCCGCGGTCGGTGGAGCGGAGGATCGCGCCGTTGCCCGCCCAGTCGTTGGTGTACGTGCCCGCGCCGAGGTAGAGCCGGTCGGGGTCGACGGGGTCGGTGGCGAGGGAGTCGATACCGAGCAGGTTCCAGTCCTTCTCGCCGAGCCAGTCGGTCAGCGGGATCCACTTCTCGGCGCGGGCGTTCCAACGGTACGCGCCGCCCATGTCGGTGCGGGCGTACAGCAGGCCCTGCTCACGCTGGTTGAAGACGAGGCCGGAGACGTAACCGCCGCCGACGACCTGCGCGTTCTTCCACTTGTACGGTGCTGCCGCGGGCGCCCCGGCCTTCGCGGCCTGGGAGTCGTCCTGCGTGAGGAGCAGGTACGGCACGACCGCGGCGGGCACCGCGAGCAGCAGGGCGATGGCGCCCCGGCGGCGACGGTGCAGACCGCGCCGCCGGGAGCCCGCGCGGGTGGGGGAAGAGGTGTTCATGGGGGGCTGTGCTCCTTGCGAATAGCTGTCTGTGCTACAGCTCAGCGCTGCAGGGTCAGAACACCCGGCCGGTACGGCAGCGCGTCGTAGGGGGCGTCCGAGTTCGGGGACTTGCCCTGGTAGAGCAACTGGAGGTGGCACGGGTCGATGGTCATGGTCTGGTCCGGGTTGGAGCGGATCAGGTCACCGTGGCTGATGTCGTTGGTCCAGGTCGCGCCGCTGTTGGCCTTTCCCGCGAAGGGGTTGGACTCGGTGGCGGCCTGCGGGGTCCACGTGCCATTCAGGCTGGTCGCCGTGAAGGAGCGGAAGTAGCGGTTCTCGTTGGCGCCCCGCGCCTCGACGATCATCAGGTACTGGTTCTGGCCCTGGACCTTGTAGACCTGCGGTGCCTCGAAGAGGTTCTTGACGGTGTCGCTCATGACCGTCGTGTACGACGAGCCGAAGTTGCCGGGGAAGTTCCCGATCGGCATGGACGCCCGGTAGATCTTGCCGTTGTCACCGGCGAAGAAGAGGTACATGTTCTTGTCGTCGCCGATCAACGTCTGGTCGATCGGACCGGTCCCGGAGTCGGGCAGACTGCCGGTGAACAGGGGCTGCGGCGCGGACCAGCCGTTGGGGTTCGTCGGGTCGGCCGAGGTGCGGTAGCTGAAGGGCGAGGCCCCCCACTGGTACGTCAGGACCCAGATCTTCTTCGGCGCGAAGTAGAAGAGGGTGGGCGCGACCGCGTTCTGGCTCATCTTCGTCTGCGCGGTCGCCCCCATGCCGGACCAGTCGGTGAACGGGGCGAACGCCATCGAGCCGTACGAGGTACCCGTCCACATCGACCCGTAGACAAGGTGCTTGCCGTTGTACGGGACGTGGGTGAAGTCCTTCAGCGAGGCCCAGCCGTTCGCGGGTTGCGCGAGGGCGCCGGTCGAGCGCCACTTGTACGTGGACGGCAGCGCACACGTGCTACCGGCCGAACCGGAGGGGGCGGTCCACTTCTGATTGTCGACGCCGGCGCAGGTGTACAGCTGGATCTTGGTGCCGTTGGAGGTGCCCACGCCGATCGCGTCCAGGCACTTGCCGGACTGGACCCCGGAGATCGAACCGTCGGGGTTGATGTTCCACTGCTGGTTCGTGCCGGTGTTGCAGTCCCAGATGACCACCTCGGTGCCGTTCGCCGTACCCTTGGCCTTCGCGTCCAGGCACTTGTTGCCGAACACCTTCAGCTGCTTGGCGGCGGTGTACGTCCAGCTCTGGTTGGACTGCCCGCTGCAGTCCCACAGCTGTACTGGAGTGCCGTTGGCGGTCGAGGAGTCGGGGACGTCGACGCAGCGGCCGGAGGCCACGCCCTTGATCTGGCCGGTGCCGTCACCCGGGTCGGCCGGGGTCGAACCCGCCCCGGCGCCGAACGCTCTCTTGACGGCGTCGTACGCGGGCTTCGGCTTGCCGGCCGCGTCGAAGAGCAGCGGTTTCTCGTCCGCGCGCCACGAGTCGCTGTCACGGACACCCCACACCGTGATGCCGGTGCAACGCTTCACGCCGAGGCAGGCGTTGACCGCAGTCGCGTAGTGCGTAGCAGACGCCTGGGCGATGTCCAGCTCGGTGATCTGCACGTCGACGCCGAGGGCGGCGAAGTTGGCGAGGGTCGTCTTGAAACTGGCCGGCGGACCGCCCGCCCCGAAGTGACTCTGGAAGCCGACGCAGTCGATGGGGACACCGCGCGCCTTGAAGTCCTTGACCAGGCGGTACACGCCCTGGGTCTTGGCGGCCGACCAGTCCTCGATGTTGTAGTCGTTGTAGCAGAGCTTCGTGGCCGGGTCGGCTGCGCGGGCGGTACGGAACGCCTCCTCGATGAAGCCGCTGCCGAGTACCTTCTTGAACACCGACTCGCGCAGCGCGCCGCTGCCGCCGTCCTGGAAGGCCTCGTTGACGACGTCCCAGGCGTAGATCTTGCCCTTGTAGCGGCCCATCGTGGTCTTGATGTGGTTGTTCGTGACGCTGCGCAGCGTGCTCGGGTCGTTGATCGCTTTCACCCAGTCCGGCAGCTGCGAGTGCCACACCGTGGTGTGGCCGCGCAGCCGCTGACCACGCTCCAGGGCCCGGTTGACGATCTTGTCGGCGGCCGCGAACTGGAAGTTGCCGCGGGACGGCTCGACCGCGTCCCACTTCATCTCGTTCTCCGGGGTGATCATGTTGAACTCCCGGTCAGCGATCGACGTGTACGTCGAGTCGCTCAGCCGCCCTGCGGCTGTCGCAGTGCCGAAGTACCGGCCCGAAGAGGATGCCTCAGCCTCCAGGCTCGCGGCCCCGGCGGAGTTGGGGAGCAGCGTGAGGACACCGGTCACCAGCGCGGAGGCGGTGGTCAGCCCGATCGCCAGCGTCCTGCGGGGCCGACGGAGCCGGTGCAGGCCTTTCCGGGGTTCGTCAGTGTGTCTGGTCATGGGGAGTGGCCTTCTTCAGGGGACAGATCAGCGGGGGACACCTGTGAAGCGGCGCCCCTGAAGAGGAGGCTGAGGAAGGTGGGGCGGCGTAACGAAAAATACGCGCGCCCGCACAGTGACGAATCTCGCGGCAGAAAAACGTAATGCGGGCCGAGGTGCCGAAGTCAGCGGATCCCGGCTCTCACGTCAGCGGCGCGCGGACGACGAAAGAGGCCTGGCCGGTGAAGGTGCGCGTGCCGTCGAAGCCGTCGAGGCGGATCGATCCGTCGCGGGGCCGCAGGGCGGAGCCCGGGTAGTTGTGCGCGTGCAGAGTCACCGATCCGTCGACCGTCCCGGGGCGCGGGCAGAAGGTGGCGTCCTCCCGGAACAGCCGGCTGCCGTCGTCGGCGCTCAGGCGCAGCCGCAGGTAGTGGTGGCGCAAGTACCGGCCGTCGGCCGCCCGGAACGTGACACACCGGCTGTCCGCGAGCCCCCTGCTGACGGTGAAGGTGGCCGCGGCGCTGCTGAGCGTCGCGAAGTCGCCGTCATACGCGAGGAATTGGCCGGGCCGGTCCACGGATTCGAGGGACCGCGCGCCCAACGGAACCACGGCCGGACCCGGCGGCGACGGCGTGACCGACGGAGCCGGGGTGGTCGTACCGGCCGTCGGCCCGGCGACGGCGCCGGGCACCCGGTGCTCCGGTTCGGGCCAGGCGACATATGCGGCGGTCCCGGTGACGAGCACCGCGCCGGTGGCGAGCGTCGCGATCGGATGGGCGGTCACCGCGTGCAGCTTGCCCAGCAGAGCGCCGCCCCCTGCCGCCGTACCCGTGGCGCTCGCGGCTGCTGCCGTTGTCACCGTCGTACTCGACAGCAACCCCTTCGTGATCAGCGCCCCGACGAGTGCCGCCGGCACGGCCAGCGGCGTGAGGCCGGCCAGGAGCAACTCGGCCGGAACCCGCTCGGCCGCCGTCGCCGTACATATCGCGCAGTCGCGCGTGTGCCGAGCGATCCGCTTGCGCCACACGGACGTTCGCGCACCGTCCCAGCCGGAGACGGTCGCGCTCAGGCCCGGACAGCGCGGTTCGGCTGCCAGCGCGGCGACGATCGTCCGGCTCAGTTCCAGCTGCTCGCGCATGCGCTGCAGGCGGACCCCGGCGTGCGAGACGCTGACCCCTGTTGCGTCGGCGATGTCCTGGCGGCTGAGCAACCCGGCGCACTCCTGCCACCACAGCGAAAGGAGCACCCGGTGTTCCGCGTCGAGCCAACGGGCGGCTTCGGCGGCCTGCCCGCGCTCGTCGGACATGCGCAGCCGCAGGATCGTCGTGTCCTCCAGAGGTGCGGCGGCGTCCGGCACCGGGAGCGCCTCGTCGATGAGCGTGGTCCGGTCGGCGAGCGTGCGCTGCCGCTGCCAGTACGTGTTGATCTGCCGGAGCGTGATCGACACCAGCCACGACCGGAAGCTCTCCGGGGCCCGCAGCGCGGGCAGGTCGCGTACCGCGCGCAGCAGCGTCTCCTGGACGACGTCGTCCACGTCGGCATGGCCGCTCAGCGCCCGTCCGGTGATGTTATACAACAACGGCAGATATGCGGAAACGAGCTCCTCGCGTGCCCGCTGGTCACCGCGCTGCGCCGCGACGACCAGCCTCACGTGATCCGCGTCCATGAGCCCCAGTCCCATCTCTTCAGGGGAGTGATCCGCCGAGTACGGCGCCACACCCTAGCCGTGGGGACCACGACGTCATCCCCCAGGGGTGACGATCACGCGACGCGCGGGTCAATTGCCTTTGTCAGCCGGCTCCAGAATCGCCACGCACTACGCGGAGGCAGACCGTGCGGCAGACCGCCGGTGTGGATGTGGGCTCCGGCGGAGCGGGTCGCGACCACCGCCGCCGCGACCCGGTCGAAGGCGGCTCGGCTGATAGCGGCCCCAACTGCGTGCGTCCGTGCGCGGGATCGCCGAGGACAGGGCGTTTCGCAGTGGTGGCGAACCGGGTCAGCACCTCCTCGGCGATGTTGTGGTGGACCACGAGAGCCGACGGTGCAGTTCTATGGGCCGTCTGCGCACCACGGTACGGACCCTCGCCGACGCCGAGGGTCCAAAGGCGGGGCGATTCATGGGATGTTTCAGCCCGGATCGTGGTATCTATACGGGTGCGCTCGTGCGGTGTGTCCGGGCCGACCCGCTCGGTATGCGCTCCCCCACCCGACCGTTCCGAACAGTAAGTCAGGCGGCCGCCGAGGCCGAAGGGAAGGCGTTGCGGCCGAGTTGCTGACACGAACGGCGATCATCCCCGCTGATTCAGCACTCACTCGCAGAAGAGGACGCTGCATGAAAATGCGTTGGGTTCAGTCCCTGATCACGCTTGTCGCTGTCGCGCTCGGAGTAACGGTGACAGGTGTGGCCCCTGCCTCCGCCGCCTCCAACACGTCGTTGCGGATCATGCCGTTGGGCGACTCGATAACCTGGGGCGTGGGAAGCAGTACGGGCAACGGCTACCGCGCGCCGTTGTGGAACCGGCTCGCGGCGGACGGCCATCCCCTGGACTTCGTGGGCACGGTGCGGAACGGTTCGATGTCCGACCCGGACAACGAAGGCCACTCCGGATATCGTATTGACCAGATCGCGGCGCTCGCCGACGCCTCACTGACCCGCTACCGGCCCAACGTCGTGACGCTGCACATCGGTACCAACGACCTCCAAGGAGCCTCCGAGGTCGACAGCGCCATCGCCCGGCTGAGGTCGCTGGTCGACCAGATCACCGCCGACGTCCCCGACGCCACCGTCCTCGTCGCCTCCCTGGTCGTGTCCACCAGCAGCTCGGAGGAGCGGTTCCGGGGCACGTACAACCAGGCCACCCGGCAAATCGTCAGTGACGCGCAGGCCGCGGGCAAACGCGTCGCGTTCGTCGACATGAGCAGTCTGACCACGGCCGACCTGGCCGACCCCCTGCATCCCAACGACGCGGGCTATCAGAAGATGGCCGACGCCTTCCACCGTGGTGTCCAGTCCGCGGACAGCGCCGGGTGGCTGAAGAACCCCGCCCCCGCGCCCGCCCGCGTGCAGTCCGGCATCGCCGGCAAGTGCATGGACGTCAACGGTGCCAACACCGCCGACGGGACCGCCGTCCAGACATGGAGCTGCGGCGACGGTGCCAACCAGTACTGGTCCGCCTACACCGACGGCACTCTGCGTTCCCTGGGCAAGTGCCTCGACGCCGCCGGCGGGGCCACCGCCAACGGCACCAAGGTGCAGCTCTGGGCCTGCCGCGGCGGTGCCAACCAGGTCTGGCAGCCTTACGACGGCGGCTACCGCAACCCCGCCTCCGGCCGCTGCCTCGATGTTCCCGGCTCCTCCACGGCCGACGGCACACAGCTCGTGCTGTGGGACTGCAACGGCGGCTCCAACCAGAAGTGGACCACTCTGACCACCGGATGAACCCCGAGCCCGGGATCTGGGCCGAACAGGCTCAGATCCCGGGAGAACATCGCGGACAGGTCAGGCCCAGGGGCTGACCACCTTGAAGGAGCTGCCGCCGGCCCAGTTGCCCGTCTTACGCAGGGTGTAGGGCCGGTGAGGCTGGAGGCGGTGGCGTACTCGATGTACTTCATCGTCTCGTTCTTGGTGAACGCATGGTAGGTGGAGCCGACCTTGACGATGAAGTGTCCATGTAGTTCGGGCCGATACCGGACAGCTGAATGGGCGTGGACCAGGTGGTCAGCGCTGCGTTGGCCGCCGTGATCGTGTAGGCGGTGAAGTGGGTGGCGGTGCTCGCCGCCGTCGGGGACACGTTGACGCTGCCGTCGGTGTCGATGAACCACTCAGGTGCCCAGGTGCGGGTCAGCCCGCTGATCGGGATCGTGTAGTTGTGCAGGAACGTCCAGTTCACCCGGTCAGTGCTCCGGGCGAAACCGATCGTCGTTTCCCGTCCAGTTGGTGGTGTAAGTGAGGCAGTAGTAGCCGTCGGTGTGCTTGAGGATGCTGGGGTCCCGGATCAGCGCGGACGGCGGGGTGTGGGCGGGACCTTTCTGCAGGGTGAATCCGGTGGCGTCCGGCGACTCGTACACATACAAGTTCGACTCACTGCTGTTGGTGAACGCGGTCATCATGGCGGGGCGGCGGCGGAGGCGGTGCCCTCAAAGACGGCGCCGCCCAGCAGGACCAGCAGCAGTGGGCCCAGCAGGGCGAGCAGCTTTCTTACGGTTTCTGTTCAACTCTTCCTCCGGGCTCGGCCGGTCCGCTGGGCCGATCGCCGTGGGTGACGAGGGGTGCAATTGTTCGGCATGACGAACAGCGTGCGGAACTTGCAGAAGATAGGTTTGGACCGTGGTTTCGTCAATGTTTCCGACGAGTACCGTTCGGTGCATTTCGCGCCGCTCGGATATCGAAGAAGCCGCACTGTCATACACGTTGACTTCCATACGGGAAACCCTTTACGTTCGGCGCCGACCCTGTCCGGCAATTCGGCCTACGTTCGGAATATCGGTCATCGCGGTGCGAGAGCGGTCCCGCCTCCGGAAGGAGCCCACCCCCCATGCCCCGAACCGCGCGCTTTCCGGGCGCGAGCCCTTCCCCAACCTCACCGCCTGGACACCGGACTTCGACGCCCTCGAGGGCGCACACTCGGCGGCGCGGTCGACGATGTCACCCGTATCGGATTGGAGTTGAACCGGAACTCGGCGGAAGCGTCTTTCCCTCGTCCGGCGGCACCTACCAGCTCACCTGGGGCGGACACCGCGGTGACCGAGTCGGCCTCTACACCTACAACCCGAGTAGCACACCATCGCGCCCACCAGGGTCCACACGTGCGTCAGCGTGCGCAACGGCACGGTCGCCGACGTCTACCGTGCGTCGAACGCGGATGGGGCCGCCGTCATCCGGTGGCCCGACACCGGCGCGTCGAACCAGCAGTGGGCCTTCCGGTCCACAGGGATGGGGGCATACCACACCATCGCCTGTGTCCGCAGCGGCAAGGTGCTCGACAAGGCGGTCCTCGGCGGCGGAGGGCGCGGCGGTCGTACAGATGACCGCCGACGGCCGGACGAGCCAGCAGTGGCAGCTGCGCGCGCAGGCCGGGGCCGAGTTCGTCCTGGTCGCCCGCAACAGGGTGTCAACGACCAAGCAATCGCTCTCTCGTCATCGAAAGGTGCAAGATGTCTTCCTTCGTCAGCAGACGGCGCCTGCTGCAAGTAGCCGGGGCCACGGTCGCCGCATCTGCCACGGGATCCTTCATGGGCGCATCTCCCGCGCAGGCGGCCGTTCCTCCCGCAAGGGCCGACATAGGGGTCTTGGCGCACCCCTTCGAACTCAGCCAGGTCCGGCTCACCGCAAGCCGGTGGCTGGACAACCAGAACCGAACGCAGAACTATCTGCGGTTCGTCGATGTCGACCGGCTGCTGTACAACTTCCGCGCCAATCACCGGCTCTCCACCAACGGCGCCGCCGCCACCGGCGGCTGGGACGCACCGAACTTCCCCTTCCGCACCCACGTCCAAGGGCACTTCCTCACGGCCTGGGCACAGCTGTACGCCGTGACCGGGGACACCGTCTGCCGGGACAAGGCCACCTACATGGTCACGGAGCTGGCCAAATGCCAGGCCAACAACGGCGCCGCCGGTTTCAACGCCGGGTATCTCTCCGGCTACCCCGAGTCCGACTTCACCGCTCTCGAGCAGCGGACCCTGAGCAACGGCAATGTGCCGTACTACACCATCCACAAGACCCTCGCCGGCCTGCTGGACGTGTGGCGTCACATCGGCAGCACACAGGCCCGCGACGTGCTGCTCGCCCTGGCCGGGTGGGTCGACTGGCGCACCGGCAGGCTGAGCGGCCAGCAGATGCAGGCCATGCTGCAGACCGAGTTCGGCGGCATGAACACGGTGCTGACCGACCTCTACCAGCAGACAGGCGACGCGCGGTGGCTCACCGTCGCCCGGCGGTTCGACCACGCCGCGGTGTTCGACCCCCTGGCGTCCGGCCAGGACCAGCTGGGTGGACTGCACGCCAACACCCAGGTGCCCAAGTGGATCGGGGCCGCCCGGGAGTACAAGGCCACCGGCACGACCCGGTACCGGGACATCGCCACCCACGCCTGGAACTTCACCGTCAACGCGCACACCTACGCCATCGGCGGCAACAGCCAGGCGGAGCACTTCCGTGCCCCGAACGCCATCGCCGGCTACCTGAACAAGGACACGTGCGAAAGTTGCAACACCTTCAACATGCTCACCCTCACCCGGGAGCTGTTCGCGCTGGACCCGAACCGGGTCGCGCTGTTCGACTACTACGAGCGGGCGTGGCTCAACCAGATGATCGGCCAGCAGAACCCGGCCGACGACCACGGCCACGTCACCTACTTCACTCCGCTCAACCCGGGAGGCCGACGCGGGGTGGGCCCGGCGTGGGGCGGCGGCACCTGGAGCACCGACTACGGTACCTTCTGGTGCTGCCAGGGCACGGGCCTGGAGATGCACACCAGGCTGATGGACTCCATCTATTTCCGCAGTGACAACACGCTGATCGTGAACCTGTTCGTGCCCTCGGTGCTCACCTGGTCGGAGCGCGGAATCACGGTCACCCAGACCACGTCGTACCCCGTCAGCGACACCACGACCCTGCAGGTCACCGGCAACGTCACCGGAACCTGGGCGATGCGCATCCGCATCCCGGGCTGGAGCACCGGGGCCACCATCAGCGTCAACGGCGTCGCGCAGAACGTCAGCACCACCCCCGGCAGCTACGCGACCCTGAGTCGCTCGTGGGTCTCCGGCGACAGGGTCACCGTTCGCCTGCCCATGCGGATCGTCATGCGAGCGGCCAACGACAACGCGAACGTCGCCGCGATCAGCTACGGCCCGGTGGTCCTGTCCGGCAACTACGGTGACTCCTCGCTCAGCTCCCTCCCGACGCTGAACACGGCCTCGATCACACGAACCAGCAGCGGTTCGCTCGCCTTCACTGCCACCGCCAGCGGCTCCACCGTCAACCTGGGCCCGTTCTACGACGCGCACGGCCACAACTACACCGTCTACTGGAACGTCAGCGGCACCTTCCGTCTGGTCAACGTGGGCAGCGGTCTCGTGCTGGGCATCCAGAACATGTCCACGGCCGACGGTGGCCGCGCTCTGCAGTGGTCGGACAGCGGCACCGCCGACCACGAGTGGCACATGATCACCGACGGGAACGCGGTCCGCTTCCGCAATGCTCACAGCGGCAAGGTGCTCGGCGTCCAGGGCATGTCCACGGCAGACGGCGCGACCGTCCTGCAGTGGTCGGACAACGGCACCGCCGACCACCGATGGACGCTGGCCGACCAGGGAGACGGAACCTACAAGATCCGCAACGACAACAGCGGCAAGTTGCTCGCCATCGCGAACAACTCCACCGCTGTGGGTGCGTTCGCAGTCCAGGACTCGGACGACGGCACTGCCGACAACCGGTGGCGCATCGTGAGGAACTAGGCCTCCGCGGAAGCACATCCTGGTCGCTCTCCATCCTCGGCCAGCTTCCGCTGCTCGGCCACGGTGCCTGCCCCGCCCGTGCTGGCTGCCGGCTGTCCGTCCGCCGGCCCGGGCTTGCCGCCGGTCGAGATCGCCCTTGAAGGAGAGCCAGTTGAAGGACGTGGTGACCCAGACGTCGTCATAGACGAGGACCTTGGCAAGGGTGCTCTTTGAGGCGGCTGAAGGTGAACTCGTTCTGACTCCGCCCGGCGGAAGGGACTGCAGCCGAGTCCCCGTCGCGCCGTGGCGCTGCATGCGGATCGGGACAGTGAGCCGGGAGTAGGCGGAGCGGGAGCACCCGCTGGCGGTCGTGGACGGGCAGTGGCTCAGGGCGTTGTCAGCGCCCTCTCGCACTCCCGCTCGCGGTGTTCGCCGCCGCTTACGTACTCCACTCGCACCTCCGCCTCGTCCTCGCGCAGCACGTACAGCGTGCCGTCCGACGGCGCCCAGCGCCGAGGGACGAGGAACAGGCGGTCCCCGGAGACGTGGAACAGCCGCAGGCCGGCGTACCGGAAGCGGTACGGGCTGCCCTTCTCGTCGACCGCCGCGACACAGCTCCCGCCACCTCGGATCAGGAGGTCACGCTCGCTGAACACCACCACGGCCGGGAACTGTGAGGCGACCGTCGCCGTCGTCAGGGCGGCCCGGCCCCGCCCTACGATCCCCGCGTAGGCGTACACGGCCCAGAACAGGGCAACCAGCGCCACCAGCAGGGCGGGCACCCAGATCCGCCGTCGATGTGGCGGAGGTGGGCCGTCCGATTCGGGGCGGGTTCGGGCGTAGGCGGCGAGCAGCACGCCGAGCAGCACGACCAGTGGGATCACCAAGTTGAGCACGCCCGGTGCGACGGAGTACAGCGGCATCACCAGTAGCGCCGGCACCCAGGCGTGCCGCAGCCACCGCATGACCGGCGCGGCTCGTGCCGCGTCCCGCTCGGCCCTCTGGTGCAGGGCCGCCGCCGCCAGAGCCGCGGCCGCCACCCCGAGGATCGGGAGGTAGAGCGCGTCCACGCTGCGCAGCAGGTAGTCGGCGGTGGAGAAGCGGAACAGGGTGTCCCGCAGGCCGAGAGCGCGGGTCTCGGCGTCTGTGCTCGCCCAGCCGAAGTAGAAGAGTACGGCGGTGAAGAGGGAGAGGGACGAGCCGACCGTGCCGATGAGTTCGAGCCACTTGGGGGGCTCGGGGGGAGCGGGTG
>NZ_MUND01000533.1 GCF_002154375.1 Streptomyces glaucescens | reverse complement strand
GCGGCCTCGGCGACCTCGCGGGGTGCCGCCATCCGCCGCTGGGGGGCGCGGCGTACGAACGGCTCCTCCAGCTGCGGGTCTTCGCCGAGCACTTCGTCCATCAGCTCGGTCCTGACGCTGCCCACCACCAGGGCGTTGACCCGGATGCCGCGCTCGCCGTAGTCGGCCGCGGCGGCCCGGGTCAGTCCCAGCACCGCGTGCTTCGCGGCCACGTACGGCGCGCCCGAGCCCGGCGCCAGCACTCCCGCCACACTGGAGGTGTTCACGATGGAACCGCCCTGCCCGTCGGCGAGCATCGCCGGTATCTGCCGCCGCAGGCAGTTCCACACGCCGCGCACGTTCACGTCCATGACGCGCTCGTAGTCGGCCTGATCGGTCTCGTGGAGCAGCTTGCCCACACAGGCCCAGCCGGCGTTGTTGAACGCCCCGTCCAGCCGGCCGAACCGGCGCACCGCCGTGTCCACGGTCCGGGCGACGTCCTGCTCACGGGTGACGTCGCCCGGCACCGGCAGGGCGGATCCGCCGTTCTCCTCGATCTCCTCCGCCAGTTCGCGCAGTCGCTGCTCACGCCGTGCCATCAGCACGACACGGGCGCCCTCCGCGGCGAACAGCCGGGCGGCGGCGGCTCCGATGCCGCTGGAGCAGCCCGTGATCATGATGGTCTTGCCGTCCAGGAGCATGTGGGTGTCGTCCTCTTCTCCTCGAGGGGTCCGAACGTTTCCGAGGCGGATGGGCGGCGCTCAGCGGAACCGGGTCAGATGTGTGCGGGCCCATGCCTCGAACGGCGTCGCGGGGCGGCCGGTCACGCGCTCCACGTCCCGGGTGACGGAGGCCTTCGCCCCGGCGTCCTGGCGCCTGGCGCTCTCCAGCAGTGCCCGGGCGACGGACTCCGGGTACCGGGCGCGCCAGTGCGCCAGGGCCTCCTCCTCCGTCAGCGCCTCGTGCCGCAGCGGGCGCCCCAGCAGGTCGGCCAGGTGGGCCACCTGCTCGCGCGCCGAGAGGGCGCGGGGGCCCGTCAGTGCGTACGCCCGGCCGTGATGGCCGGGTCCGGTGAGGGCGCGGGCGGCGACCTCGGCCAGGTCGGCGGGGTCGACGCAGGCGTTCGGGGCGTCCCCGTACAGGGTGCTCACCGGGTCGCCGGCGCGGATGGCGTCCGCCCAGGCCAGGCAGTTGGACATGAAGGCGCGCGCCCGCAGGAACGTCCAGGCCGGCCCCGCGGCCCGCCAGACCTGCTCGCAGTCGCGCTGCCAGCGGGTGATCAGGTCCTGTGCGCCGGTGTCGGTGACGGCGAGCGCGGACAGCTTGACGACGTGGCGCACCCCCGCCTGCCCGGCCGCGTCGGCGAGGTGCTCGTCGTGGCACGGCCGTACGGGATCGAAGGTGGCGACGAACAGGGCGTCGGCTCCTTCGAGGACGCGCTCCAGACCGGCTCGGCAGCCGAAGTCGGCCTGTACCAGGCGCCCTTGGACACCGAGCCGGGCGGCCTGTTCCGGTGACCTCGTCAGCGAGAGCACCTCGTGGTCGGCACCCAGCAGTCCGGCCAGCCGGCGTCCGACGGTTCCGGTGGCTCCCGCGACGGCGATCCGCAGTCTCACCGGGCCCTGCCTCTCGTGACATCGAGGTCGATCCGCGCGATGGTCTCGGGGCGGGCGATGCCGGGCAGCAGCATCCGCCACATGACGACCGTACGGCGTGGCAGATCGGCGCGGTCGCTGATCAGCTGGGAGTACAGCTGGACGCCGGTACACGCGCCGACCAGGAACTCCGCGATGTCGTCGGGCCGTGTCGTGGGCAGCAGTTCGTCCTCGTCGACGGCCGTGTGCAGGCACTCCGCCATTATCTCCTTCCAGCCCAGGTAGGAGGAGGCGTCCCGCAGCCCGAAGCTGCCCTGTTCGACCGAGAGCCGGACACCCGCGCGGAGCAGGGCGTTCACCTGGAGTTCGTGCGCCCACACCAAGGTGATGTCGACCAGACGCTGGAGTCCGCGGGAGTTCAGCCTCGGCTCGATCACGGCGGGCTGGGCGCTCATGACGGCGCGGGCCAGGCCCTCCTTGGACTTGAAGTGGAAGTAGAGAGCGCCTGCGGTGACCTCGGCTCGTCCGAGGATGCGGTTGATGCCCGCCCCCGCGTATCCGCACTCGTCGAACACTTCGGCTCCTGCCCGCAGCAGTGCTTCGCGGGTGCGCAGAGCCCTCTCCTGGGTCGGTCGGGTCATCGTCTGATCAGCCATCCTCGACAACAAAAAGAACGTCCTTTAGGTTTACATGCGGCTGCCGCGGCAGTCCAGTTACCGCCCGAGACGGGCCTCGTTCGGTCACCTTCTGTCCCATGGGAGTGACGTTGACCAAGCCGTTAACCATCGATGCCGCCGCCGGGACGCGCCGAGTCGCGCAGCGGTCCGTCCACAAGCTCAACGCCGACCAGGTGCTCCTGACGGGGTGGCGGCGCCTCGCGGACAACTGTTTCGTCGTCACCGCCGGCTGGCCGGGAGATCACCCCTTCTACGCCGTGCGCGGCGGACGCCACGACCCCCTCCTCCTCAGCGAGACCGTCCGCCAGTCCTTCCCCCTGCTGTCGCACCACGCCTACGACGTCCCCTTCGGGCACCACCTGGTCTGGGACACCTACGCCTGGCGGCTGAACCCGGCGGCCCTGTGGGCCGACGGATCGCCGGCCGGCATCGAACTGCACGTTTCCGCGCGCGAGGTGGTGCACCGCCGCGGGAGCGTGGTGGTCCTCGCGCTGGACTACGAGATCCTGCGGGACGGGATGCCGCTGGCCACCGCCGAGAGCCGCTTCACCGTCCAGGCCCCCGCCGTCTACCGGCGACTGCGCGGCTCGCACGCCGACCCGGCCGCCGTCCGGCCGATCCCCGTGCCGCCCGCGATACCCGCCGGCCCGGCGGGCCGCGACCGGTCCGCCGACGTCGTCCTCGCCCCCACCGGCTCGGCCCGGCGCTGGCAGTTGAGGGTGGACACCGGGCACCGGGCGCTCTTCGACCACCCGGTCGACCATGTGCCCGGCATGCTGCTGCTGGAGGCCGCCCGGCAGGCGGCCCACGTCGTCGACGGCCGGCCGTCCGCCGTCGTGACGGGGATGGAGACCCGGTTCCTCCGGTACGCGGAACTGGACGCGCCCGCCTGGATCGAGGCCAGGGAGACCGGCAGGGACGCAGCCGGGCGGCCGACCCTGTCCGTGACCGGCACGCAGGACGGCCACGAGCTGTTCGACTGCGCGGTCACGCTGGACACGGGCGGCCCGCAACATCCTCAGGGCGAGTGGCCGGACTCCCGTCTGCCGGGCGTTTGACGACACGACCACGGCCCGCCGGCGGACGGCGGGCCGTGCCCCGTGGGGCTGCGCACACACGACGGGGCGGCCGGCTGGATGCCGGCCGCCCTTGTCTCGTGCGCGGGCTCAGACCTGCTCGGTCTGCTTGGCGGGCGCGCCGGTGGGCGCGGCCGCGACGGCCGCCTCGGGCCGGACGGTCGCCGCCGGGGCGGACCGGCGGCCCAGATCGGGCAGGACGGTGGCCAGGCCGACGACGGCCATGACGGCACCGAGCCAGAGCGGCGCGCGCAGGCCCCACGCCTCGATGACGACGGCGCCGATGGAGGAGCCGAGGATGATGCCGAGGGTGATGAAGGAGGAGTGGACCGTGTTGACCAGCGGGCCGGCGTTGCCGGTGCGCTGCACGCGGGTCGCCATCGCCGGGTTCATCGTGACGCCGACCAGGCCGATGCCCATCATGCAGATGACCGCGGGGACGGGCAGGTCGGCCAGGAGCGCGAACCCGGCCAGGAAGACGGTGTTGAGGACCAGGCCGACGGCGAGCACCGGGACGGTGTGGCCGTCGGCGAAGCGGCCGACGACGTTGTTGCCGATGACGGTGGCGGCACCGTAGGCGATCAGCAGCAGCGGGACGGTGCCGGTGGAGAAGCCGGTGACCTCGGTGAGGATCGGGTTGAAGTAGCTGAACGCGGAGAAGGTGGCACCGATGATGAGCGTGCTGGTGGACAGCACCAGCCACAGCTTGGGCTTGCGGAAGACGCCGACCTCCTCGCGGAAGCTGCCGCCGCCCTCGGCGCGCTCGATGCGGGGCACGCCGAACAGGGTGGCCACGGCGGCGATCACGGTGATCAGGGTGATGGTCCAGAACGCCGCGCGCCAGCCGAAGCGCTCGCCGACGAGGGTGGAGATGGGCAGGCCCAGCAGGGTGCCGAGCATCAGGCCGTTCATGGCCACCGCGATCGCCCGGCCGCGCACCTCGGGGCGGGTGAGCTGGGCGCACATGGAGATGCCCACGCCGAAGAACGCCTGGGAGGCGATGCCGGTGATGATGCGCGCGGCCATCATCGTCCCGTAGCCGGTCGCGGTGGCGGCCAGCACGTTGCCCGCCAGGAAGATGGCGAACAGCACCATCAGGGCGGTGCGGGGCGGGAACTTCATGACGGCGATGGTGAGGAAGGGCCCGCCGGCCGCCATGGCCACGGCGAAGGCGGTGATGAGGTATCCGATCTGCGGGATCGTCGCGTTCAGGCCGTCGGCCATCTGCGGCATCAGCCCGGCGACCACGAACTCGCTGGTCACCATGGCGAAGATGCCGAGTGCCAGGACGTATACGGCGCGAGGCACGGTTCGGTCTCCTTCGGGTGTGCTGTCCGGCGGTTGGCGCGCCGGACCACGTCGGTCTCGTTATGGATAGATCGGTTCAAAACTTGGGCGTACGGAGCCGCCGCCCGGCGCGGGCAGCGCCGCCGTCAGCCGGTCAGGGCGTCCAGGGTGACGTCGGCGATCGACTCCAGCGCGGCGCGGTCGGCGCCGCCCTGACTGGAGATCCGCATCCCGCCGATCGCCGCGTTGACGAAGCGGGCCAGCGCGCCGGGGTCCCGGGCGGAGGTGATGCTCCCGTCCCGCCGGCCCTCCTCCAGCACCGCGCGCAGGGCGGCCAGCCGGCGGGCGGTGTCCCGCTCCAGCATCGCCGCCGCCCGGGCGTCCCGGGCCGACAGCTCCACCGTGGTGTTCACGGTCAGACAGCCTAGGCTGCGACCGCCCGCGCGATGCTCCGTCTCCCCTTCGACGACCATGGCGAGCAGGGCGCGGACGCGCTCCGCCGCGCTGAGCCGGCCATCCTCCAGGACGGCCAGCTGAGCGCTGGTCATGGTGTCGATGTAGCGAGCCAGCGCCCGCTCGAAGAGGTCGTGCTTGCTCTTGAACGTGTTGTAGATGCTGCTGCGCCCCAGACCCGTGGCCTCGCACAGATCCTGCGTGGAGGTGGCCTCGTAGCCCTTCTCCCAGAACGTGCGCATCGCCGCGTCCAGGGCCCGCTCCTCGTCGAAGCTCCTCGGTCGGGCCATGTCCCGAGCCTAGCATGTTTTGGATCGGCTGGTCCAATAGTCTGCTGAGGACGGTCACGGAGCGCCCGCCTGATAGCGCCGCCCCAGGACGGCGCGCGGCGACCACGGGCGCCGCCCCGTGCGGAACATCGCGTCCGCCCGGGCCAGCGCGCCCGGACGCAGCTCCTCGGTGCCGCCGAGCGCCGCCAGCCGGGTGGCCGAGTCGTCGCCGAGGTACAGCGCGCTCAGGTCCCGCACATCGATCCGCAGGTCCGGGGCGCGCCCGGTGCGCGCGCAGGACGCCCCGTCCGGCCCGCCCTCCAGCGACCATCTGCCCGCGGCGTAACCGGCCGCGTCGGTCACCTCCAGCACCAGGCCGCCCTCGACGCCGTAGGTACGGGCCGACAGGGCCCGGGGCGTGTCCAGCACCCGCAGCCACATGTAGTCGCTCAGGGCGCTGATCCGCGCCGCCCTCGGATCACCGAGCCACAGCGGGAGCAGCGTGTCCGGGGCGCGGTAGGGCAGGTGCACGGTGGCCACCCAGTCGACCGTCACCGCGTACCGCAGCAGGGCCGCCTCCGCGCGCGGGGACACCGCGACGAGGTCCCGGATCCACAGCGGCGAGCGGGGCAGCATGCTCCCCCAGGTCTCCTCCGCGCTGAAGCACAGCAGTCCGTCGGCCTCACCGGTGTCCGGGTCGATGTGGAGGGCGAAGAACGGCTCGGGCCGCTCGGCGGCGCCCTCCGGACGCTGCCCGGTGGCGTCCAGCCACCACTGCTCGTCCCGGCGCAGCGCCCCGTGCTGGACGGCGCGCAGCCGCTCGTAGACCGCCGGGGCCGCCTTCAGGTACTCCCGGGCGTCCACCTGGAGCACCCCGGAGACGTCCGCGGTGCGTCCCGGATCCAGCCGCGCGCGGTGCACGTCGATCTCGAACCAGGCCATGGCCGTCGCGGGCCCGAACCCGTACCGCCCGTACAGCGGGTACTGGGCGGCGTCCAGGACGGCGAGCGGCTCACCGCGCTCGAAGGCGCCCCGGAGGTCCGTCGCCACCATCCTGCTCAGCAGGCCGCGCCGGCGGTGCGTGCCCGCGACGCTGACCTTGGACACGGCCGACACGGGCAGCACCGCACCGCCCGGCACGGTCAGCTCCTGGGGGGTGCTGCGGTAGGTGCCCACGCACCGGTCCATGTCGAAGGCACCGATGAGCCGGTCCTGGCGGGCGGTCGCCCGGATGGCGTCGACGCTGTGCTCGGTGTAGGGGCGCAGATACCCGTTGCCCCAGGTGCGGGTCCAGGCGGGCAGGTCGTCCTCGGTGACGGCCCGTATGTCGATCACCGCTGAATCGGTCATTGCTGCTCAACCTCCGGTCCCCGCGGGGGAGCCGGTACGGCCGGCCGCACCGGCCGCACCGGCTCCCCCGCGGTGCTTCAGGGCGCTGTCGTGACGGAGAGCGAATGGCGGAAGTAGTTCGACGGGTCCCAACGGCCCTTGATCCGCTGGAGCCTGCGGTAGTTGCCCTTGTAGAAGAGCGCGTGCCAGGGCAGGTCCGACCGGTTGTGGCGCGGGTCGGCCATGTCCGGGTCGGGGTAGTTGATGTAGCAGCCGTCGGTCACGCCGTCGAGCTCGGGAACCCCCTGGGTCTCGGCGAAGACGTCCTCGTACCAGTCGCGGATCCACCGCATGTAGCGGGCGTCGTCCTTCGGGTCGGACCAGATGTTCTGGAAGATCACCTTGAAGACCGAGTCGCGCTGCGCACTGGCGGTCGCGTCCGGCGCCACCGAGTTGATCCGGCCGCCGAAGGAGAGCAGCACCAGGGTGGTGTCCGGGTTGTCCAGCTCCGGATCGGCCAGGAACCGGTACAGGGACGCGATCTGCCGGTCGGTGAAGTTCTTGCGGAAGTACGCCGACTTGAGCCCCACCCGGGCGATCGGGTTGGCACCCACCGGGTCCGGCGCCCCCAGCATCCGCGCGGCGGCCAGCCACGGCAGCTCCGTCGGACGGAACTGGTTGGGCATCGCGGCCAGTTCACCGCTGGGCCGCTCCATCGGCACCGGCTCGATGCCGGTCCCGTCCAGCAGCTCCGCGAGGTACGCGTCGAGCAGCGCGCGGGAGTCGGGGATCGTCGCGTCGATCTGCGTGAAGAGGCTGAGCCGGCCGAACGCCTTGGCGTTGACGTTGAACAGGCTGCTCAGGTGGCGGTACACGTCGTCCGGGCCGCCGTGCCGCTCGTGCCAGGCGCCGAAGTTCCTCATCAGCCGGGCGAAGGACGCCTCGTCGAGCTGCTCCCAGGGGAAGTCGAGGGCGCTCGTCCACACCCGTGCGGGCGGGTTGACGAGCTGGTCGCCGGGCCGGCTGCCCGTGGCGTCCGGCGAGCGGAACCAGTACCGGGTCGCCAGGCCGAAGTTGCCCCCGCCGCCGCCCGTGTGCGCCCACCACAGGTCGCGGTGCGGATCGTCCTCCTCGCGGGTCGCGATCACCGTGCGCACCCTGCCGCGCTCGTCCACGACCACGACCTCCACCGCGTAGAGGTGGTCGACGACCAGGCCGTAGGCGCGCGAGAGCATCCCGTAGCCGCCGCCCGACACATGCCCGCCGGCGCCGACGCTGTGGCACACACCGCCGGGGATGGTGACGCCCCAGCCCTTGTACAGCGCCTCGTACACGTTGTAGAGGCGGGCCCCCGCGTCGACGTAGAAGGCGCGGAACCTCGGGTCGTAGCCGACGTCGGTCATCTCCGAGAAGTCCAGGATGACCTCGACCTCGGGGTTGCAGGTGAAGTCCGCGACGCAGTGCCCGCCGCTGCGCACCGACACGCGTTTGCCCGCGCGGAAGGCGTCGCGCAGGGCTCTGGCCGCGTCGGCCGAGGAGCGGATCATCTTGATGTACTCGGGACGGGCCACGAAGCGCTTGTTGATGCCGGTGGTCAGCAGCTCGTAGCGGGGGTCCACGGAGGAGACCCGGGCGCCGGCGGCGTCGCCGGGGCGCGGGCCGGCCGCGACGGCCGACGGCGCGGCGGCGGTCAGCGCCGCGGTACCGGCGAGGGCGGCACCGCCTGCCAGGACGGACCGGCGGCCTGGACGTGCAGATGACATGGTTCCACCTCTTGGCTGGATGAGGCTGGGCTGGGTGAGGCTGGGGAAGAGCGGTCGATACGCCGTGACCGGGCGTCGGGGGCCAGCGCCGGTTCCGCGGCCGTCGAGAGGCCGCCGGCCTGAGACGGCCGGGCGGGGCACGGCACGACGCTAGAACCGTCCCCGGCCGAATTCCACTGATGACGTGAGTAGTCGCCCGCTACTCACCCCTACCGGGTCGGGTAGAAAACGCCGCCGCGGGCGGCGTTTCCTTGAGGCCTCTTCCGGGCCGCTCCTATGGTCGGGGCACACCGGGGGTCCTTCCGGACCGCCGTGGTGATTCCCCTTCGCAGCCTTCACCCTTCACCCTTCACCCCGACACTTCAGAGAAACGGGTCTGAGCGCATGGACATCGTCAGGAATCTCGTGGGCAGGACGGCTCTGGTCACCGGAGGAAACCGAGGTATCGGAGCGGCGATATCCCGTCGCCTCGCCGCGCAGGGAGCCGACGTGGCGCTGACCTTCGCGAGGAACAAGGAGCAGGCGGAGGCCGTCGCCGAGGAGATCGCCCGGGCGGGCGGCGTGCGCGCCCTGGCGGTGGCCGCCGACGCCACCGACCCGGAGGCCATCCGCACGGCGGTGGACGCGGTCGCCCGCGAGTTCGGGCGCATCGACATCCTCGTCAACAACGCCGGATACATGGACATGTCGATGCCGGCGCTGGAGGACACGCCGCTGGAGGTCCTGGACCGCACCCTCGACGTGAACACCCGGGGCGCCTTCCTCACCGCGCAGGCCGCCGCCCGGCACATGGGCGAGGGGGGCCGGATCGTCAACATCAGCAGCTGCCTGGCCCGTCACGTCCCCGGTCCCGGCATGACGGCGTACGCCATGAGCAAGGCCGCCGTCCACGGGCTCACCCTGGGTCTCGCCCGGGACCTCGGGCCGCGCGGCATCACCGTCAACGAGGTCGCCCCCGGCTCCATCGACACCGACATGAACCCGGCGGACGGCCCCTCCGCGGAGTACCAGCGCTCGCAGAACGTCTTCGGCCGGTACGGGCGCGCCGACGAGATCGCCCACACCGTCGCGTACCTGGTGGCGCCCGAGGCCGCGTTCGTCACCGGCGCGTCCGTGGCGGTGGACGGGGGCTCCAACCTCTGAACCGCGGTCGCCCGGCCAGGCTCCCGGATCCGCCCCGGATCTCCGCCCCGGCCGGGCCCGCCG
>NZ_MUND01000532.1 GCF_002154375.1 Streptomyces glaucescens | reverse complement strand
CCGCCGGAGTGATGGCGGTGGCCACCGCCATCACTCCGGCGGTGACGACGGCATCGCCGGTGAACAGGCTGCTGGCCGCTCCGGTGAACAGGGTCACCAGCAGCGCCCGGCCGCTCATGTTCAGCGAGGACGCCGCTCCCTGGAGCTCGGGGAACACCTGGAGGGACCGGCCGAAGACGATGGGGTAGACCGCGGCGAAGCCGACGCAGAAGACGGCGAGGGACACGGTGGTGGACACCGGACCGTCACCGAGTGCGAGGAACAGGGCGACTCCGGCCAGCGTGGCGGCGATGCTGCACGCCACGGTGCGCCCGGGACCGCCGAGCAGCTCCATGATCTTGGTGGCGAAGAGGCTGGTGACCGCGAACGACGCGACGATGACCAGCAGATTGCCCGCGAACGCCAGCGTGGACAGGCCGTAGGTGTCGGTGTAGAGGAAGGAACTGGCGGCGATGAAGACCATGTAGGCGGCGAACAGCAGGCTGGGGACGAGCGACGCGGCGACGAACTCCCCGCTGCGCAGCAGCCGTCGGTAGTCGCCCGCCACCTGCCGGGCGCTCACCTTGACCCGCTCGGTCTTGGTCTCGGGCAGGAACAGTGCCATCAGCAGCAGCGACACCAGGGTGACGGCGAAGACCACCGCGTAGTTTCCGCGCCAGCCGAGGGTGCGGTTCACCAGCCCGCCGAGCGCCGGGGCCGCCGTCATGAAGGTGGACATGGCGGCGTTGGTGAGCCCGAACATCTTCAGCAGCCGGGTGCCCTCGTAGACGTCCGCGATGATCACGAAGACGAGCACCACGGAGGTGCTGGCACCGATGCCCTGCACGAACCGGGACACCAGCAGGAACTCGATGCTGGGTGCCACCGCGCAGCCCAGTGCGCCGGCCAGCATGATGCCGTTGCCGGCCAGCATGACGCCGCGCCGGCCGAACCGGTCGGACAGCGGCCCGTAGGCGAGGGCGCCCAGGCAGTAGCCGAGGAAGTTGTAGGTGACGGTCAGCTGGACCGACGACTCGGACGCGTCCAGCGCCCGGGCGATGTCGGGGAAGCTGGGCACGGACATGTCCAGCTCGATGATGGTGCCGATCAGCGCCACGACCAGCAGCGTGGGCAGGAATCTGTTCTTGTTCATGGCCTCGTGAGGGAAGGGGCCGGGTCGCACGGAGCCCCGGGACCGCGCGAGGGCGCGACAGACCGCGGGTGCGCCGGAGACCGGCCGTATGAGGGGAAGTGGGCACGTCGAACCGCGCCGTGCCGGAGCGGCAGCGCTCTCGGCAAGGCTCAGCGGTGCGTGGTGAGTCTTCGAATCAGCGGCCACCAGGTGGCCTGCGCGTTGCGCGGCCTGCGGCCCGCCCGCTCGCCACCCGTGGCGCGTGACGCCGACTGCAACGTGACCCCTTCTGAAGCGATCCCTTGGACGAGGTTGTCGTCTCTCATCGTAGGCACAGGATCGCCGGTGGCCACAACTCGTTTTCTCACGCCGGTCCGCCGATCCGACTCAGCAACTCCTCGGCGAACAGCTTGGGTTGCTCCAGATGGGGCATGTGGGAGGCGTGCGGGACGACCGCCGTCCGCCCGCGGGGAACGGCCCGGGCATACGCGTGGCAGGCCCGGGGCGGGACGAAGTCGTGCTCTCCGCACACGAAGAGCGTGGGCACGTCCAGTTCGGCCAGCCGGTCGCCGCGCGTGTACGAGCGCAGGCTGCCGGTCACGCGGAACTCGGTGGGGCCCCACAGGGCGTCACGGACCTGCGTGGAGGTGCCGAGGGTGGCGTCCACCAGTTCGTCGGGCCAGTCGGTGCGGCACATGTGCCGCTCGGCGAAGACGAGGGACGCCTCGCGGTACGCGGCGGTGTCGTACCGGCCGGTGCGCAGGGCGTCGCTGATGGCCTGGGCGGTCGCCGGGGGCAGCCGGAACAGCAGCTGACGCATGTCCTCCTCGTACTTGCGGACGTTCAGCACGGGCGAGACGAGGATCAGCCAGTCGGGACGGTGCGTGCCGCGCAGGGCGAAGTCGCAGGCGATCATGGTGCCGAAGGAGTGCCCCAGGAGGTGGAAACGCTCGAGGCCCAGCGAGCCGACGAGATCCTCCAGCTCGTCGACGAAGTGCTCCAGCCGCCAGGGCCGCCCGTCGGCGGGCCGCTGTGCGGAGCGGCCGCAGCCCGACTGGTCGTAGACCACGACGGGATGGCCGGGCAGCGCGTCGGCCAGGGGCCGCAGATAGTCGTGGGGGGTGCCGGGGCCGCCGTGGACGGTGACCACCGGGGTCCCCGGGGCGTCGGGGTTGAGGATGTCGTACCAGGTCCGGCCGACGGGCACGGTGCGCAGCGTGCCGCTGGTCAGGTCACTCACCGTTGTCTCCCTGTGCGAGGTGGGCGCCGATCGTGGCGACGTGCGGCATCCCGTTCATGCTGAGGTGGTTGCCGGGCACCGGGACGTCCCGGAAGGCGCCGCGGACCAGCCGCCGCCAGTGGGGCGCCTGGCCGGCCGGGAATTCCGGGATCTCCTCCTGATGGGAGAAGAACAGCACGTCCCCGGCGTACGGGCGGGCGGTGTAGGCGTGCATCGCCCGGCTGTGCCGCTGCCAGGCGCGCAGATAGCGGGGCAGGAAGTCGGCGGACAGCAGGGCCTCGAACTCGGTGCCGCGGGCCCGGTCCGCGATCAGGCGGATGCGGTCCTCGGTCGCCGGCAGTGCCGCCAGATCCGCGCGCGGCAGGTCCAGCCGGGCCAGGCCGTAACGCATCAGGTAGTCGAGGATGTCGTCGTCGGTCATCTCGGCGGGCAGGTTGCCGGGGGCGGGGCTGTCGATCAGCACCACCTGGGGCCGGTGTGCGTCGCGGGCGTCCAGCTGCCGGGCCATCTCGTAGGCGACGAGGCCGCCGAAGGACGAACCGCCCAGGCGGTAGGGCGGCTTGAGCCCGAACTCCTCCAGCCGTTCCAGGTAGGAGGCAGCCATGTCCTCGATGGTGTCGAGGTCGGCGGTGCCGTCCAGCAGGGGTGAGCGGATCGCGTACACGGCCTGGTCCTTTGGCAGGCAGGCGGCCAGTTCCCGGTAGAAGAAGACGTCTCCCCCGATGGGGTGGACGAGGACCAGGGGCGGGCGGGCCTGCGGGTCGCCGGTCCTGATCACCACCAGGCCGCGGGGCATGTCCTCCTCGGGGCGGCCTCCCGCGAGCCGCCGGGTCAGCGCCCGGGTGAGGGCCTGCGGGGTGTGCCGTTTCAGCGCCATGAACTCGATGTCGGCGCCGGTCCGGGCGCGGATGCGGGCGACGAGCTGGACCGCGGCCAGGGAGTCGCCGCCCTGCGCGAAGAAGTCGTCGTCGGGGCGGATCGTGTCGACGCCGAGGACCGTGCGCCAGGCCTCGGCGACCGTCGCGGCGGCCTCGTCCGGCGCCTGGTCCGGCCCGTGGCCCGCCCCCCGGTCCGAGGCCTGGTCCGGTGCCCGGTCCGAGGAGGCTTCCGTCGCCGTGGGGTGCGGCGCCGCGGGTGACGCGGCTGCCGGCACCGTGGGGTTCGGCAGGGCGGGACCACCGACGGGGGCGGTCCGGTCGATCCAGTGCTCCTGGCGGGCGAACGCGTAGCCGGGCAGCAGCACCCGGTCGCCGGTGGTCAGGCCGTGGAAGGCCTCCGCGTCGACATCGGCGCCGGCGGCCCAGGCCGTGCCCAGGGCGTGCAGTGCGGTGGCCGGCTCCTCGTGCGCGGCGTCGCCCGCGGGCGGCATCGCCGCGACCACGAGGCGGCCGTCGCGGCCGGGGTGGCGCCTGGCCGCGCGGCCGAGCGCCCGGCCCGGACCGACTTCCAGCAGCACGGCGTCGCGCAGCCGTGCGTCGCCGTACAGCGTGCTCAGTCCGTCGTGGAACCGGACGGTGCGCCTGAGGTGTTCGCGCCAGTACGCGGGGCGGCGGACCTCGTCGGGATCGGCCCAGCCGCCGGTCAGGTCGGACACGAAGGGCAGTCCGGGTGCCTGCAGCCGGACGCCCTCCAGGACTGCGGTGAACCGGTCGAGGACCGGGTCCAGCAGCCGGGAGTGGAAGGCGTGCGAGACGGCGAGCCGGCGGCCGGTGACGCCCTCGGCGGCCAGTTCCGCCGTGAGCGCGTCGACGGCCTCGGCGGGGCCGGAGACCACGCAGCTCGTTGCGTCGTTGACCGCGGCCAGATCCAGCCCGTGGCGGCCGAGCCGCTCCCGTACCCGGTCCTCGGGCAGCGGTACGGCGAGCATCGCGCCGGGGGCCGTGCCCGCGAGCAGCCGGCCGCGCTCG
>NZ_MUND01000531.1:3595-3904 GCF_002154375.1 Streptomyces glaucescens | reverse complement strand
CCCTCCGCCTCCGCCGCCCTCCCCACCCCCGTCAGCGCCACCACCGCCCGCACCTACCTCGCCTCCCTCCCCGTCGCCACCGAGGACCGCACCGGCTACAACCGCGACCTGTTCCCGCACTGGATCACCCAGTCCGGCACCTGCAACACCCGCGAGACGGTCCTCAAGCGGGACGGCTCGGGCGTGGTCACCGACTCCTCCTGCGCCGCCACCAGCGGCAGCTGGTACTCCCCCTACGACGGCGCCACCTGGACCGCCGCCTCCGACGTCGACATCGACCACCTGGTGCCGCTCGCCGAGGCCTGGGAC
>NZ_MUND01000531.1:0-3535 GCF_002154375.1 Streptomyces glaucescens | reverse complement strand
CGAGGCCTGGGACTCCGGCGCGGACAGCTGGACCACCTCCCGCCGCCAGGCCTTCGCCAACGACCTGACCCGCCCCCAGCTCCTCGCCGTCACCGACCACGTCAACCAGGCCAAGGGCGACCAGGACCCGGCCACCTGGATGCCGTCCCGCACCACCTACCGCTGCACCTACGTGCGCGCCTGGGTGCAGGTGAAGTACTACTACGGCCTCTCCGTGGACTCCGCCGAGAAGAGCGCCCTGCAGAGCCACCTCGCCGCCTGCTGAATCCTTTCGGCGCGGTCCGCCGCATCCCTCGTGGGGAATCCCCCCGCCGCCCTCCGTCGTTCCGTACCGTACGGGGCGACGGAGGAGGATTTCCCATGACCGGACTGCGCCTCGGACCACTGCTCAGATACACGGACGGCTCCACCGCGACGATCTGGGTCGAGACCGACCGCCCCTGCACCGCCGAGGTGCGCTGCGCCGACGGCGCCCAGGGCACCACGCACACCTTCCAGGTGGCGGGCCACCACTACGCCCTGATCCCCGTCACCGGGCTCACCCCCGGCACCGCCACCGCGTACGAGGTGCACCTCGACGGCGCCCGCGTGTGGCCGCTGCCCGACTCCCCTTTCCCGCCCTCCGTCATCCGCACCGGCCTCGCCGACGACCCGGTGCGCGTCGCCTTCGGCTCCTGCCGCTGGGCCGCGCCGCCCGCCAGCGACCGGCCCGGCCCCACCGGGGAGGGCCGCGAGCAGGACCCCGTCGGTCCCGACGCCCTCGACACGTTCGCCACGCGCCTCGCCGCCGCCCCGGACACCGAGCGGCCCGACGTGCTCCTGCTCCTCGGCGACCAGGTGTACGCCGACGAGACCTCCCCGGACACCCGCCGCTGGCTCGCCGGCCGCCGCGACCTGGACGAACCGCCCGGCAGCGGCGTCGCGGACTACGAGGAGTACACCCGGCTCTACTACGAGTCCTGGCTCGACCCCCAGGTGCGCTGGCTGCTCTCCACCGTCCCCAGCTGCATGATCTTCGACGACCACGACGTCATCGACGACTGGAACACCTCCGCCGCCTGGCTCGCCGACATGCGGGCCACGTCCTGGTGGCGGGAACGGCTGCTGAGCGGGCTGATGTCCTACTGGGTGTACCAGCACATCGGGAACCTGTCCCCGGCCGAGCTGGCCGAGGACCCGCTCTACGCGGCCGTGCACGACACACCCGACGCCACCGGCCTCCTGCGCGACTTCGCCGCCCGCGCCGACGCCGCCCCCGCCACCGTGCGCTGGAGCTACCGGCGCGACTTCGGCCGGGTCCGGCTGCTCATGGTCGACTCCCGGGCGGCCCGCGTCCTGGAGGAGGGCTCCCGCTCCATGCTCGACCCCGGCGAGGCCGCCTGGCTGCGCGAACAGACCCTCGCCGGCCGGGGCAGCTACGACCACCTGCTCATCGGCACCTCCCTGCCCTGGCTGCTGCCGCACCTCATGCACGACGCCGAGGCCTGGAACGCGGCGCTGTGCCGGGGCGAGAAGGGGCCGCGCTGGGCCCGGATCGGCGAGAAGCTGCGCCGGGCCGCCGACCTGGAGCACTGGGCGGCGTTCCCCGGGTCCTTCGCCGACCTGGCCGGCCTGATCGCCGAGGCGGGCTCCGGGAGCGACGCGCCCGCGACGGTGTGCGTGCTCTCCGGGGACGTGCACCACGCGTACATCGCCGAGCCGTCCTGGCCCGCCGGGCGCGGCCCGGACGCCCGCGTCCTGCAACTGACCTGCTCCCCCGTCCACAACCGCATCCCGCTCCCCCTGCACCTGGCCTTCCTGCTCGCCTGGACCGGTGCGGCACGGTTCGCCGGGCGGCGGCTGGCGGGACACGGCGGCATCCCGAAGCCGCCGGTGGACTGGCGGAAGACCGGCGGCCCTTGGTTCGGCAACCAGCTCATGACCCTCACCATGCGCGGGCGTTCGGCGGCACTGCGCCTGGAACAGGCCCGCGCGAAGCGGGGCGGCGGGGGCCGGCTGACCACGGTGGAGGAGTCGGTGCTGACCGGCCCATGAGGCCTGTTTGCCGGACAACCGTGATTTGTGGGACGCGCGTTCCCATCCTGGGAACGCGCGTTGGCTCGGACGCCCCCCGACGGCATGATGAGCCGGACCGTCCGCTTCCGCGGACACGACACGTCCGCTGAGTCGGGGTCGCGCGCTCCCCTGCGCTCCGCCGTGGACGTCCCGTCACTCCAACGCGCCCCACACGCCCGGGAGTCACCCTTTTGTCCACAGCGAACGCGGAGAACACCGGCGGCCTCGCACACCTCTCCGTCGCCCTGGTCGGCGCCGGCCCGCGGGGCACCAGTGTCCTGGAACGCCTCTGCGCCTCCGCCCCGTCCCTGCTTCCGCCCGGCACCCGGCTGACGGTGCACGTCGTCGACCCGGCACCGCCCGGCCCCGGCCGGGTCTGGCGCCCCGACCAGTCCCCCGAACTGCTGATGAACACGGTCGCCTCGCAGGTGACCCTGTTCACCGACGACAGCGTGGACTGCTCCGGCCCGATCCGGCCGGGACCGAGCCTGCACGAGTGGGCGGGCGGCGACCTGGGCCCCGACGACTACCCGGCCCGCGCCCACTACGGCCGCTACCTGGAGTGGGTGTTCGCCGAGGTGGTGCGGCAGGCGCCGCCCGGAGTGCGGGTCGAGACGCATCCGGCCCGCGCGGTCCGCCTGACGGACGGCCCCGACGGCCGTCAGGAGCTGGCCCTGGACGACGGCCGCGAGCTGACCGGCCTCGCCGCCGTCGTCCTCGCCCAGGGCCACCTCCCGGCCACCGCGGACGCGGAACAGCGCCGCCTCACGTCGTACGCCGCCGCACACGGCCTGCGTCACATCCCGCCCGCCAACCCGGCGGACGTGGACCTGTCCGGCCTGGCCCCCGGCGAGCCGGTGCTGCTGCGCGGTCTCGGCCTCAACTTCTTCGACCACATCGCCCTGTTGACGACCGGACGGGGCGGGCGTTTCCTGCGAGGTGGACGGGAGGGGCGGGAACTGCGCTACGTCCCTTCCGGGCGCGAACCGCGGCTGTACGCCGGGTCCCGGCGCGGCGTCCCGTACCAGGCGCGCGGCGACAACGCCAAGGGCCCGTACGGCCGGCACACGCCGCTGGTGCTGACCCCGGAGGTCGTCTCCGGGTTCCGCAAGCGCGCCGACTCGGGGGACGCGCCGGACTTCCTGGCGGAGATCTGGCCACTGGTGGCGAAGGAGGTGGAGACGGTGTACTACGCGACGCTGCTCGGGCGGCCCGAGGTCACCGACCGGTTCCTGGCCGTCCCGTACGGGGATCCCGCAACGGCCCGGCTGCTCGACGAGCTCGGGGTGCCGAAGAGCGCGCGCTGGTCCTGGGAGCGAATATCCCGGCCGTACGGGGAGCGGGAGTTCGCCGATGCCGGTGAGTGGCGGGCCTGGCTGCTGGGGCACCTGCGTGAGGACGCCGCGCAGGCCGCCCTGGGCAATGTGCGCGGGCCGGTGAAGGCGGCGCTCGACGTGCTGCGCGACCTGCGCAACGAGAT
>NZ_MUND01000530.1 GCF_002154375.1 Streptomyces glaucescens | reverse complement strand
CGCGCCTTCCCGCTGCCACTGCTCGGCCTGGTCCACACCTCCTTCGACCTCACCCGGTACACCGCCCTGCCGGCCACCGGCGAGTACGCACTCGCCGTCCGCGTCGAAGGACTGGCGCCGCACCGGCGGGGCACCGAGGCGACCGTGCTGACCGTGCTGCGGGCGGACGGGGACGTCGTCTGGGAATCCCGCAGCACCTATCTCGCCCGGCACCGCACCCGCCACACCCCCGCCGGTACGCCGGCCCCGCCCGAGGACACACCCGGGGACACCGCGCTGCCCGCGCTCGCCGAGTGGCGGCTCGGGAGCGACCTCGGCCGCCGGTACGCCGCCGCCTCCGGCGACCGCAACCCCATCCACCTGCACCCCCTCACCGCCCGCGTCTTCGGCTTCCCCCGGCCGATCGCCCACGGCATGTGGAGCGTGGCCCGCTGCCTGGCCGCCCACGGCACGCCCGACGCGGTACGGGTCCGGGCCCGGTTCCTGGCGCCGGTCCCCCTGCCGGGAACCGTCGAGTTCGCCGCCCACGGCGGCCGGTTCGCCCTGCGCGGAGCGGACCGGACCCACCTCACGGGAACGGTGGACGCCCTCGGCGCCGCAACGCGCTCACGCCCCCGGTGACATGGGCGGGCTCACGCCCTCGGTGACGTGGGCGGGCTCACACCCTCGGCGGTGACCAGAACCGCCCCTCCAGGAGGCCGCCCAGCCCCGCCCACGCGAAGTTCATCAGGGTCCCCGCCGCCTGCCGGGCGGTGACGTCGGGGGTGGCGTTGGCCCACGCGGCCAGCGACTCCGCGGCGCCCACCAGGGATTCGGCGAGCCCGGCGATGTCCCGCTCGGCATGGGCGCCGGGGGCGGCCTCGGCGATCAGCCGGGTCACGAACGCCACCGCCTCCGCGCGCATCGCGGTGACCTCGGCGGCGAACGCGTCGCCGTGGGTGCGGGCCTGGACGTGCAGGACGGACCACCCGTCGGGGTGGTCCGCGGTGTGCGTGAAGAACGCCAGCAGCCCGTCCCACAGTTGGCGGTCGGGCGGCAGCAGCGGGTCGATACCGGCCCGGACGGCCGCGATCAGCGCCCGTGCCTCACGCCGGACACAGGCGCTGAACAGCTCGTCCTTGGAGTTCAGATAGAGATACACCAACGGCTTGGAGACACCGGCGAGTTCCGCGATGTCGTCCATGGACGCCGCCATGTAACCGCGCCGCCCGAAGATCTGTACGGCGGCGTCCAGCATCTGCTGCTCACGGACCGCACGCGGCATCCGCTTGGTCTTCACCGAACCCATGCGGACAGCGTACGGTCCGTGCCGCCGCCTTACTGAACACTCGGTCAGGCCGTGGCCTGGACCGCCCGGGGCTCGTCGGCCGGGACCGGCCTGTCCTCCGGCTCGTCGACCGGCGAGGCACCGCCCACCGAGTCGTAGGCCGTACGGTCCAGCAGGCCCTCACGGGCGGAGACGATGACCGGGACCAGCGCCTGCCCGGCCACGTTGGTGGCGGTGCGCATCATGTCCACGATCGGGTCGATGGCGAGCAGCAGCCCCACGCCCTCCATGGGCAGGCCCAGCGTGGACAGGGTGAGGGTCAGCATGACCGTGGCGCCGGTGAGACCGGCGGTGGCGGCGGAGCCGACCACGGACACGAACGCGATCAGCAGGTAGTCCCCGATGCCCAGCTGGATGTCGAAGATCTGCGCGACGAAGATCGCGGCGATCGCCGGGTAGATCGCGGCGCAGCCGTCCATCTTGGTGGTGGCGCCGAACGGCACCGCGAACGACGCGTACTCCTTCGGCACGCCGAGCCGCTCGGTGACCTTCTGCGTCAGCGGCATGGTGCCGACCGAGGAGCGGGAGACGAAGGCCAGCTGGATGGCGGGCCAGGCGCCCTTGAAGAACTGGATCGGGCTGGCCTTGGCGACGGTCGCGAGCAGCGCCGGGTAGACGCCGAAGAGGACCAGCGCGCAGCCGATGTAGATGTCGGCGGTGAAGGTGGCGTACTTGCCGATCAAGTCCCAGCCGTAGGTGGCGATGGCGTAGCCGATGAGGCCGACGGTGCCGAGCGGGGCGAGCCGAATGACCCACCACAGGGCCTTCTGCAGCAGTTCCAGGATCGACTCGCTCAGGGCGAGGATCGGCTGGGCCTTCTCGCCGAGCTGGAGGGCGGCGATACCGGCGACGGCGGCCATGAAGACGATCTGGAGCACGTTCAGCTCGGTGAACGGCGTGATGACGTCGGTGGGGACGATGCCGGTCAGGAAGTCCAGCCAGGAGCCGGTCTTCTCCGGCAGCTCACCGTCCTTCGGGGTCAGTCCGGTGCCCGCGCCGGGGTTGGTGACCAGTCCGATGGCGAGACCGATGGCCACCGCGATCAGCGACGTGATCATGAACCAGAGGAGGGTGCGGCCGGCCAGCCGGGCCGCGTTGTTGACCTTCCGCAGGTTGGTGATCGAGACGAGGATCGCGAAGAAGACGAGCGGGGCGACGGCGAGCTTCAGCAGCCCGACGAAGACGTCACCGATCTTCTCCAGGGCGGTGACGAGCCAGGACACGTCCTGGCTGCGGGCTATCCAGCCGAGCGCGGCGCCCAGGAGGAGGCCGATGAGTATCTGGGCCCAGAAGGGCGCCTTGAACGACTTCGTGTTCGCGGACACGGATGCTCCGGTGGGGACGCGTAGGGATACGTGGAGGGACGAGCGGAGGGGCGGGCGGCGTCAGCGGGGACAGATCCCGGAGGCACACCGGCCGAGGTCCACGTGCAGGCGCGCGACGAGCACGAGGCTCGGGGCCCAGGGGGACGCGGCTGCTGTCTTCACACCAGAGACGTTAACACCTGAACTTTGGGTGGCCCAAAGCCTTTCTTTGAGAGGCAGGCGGCGCTCAGCACCCCCACAATGCAAAAAGCCCCGGTTTCCGAGGGATTCGGAGACCGGGGCGTTTTATGCGGTGTGACGCGTCTTACGACGTCTGACCCTGCGCCCGGGCCGCGTCGTCGACACGGTCCTCCTGGCTGCGGTTCGCCTCGTAGTCGGCCTTCATCCGGTCGACCTTGCGCACGATCTGCTCGGACGCCCGGTCGCGCTCGCCGCGCAGCACCACGAAGCTGATCGGCGCGGAGATCACCAGGGAGAGCAGGACGACCCACAGGCCGTTGGAGGCGCCGAGACCGCGCGGGGCGATGCCCGAGTAGACGAGGCCCCAGACGACGACCAGGCAGCCCACGAAGATGCCGAGGCGCATCAGCGTGTATCGGAGCATCTCAATCCACTCTTTCGACTACGAACAGGGCCAGGCCACCGTCCAGTGAAGCACGACAGCCCCCCGGTCCCGCAGCCGGGGCTCAGCCCAGCGGCAGCAGCATGATCACGTCGTCCCGGTCGTCCCCCGGCGCCACGCGGATCGCGGCGGGGACGCGGCCGACCTCCTTGTAGCCGCAGGAGCCGTAGAACCGCTCCAGGCCGAGCCCGCCCCGGCAGGTGAGCCGGATCGCCTCGACCCCGTCGAAGCCGCGGGCCGCGCCCTCGGCGGCGGTGAGCAGATCGCGGCCGTACCCCTTGCCCTGGTGACGGGGGTGCACCATGACCGTGTAGAGCCACACCCAGTGGGTCATCAGCCGGTGGGTGTTGAGGTGGAAGAAGGCGGTGGCGGCGACCGCGCCCTCCTCGTCGTGCCCGACGAGCAGCCGCGCCCGGCCCTCCGCCATCGCCGCGAAGTGCTTCACCAGCTCCGGCCGGACCGCCTCCCGCCGCACCGGCGGCACGAAGCCCACGGCTCCGCCCGCGTTGGAGACATCGGTCCAGAGGTCGAGAATGCCGTCACGCAGCTCGGGGGTGACGGCGGGATCGAGCGTGAAGGTAAGGGCCATGGCAGGATGCTACCTATTACGTCAACGCCCGCGCCGCCACTTTCAGGTCCGCCACCAGGCCCTCGTACGCCCCCTCGCGGTCGTCCGCCCGCAGCACCGACGAGGGATGCACGGTCGGCACCAGCCGCTCCGCGCGCCCGTGGATCTCCCGCTCCAGCACCGTCCCGCGCACCTCGCCCACCCGGAACGACGACCCCAGCAGCGCCTTGCCCGCGGTCGCCCCCAGCACCACGATCAGCTCCGGCTCCACCAGCGCCGGCTCGGCCGCCGGCCAGGGCCCGCAGGCGGTCGTCTCCCGCAGGCTCGGCGCTTGTGGATCCGCCGCTTGCCCGGCTCGGCCCGGGTGAACTTGAAGTGCTTCACCGCGTTGGTGACGTAGGCGTCACCGGGGTCGAATCCCGGCCTCGGCGAGGGCGCGGTCGAGCAGCTTGCCCGCGGGGCCGACGAAGGGCCGCCCCTTCCGGTCCTCCTGGTCCCCGGGCTGCTCCCCGACGAGCATCACCCGGGCATCCGCGCCGCCCGCCCCGAACACGATCCGGGTGGCGTCGCGGTGCAGCGGACCTCCCCGGCACCCCGCGGCGGCCTGCCGCAGGGCGTCGAGATCCCGTGCCTCCTCGGGGACGAAGGGCGCGGCCGTGTACTGCTCCTCGGGTGCCGTCCTCATGCCGCCCCGAGTACCCGCCCACGGGGCACGGGCCGCATCGGCATGCGGTTGCGCCGCGTGGACGCGACCGGCCCACCACCACCGGCAGCAGGAGGACGGGCCTCAGAGCCGCATGGCCTGCGGCAGCTCCCGCCGCCCCGGCTCCGGCCCCTCGAACTCCCGGATGATCTCGTACCGGGTGTTGCGCTCCACCGGCCGGAACCCCGCGTCCCGGATCAGATCCAGCAGATCGTCCCGGGTCAGCTTGTTCGGCGTCCCGTAGTTGTCGGCGTCGTGCGTGATCTTGTACTCGACGACCGACCCGTCCATGTCGTCCGCCCCGTGCTGCAGCGCCAGCTGGGCCGTCTGCACCCCGTGCATCACCCAGAAGACCTTCACGTGCGGCACGTTGTCGAACAGCAGCCGCGAGACCGCGAACGTCTTCAGCGCCTCGGCCGGTGTGGCCATGGTGGTCCGCGCCTGGAGCCGGTTGCGGATCTTCCCGTCCTTCATGTCGACGAAGTCGTGCTGGTAGCGCAGCGGGATGAAGACCTGGAAGCCGCCGGTCTCGTCCTGGAGTTCACGCAGCCGCAGCACGTGGTCGACGCGGTGCCGGGGCTCCTCGATGTGGCCGTAGAGCATGGTGCACGGGGTCTTCAGCCCCTTCTCGTGCGCCAGCCGGTGGATGCGGGACCAGTCCTCCCAGTGCGTCCGGTGGTCGACGATGTGCTGCCGGACCTCCCAGTCGAAGATCTCGGCGCCGCCGCCGGTCAGCGACTCCAGGCCGGCGTCGATCAGCTCGTCGAGGATCTCGGAGGCGCTGAGCCCGCTGATCGTCTCGAAGTGGTGGATCTCGGTCGCGGTGAACGCCTTCAGGGAGACGTTCGGCAGCGCGGCCTTCAGCTCCCGCAGCGAGCGCGGGTAGTACCGCCACGGCAGGTTCGGGTGCAGCCCGTTGACGATGTGCAGCTCGGTGAGGTTCTCCGACTCCATCGCCTTGGCGAGCTTGACGGCCTCCTCGATGCGCATCGTGTACGCGTCCTTCTCCCCCGGCTTGCGCTGGAAGGAGCAGTACGCGCAGGAGGCCGTGCAGACGTTGGTCATGTTGAGGTGCCGGTTGACGTTGAAGTGGACGACATCGCCGTTCTTCCGCGTCCGCACCTCGTGCGCGAGTCCGCCGAGCCAGGCCAGGTCGTCCGACTCGTACAGCGCGATGCCGTCCTCGCGAGTCAGCCGCTCACCGGAGCGGACCTTCTCCTCCAGCTCGCGCTTGAGCCCGACGTCCATGCGTTCCGCCTTTCTACGACAGTCACCCAGAACCGTAGCCCTACGCCTCTTCCGGCAGTTCACCCACCCGGTTCTCCCACTTGGTGGAGAGCACGATGGTGGTACGGGTCCGCGAGACCCCCTTGGTCCCGGACAGCCGCCGGATGATCTTCTCCAGGCCGTCCACGTCGGTCGCCCGCACCTTGAGCATGAACGAGTCGTCACCGGCGATGAACCAGCAGTCCTCGATCTCCGGCAGGTCCTTCAGCCGGCGCGCCACGTCCTCGTGGTCGGCGGCGTCGGAGAGCGAGATGCCGATCAGGGCGGTCACACCCAGGCCGAGCGAGGCGGCGTCAACGGTGGCCCGGTAGCCGGTGATGACACCGGCCGCCTCCAGCCGGTTGATGCGGTCGGTGACGCTGGGCCCCGACAGGCCGACGAGGCGTCCCAGCTCCGCGTAGGAGGCCCGGCCGTTCTCCCGAAGGGCCTGGATGAGCTGCCTGTCCACCGCGTCCATGCGATTCGAAGCCTTCCGCTGAAGAAATCTGAGAAATGAGCGTGTGGGGGTCAGTCGTCACGGGAGCCGCCGCCGAGTTCCCCCTCCCAGCGGCGGTAGAGCGTGTGGGGGACACCGGCCGCGTCGAGAACCCGGCCCGCGACGAAGTCGACCAGGTCCTGGATGTGGGTCGCGCCGGCGTAGAAGGCGGGCGAGGCCGGGACCACGGTCGCGCCGGCGTCGTCCAGGGCGACCAGGTGGCGCAGGGTCTGCCCGTTCAGCGGTGCCTCCCGGACGGCGACGACCAGGCGCCGCCGCTCCTTCAGCACGACGCTCGCCGCCCGCTGCAACAGGTCCTTGGACAGCCCGAGCGCCACCCCGGCCACACAGGCCGTCGACGCGGGCACGATCAGCATCCCCTTGGCCGGATACGAGCCCGAGGACGGCCCGGCGGCCAGGTCCCCGGCGTTCCAGTACCGCACCCCGTCCAGGTCCGTCCGGAAGGCGTCCGGTTTCCCGTCCGCTCCCCGCGCCAGCCATTCCCGCAGGTCGTCCCGCCAGTGCGCGTCCCGGAAGGAGATCCCGGTCTCGTCGAGCAGCGTGAGCCGGGAGGCCCGGCTGACGACCAGGTCGACCGCTTCTCCCGCCGCCAGCAGCGCCCGCAGCACAGCAGCCGCATAGGGCGTCCCCGATGCACCGGACACCCCCACGATCCAAGGCGCGCGCTGCGTTTCTCCTGCGTTCACATCTTGAGCGTACCGGTGCGGCCGTCCGGGCTCAGGACGGGAGGGAGGCCTTGCGGTCCACGGGAAGCCGGTCGGTGTGGAGCGTCAGCTTGCCCAACGGTGCGCCGACCACCACCTCCGGCCCGTACGGCACGGTGTCCCGGCGGGGTCCCGGTGGGCCGCACCGTCCTCAGACCGTCAGTCCCCGAACCATCAGGTCGATAAGCGCGCACACGAACAGGGCGATGCCGATGAAGCCGTTGACCGAGAAGAACGCCCGGTTCAGCCGGGACAGGTCGTGGGGGCGGACGATGCGGTGCTCGTAGACGAAGGCCGCCGCGACGACGAGCAGGCCCAGCCAGAAGAAGGCGCCCGCGTCGGTGGCCAGCGCGTACCAGACGAACAGCCCCGTGGTGACGGCGTGGCACGCCCGTGCGCCCCAGATCGCCGCCGGGATGCCGAAGCGGGCCGGGACCGAGCGGACGCCGATCTCGCGGTCGGTCTCGACGTCCTGGCAGGCGTAGATCAGGTCGAAGCCGCCGATCCAGATGCCCACTGCGAGACCCAGGACGACCGCGTCCCAGGACCACTCCCCGGTGATCGCCAGCCAGCCGCCGATCGGGCCCATGGCCTGGGCGAGACCGAGGATGGCCTGCGGGAAGTCCGTGAACCGCTTGCCGTAGGGGTAGACGACCATCGGGACGACCGCCACCGGCGCCAGGGCCAGGCAGAGCGGGTTCAGCAGGGCCGCCGAGCCCAGGAAGATCACTACCGCGATCAGGGCGCCGGTCCACGCGTGCTTCACCGACATCGCGCCCGTCACCAGCTCGCGGTGCGCCGTGCGCGGGTTCCGCGCGTCGATCTCGCGGTCGATGATCCGGTTGACGGCCATGGCGAAGGTGCGCAGGCCGACCATGCAGACGGTGACCAGCGCCAGCTTGCCCCAGTGGATGTTCCGGTCCAGCTGGAACATCGCGGTGAGGGAGGCGATGTAGGCGAAGGGCAGCGCGAAGATCGAGTGCTCGATCATCACCAGGCGCAGGAACGCCTTCGTGCGGCCCGGCTCGGGGATGGCCGCGGAGGCCGTGCCGCTGCTCACAGCCCGTACTCCTTCCACCGGCGGTCCACCTTCGCCGCGGTCTGCGGGTCGGACTCCACCATGTCCGGCCAGCCGCCGTCGCGGGTGTAGCCCTCCTCCGGCCACTTCCGCGTGGCGTCGATGCCCGCCTTGCCGCCCCAGAACTGCTGGTAGGAGGCGTGGTCCAGGTGGTCGACGGGGCCTTCGACGACGGTCAGGTCGCGGGCGTAGTCGGTGTTGCCGAGGGCCCGCCAGGCGACCTCGTGGAGGTCGTGGACGTCGCAGTCGGAGTCCACGACGACGATCAGCTTGGTCAGGGACATCATGTGCGCGCCCCAGATGGCGTGCATGACCTTCTGCGCGTGCTTGGGGTACTTCTTGTCGATCGAGACGATCGCGCAGTTGTGGAAGCCGCCCGCCTCGGGCAGGTGGTAGTCCACGATGTCCGGGACGATGATCTTGAGCAGCGGGAGGAAGAAGCGCTCGGTGGCGCGGCCCAGCGGGCCGTCCTCCGTCGGGGGACGGCCGACGACGATCGACTGGAGCAGCGGGCGCTTGCGCATCGTCACGCAGTCGATGGTCAGCGCGGGGAACGGTTCCTGCGGGGTGTAGAAGCCGGTGTGGTCGCCGAAGGGGCCCTCCGGCAGCATCTCACCGGGCTCCAGCCAGCCCTCCAGGACGACCTCCGCCTGCGCCGGCACCTGGAGCGGGACCGTCTTGCAGTCGACCATCTCGATGCGCCTGCCCGCGACGAACCCGGCGAACAGGTACTCGTCGATGTCGCCGGGGAGCGGGGCGGTGGAGGCGTACGTCACGGCCGGCGGGCAGCCGAAGGCGATGGCGACCGGCAGGCGCTCACCGCGCCGCGCCGCCACCTGGTAGTGGTTGCGGCTGTCCTTGTGGATCTGCCAGTGCATGCCGATGGTGCGCTTGTCGTGGCGCTGGAGCCGGTACAGGCCGAGGTTGCGGATCCCGGTCTCGGGGTCCTTGGTGTGCGTCAGCCCCAGGTTGAAGAAGGAGCCGCCGTCCTTGGGCCAGGTGAAGAGGGCGGGCAGCTCGTCCAGGTCGACGTCGTCGCCGTGCAGGACGACTTCCTGCACCGGGCCGTCCTTGACCTTCTTCGGCGGTACGTGCGTCATCGCGCCGAGCTTGCCGAACGCCTCGCGGACGCCGACGAACCCGTGCGGCAGCTCCGGCCGGAGCAGGCCGCCGATCTTGTCGCTGATCTCGCCGTACGACTTCAGGCCCAGCGCCTTCAGCAGGCGCCGGTCCGTCCCGAAGACGTTCATGGCGAGGGGCATCGACGACCCCTTCACGTTCTCGAAGAGCAGTGCGGGACCGCCGGCCTTGTTCACCCGGTCGACGATCTCCCCGACCTCCAGATGGGGGTCGACCTCCACCTTGATGCGCTTCAGGTCTCCCTCGCGCTCCAGTGCCCTGAGCAGGGAGCGAAGATCGTCGTAAGCCATGGGGTCCAGTATCCCCGAGGGGCTACCCTGGCCCCGTCACGGGGGCCGCACGCGCGATTCCCGACCGCCGTAACACTGGGGGTGCACCGATGCTCCGGCTTCTGATGTTCGTCGTGCCACTGGCGCTGAGCGTGTACGCGTTCATCGACTGCATCAGCACGGACGAGCAGGACATCCGCCACATGCCGAAGCCGCTGTGGGCGATCCTCGTCCTGCTGTTCCCCCTGGTCGGTTCGATCTCGTGGCTGATCGCGGGCAAGAAGCGGGCGCTCGCCGCCGACGGCTGGCCGGGGGTGCGGGGCGGTGGCCGCTCCCGGCAGTGGGTGGCTCCGGACGACAATCCGGAGTTCCTGAAGTCCCTCGACCAGGACGACCCCGACGACGACAAGAAGAAGCGGGACGAGCCCTGACGTGGAGCTGCGGCTGCTGGTGACCTTCGAGAAGGTCGCGACCGTCCTGAGCTTCACGCAGGCCGCGGCCGAGCTGAGGTACGCCCAGTCCAGTGTGACCAGCCAGGTCCGCGCCCTGGAGTCGTCGCTGGGGGTGGAGCTGTTCGACCGGCTGGGGAGCCGGATCCGGCTGACGGACGCGGGCGAGCGGCTGCTGCCGTACGCCCGGCAGATCCTGGAGCTGACCGAGGAGGCGCGGTCGGCGGTGGCCGGTTCCGAGGAGCCGTCGGGGGTCCTCACCGTCGGCACGATGGAGTCACTGACGAACCACCGGCTGCCCCCGCTGCTGGAGTTCTTCCACCACCGCTACCCGAAGGTCCGGCTGTCGCTGCGCACGACGATCGGCGACGAGACCCGCCAGGCCCTCCGCCAGGGCACCTACGATCTGGGTTTCCTGATGGAGCGGGAGACCGTGCACCCGGGTCTGGAGACGGAGGTGCTGGCGGTGGAGCCGCTGGCCCTGGTCGCCGCGCCCGGTCATCCGCTCGCCGGCCGCCCGGTCGGCACCGCCGACCTCACCGCCCAGTCGCTCCTCGCCACCGAGCCCGGCTGCGCCTACCGCGATCTGTTCGAGCGGGAGCTGACCTCACTGGCTCCCGTGTCGTTCATGGAGTTCGGCACCATCGAGGCGACCAAGCGGGCGGCGGCGGCCGGTCTCGGGGTGTCGTTGCTGCCCGAGATCACGGTCGCCGCCGAACTCGCCGAGGGGGTGCTGGTACGGCTGGACTGGGAGCCGCCGTTCACGCTTCGGACGCAGCTGGCGTGGCGGTCCGGGAAGCGGCTTCCGGCGCACGCCCGGCTGTTCCTCGAGCAGGCGCGGCGGCTCGTGGCCGAGCAGGGCCGGCCGTCTTCCCGAGGGTGACCTTGAGGCTCGCGAGGACGATCAGCGGCACGCCGAGGGCCTGCACGAGGCCGATGTGGTGGCCGTACACCGCCCAGTCCATGACCATGGCGACCGCCGGGTAGACGAAGGCCAGTACGGCGATCTTGGCGGTGGGCAGCTGGGCGTAGGCGGCGTACATCAGCACGTACATCAGCCCGGTGTGGATCACGCCGAGCCCGACGAGCCAGCCCCAGTCCGCGCCGGTGCCGCTCATCGCGCCGAAGTTCGCGAACGGCAGCAGCAGGGGGATGCCGACGAGGACCTGGACGAGGGCGATCAGGTGCGGGCGCACTCCGGTGATCCGCTTGGTGACCAGGGTGGACAGGCCGTAGAGGAGCGCGGCGAGCAGGGCCTGGCCGATGCCGAGGAGGTAGCCGCCGCCGGCGGTGAAGTCGCCCGGGGTGACACCGGAGACGAGGATCAGCCCGGCGAAGGCGAGGGCGATCCAGCCGACCTTGGCGGCGGTGAGCCGCTCGCGGAAGAACAGGGCGCCGAGCAGCACCACGTAGAACGGCTGGGTGTGGTAGACGACGGTCGCCACGGATATGGACGTGCTCTCGTACGACTGGAAGAGGAACACCCAGTTGAAGACGATGAACACGCCGCCGAGGACGGCGAGTCCGAGGGTGCGCGGAGTGAATCCGTGGTCGCGGAGCCAGCCGCGGGCGAGGACGTAGCCGCCGAGGGCGAGGGCGCCGAACAGGACGCGGAAGAAGACCACGTTGAAGGGCGAGGCGCCGGACTCGACGACGAAGACGCC
>NZ_MUND01000053.1 GCF_002154375.1 Streptomyces glaucescens | reverse complement strand
ACCCCGCACCTGGTGGCCGGCACCGGCAGTGTGGCGGCGCCGGCCACCAGGTGCGGGGTGAAGCGGCCGAAGTCGAACCGGTCGGCGAGCGGTCCGTGCGTGTCGTCGCGCGGGTGGATCCGGCCGGCCAGGCTGAACAGCACGAGCAGGCGGCCGCGTTCCCGGGTGGCGGAGTCGAGCACCGCCGTACTGCTGGATGTTCCCGCCGCCATCGCCGGCCCTCTCCCCCTCGGCGCAGGGCGTCGATACCCCCGTGCGGCGTCCGTGAACCGCGTGAAGCGCCGTGCAGGCCGTCCCCGCGGCGGGGACGGCCTGCACGGCGGATGCGGGAAACCGCAGGGAACGTCAGGCGAGCTTCGCCGAGAGCGTGATCGGCACCGCCTTCAGCGCCTGACTGACGGGGCAGTTGACCTTGGCGTCCTCCGCTGCGGCGACGAACGCGTCGTCGTCCAGGCCCGGCACCGTGCCCTCGACGGTGAGGTGGATGCCGGTGATGCCCTCACCCGGCTGGAAGGTGACGTCCGCGGAGGTGACCAGCTTGGTGGGCGGGGTGCCGGCCTGGGCGAGGGCGTGCGAGAACGCCATCGAGAAGCAGCTGGCGTGGGCGGCGGCGATCAGCTCCTCCGGGCTGGTCTTCCCGCCCGGCTCCTGGGTGCGGGCAGCCCACGTCACCGGCTGCTCGTTGATGGCACCGGACGAGTCGAAGGTGACGACTCCGTTGCCCTCGAGCAGGTTGCCTTCCCAGACAGTGTGTGCGGAGCGCGTGGTGGCCACGGTCATTCCTTTCGTAGCGTCCCGGTTCTGGTCCCGATCCGGGGTGACGGACACCATCCGATCACACTCCGGCGCACGGCACGGGGAAGTCGCCGCCGTCGGCGCCGTGTTCAGGTGGCTGTGCGCCCGCGCCGGCCCGCCAGCCAGGCGTAGACCGGCACGCCCGCGAAGAGGAACAGCACGCCCTGGTAGACGGCCGCGTATCCGGCGCCCGCGACCAGCCACAGGGAGAAGCCGAAGGCGAGCGCGGCGAGCACCGCGTCGCGCACCAGCCGCGCCCGGTTCACCTTCTCGTGCTCGCCGCGGGCCAGGTGGAAGAGCTGCGCGGCGGTGGCCAGCAGGTAGGGCACGGTCGCCGTGAAGGTGGTGACGAGGACCAGGATCTCGAAGACCCGGGCGGAGCCCGCCGTGTAGTTGTAGACGGTCAGCAGGGATGCGAGGACGACGGTGACACCGACGCCGACGGTGGGCACGCCGCGCCGCTTGCGGGCGAACGCCGCCGGGAACAGGCCGTCCCGGGCGGCCGCGTACGGCGTCTGGGCGCTGAGCAGGGTCCAGCCGTTGAGGCAGCCGGTCATCGACACCAGTGCGGCCAGCGCCACGGCCCAGCCGCCCCAGGAGCCGCCGAACATGGCGTTCACCGCGTCGGAGAAGGGGGCCGTGGAGCCGACCAGCTCGTCGTGGGCGACGGTGCCGAACACCGAGAAGGTGCCGAGCAGGTAGACGAGGGCGGCGCCGAGGGTGCCGATGACGGTGGCGCGGCCGACGTTGCGGCGCGGGTCGCGGACCTCGCCGGCGCTGACGGCGGCGGACTCCACGCCCAGGTAGGAGAAGAGCAGGATCGCGGCGGACGCGGAGACCGCGCCGAGGGCGCTGTCGCCGCTCGCGTTGAACGGGCCGAGGTTGTCCGGGTCGAAGAAGAACAGCCCGCCGACCGCGACGAGCAGCAGCGGTGCGAACTTGAGCACCGTGGAGACGAGCTGGACGGCGCCGACGTACCGGCTGCCGGCGAAGTTCGACAGGGCGGGCAGCCACTGGATGACGAGGGCGGCCAGGCACGCGGTCCACGCGTGGTCGTTCACCGGGATCAGCACGTCGAGGTAGCCGACGGCGGCCACGGCGAGCGCCGCGTTGGAGACCCAGGTGGTGATCCAGTACGCCCAGGCGGCGAGGAAGCCCGCGAAGTCGCCGAAGGCCTCCCGGGCGTAGACGTAGGGGCCGCCGGTGCGCGGGTCGCGGTGGGCGAGCCGTCCGAAGACCAGGGCCAGGGCGATCGCGCCGGCGGTCAGGACGGCGAAGGCGACCAGGCTGACGGTGCCGAAGGGGGCCACGGCGGCCGGGAGCAGGAAGATGCCGCCGCCGATGATGTTGCCCATGACCAGGGCGGTGGCGACCGGGAGTCCGAAGCGCCGGGTGTGCTTCTCGGGTGCCGCGGCGGGCCGGGGTGCGGTCGCCTGCGGGGCCGGAGCCGGGACGGTTCCGGTGTCGTGCATGGGGTGGTGCGCCTCTCGTCGTGCTGGTGCCCGGGATCGCCGGACGACCGCCCATGGTCGGGCACGGGTTCGAGTCGCGACAAATCACACGGTTTTGTCCTGCGCGGTGGGGTCCGGCGCCGCAAAAGGTGCGTCGCCGGGGGCCTCGGACCGGGAATCGTCCACCGCCGTCCGGTCAACCGGAATCCGCCCCACCGGTACCTGGTCCGTCGGGGCCCGGCCCGCCGCGACCTGGTCCACCGGAACCTGGTCCACCGGAACCTGGGGACCGTCCGCCTCCCGCAGCCAGCGGCGCAGCACCCGGTGGACGTGCTCCGCGCCGGCGATCTCCTCGCCGTCCGCCACGGGCGCGGACAGGGCGAGCGGGAACAGCAGGAACGGCCTGCTCTGGGCGCCGCCGAGGCCGCCGTGGGAGCCGATCTGCTCCTCGAAGGCGAGGACCTCCCCGTCGGCCGGGTCGTGGAAGGAGTTGACCATGATGTCGGCGGCATGCGGGAAGGTGTGGGCACGGCGCACCGCCGCCGCGGCGCCCGGACCGAACGCGGCGAGCGGGCCGGGGCGGTCGTCGAGCTCGTCCACCGGGATCTCCGTGCCGTACGCGCCGAGCACCACCCCGCCGTGCCGCTCGCTGCGCACCAGCAGGAACCCGATGCCGGGATGGTTGGCGAGGGTGGACAGCAGCGCCGGGTGGCGGGCGTCGATCTCCTCCTTGCTCATCCGGTGCGGCACGTCCGGGAACGAGATCAGCCCGAGATTGCCGGAGGCCAGCACGATCGGCTCCGAGCGGCGGCCCGGGCGGTGCCGCTCGGCGTCCTCCTCGACCGGGATGCGCAGCGCCGCCCGGACCGCGGCGCGGGCCTCGGCGCCGCTGTGGGTGCGCCGCGCCCGGCGCGGCACGGGCAGCCCGCAGCCGGCCCGCACCAGATCACCGAGGCTGAGGCCGTAGCGGGCGCGGAAGGTTTCGCCGGGGCTCTGCCCGTGGTCGGAGAGGACCACGACCCGGTACGGCCGGGGCGCGTGCTCGGCGACCTTCTCGATCAGCGCGAGCGCCCGGTCCAGCCGCTGGAGCACCTTCTCGGCGTCCCGGCTGAACGGTCCGGAGTGGTGGGCGACCTCGTCGTAGGCGACCAGGTCGGCGTAGATCGCGGTGCGTCCGGCGAGCATGTCGCCCATGACCGCGGCCACCACCACATCGCGTTCGACGACGGTCGCGAAGGCCCGGATGAACGGGTAGAGGCCGCCGCGGGAGACCCGCGGGCGCTCCTTGCGGAACCGGGACCGGGTGGACTGGCCGATCTCGCGGCCCACCTCGGCGACGAACGACAGGGCGGTGCGCACGGCGTTGGCCGGGTCGGAGAAGTAGGCGAAGTAACCGGCCCGCGAGCGGTTCTCGCGGCTGCGCCGCCGGGTGGCGATGGACAGCACCAGGGCCTGCTCGTCCGCGCCGCCGCCGAACAGGTTGCCGCGGCTCGCGCCGTCGAAGGTGAGCAGTCCGCCGTCTCCGGTGCGGGCGACGGCGCGGCGCTGGAGTTCGGCGGCGCTGGTCGGACGGTTGCTGACCATCACCTCCTGGGTGTCCTTCTCGTACCAGCGGAAGGCGGGCACGTCGAAGGTGCTGCCGTGCAGGATGCCCAGCTGGCTGGCGCCCGTCTGGCTGGACCAGTCGGTGCGCCAGGGGGTGAGGCGGTGGCTGGGACGGGCGGTGCCGGGCTCGTCGCCGGTGCCCAGCCAGCGGGCGACGGTCGGCATCAGGCCCTTGCCGACGGCGTCCACGAGCACGTCGTGGCCGACGCCGTCGAGCTGCAGGAAGAGGGTCCCCGGGGTGGCCGGGCCGGGCGGCAGCCGGCGCCGGCGGCGGTCGGCCAGCCGGTAGAGGCGGCGGCGGTAGGCGTCGTCGTCGCGCACCGCGAGGGCGGCGCCGGTGGCGGAGGCGACCGCGGACATCACGGCGGCCACCACCACCGCGGTCTCCGGTGCGGCGGCGCCCCGCTCCCCCGGGTCCAGGCGCAGCGCGAGCAGCAGCAGCGCCCCGTTGAGCGCGAACACCAGCAGGCCGAGGACGAGCGCGGGCACCAGCAGCAGGAGGCGTACGAGCAGCGGCCACACCAGGGCCGACAGCAGGCCGAAGGCGCCCGCCCCGAACGCGGCGGTGACGGCGATGTCGGTGGCGCTGTCGCCGTCCGCCGACCGCAGCCGGAAGTCGGGCAGCAGGCCGGCGAGGATCAGCAGCGTGAGCGTGCTGACCGCCCAGACCGCTACGCTGCGCCCGACCTGACTCGCGATGCCCCGCCAACGCCCCGCACGCACGCTCCGCACACCTCACGTCCCCGCCCGTGATCGGCACGGGCCCGGCTCCCAGCGTGTCACATCGCCTCGACGGGGCCGTCCCCCGCATCAGGGGCCGTCCCGCACGTCAGGGGCCGTCCGGTCCGGCCTCGGCGGCGGGCGTCCGCGGTGCGCTACCGGCCGTCGTAGCCGGCCGTCGGCATCGAGAGCCTGCGGTGCACCCGCGCCTTCATCTGCGCGTCGTAGTACGGCTCCGCCCGGCCCACGGTCTCCACCCGCACCCCGCGCCGCGCGCACTCGGCGGCGAACGCCTCCACGTCCGCCAGGGCGCTCTCCAGTACCCGGCGGCTGGGCGCGACGAACACGTCGCGGCCTGGCCGGACCCCGTCCCACAGCAGACAGTGGTCCGGGCGCAGCCCGCGCACCAGCAGCTCTCGGGTGACGACATAGCCGTGCTCGGCGGCCCAGCGCGAGCACATCGCGTGCTGGCCGCGGGAGTCCACCAGGAAGGGATCGATCTCCAGTTCCTCGAGCGGCGTCAGACTGGCGATCGCCGTGACGCGCACCGGCCCGGGGCCTTCTCCCATGCCGTCCCCCTCACCTCAGGGTTTCGCCGCAGACCCTACTCCTGCCCGTAGGCTTCGGGGAGTCGCGTGAAGGAGGCAAAGAAGTGCCGGTGGAGGTCACCTGGTGGGGTCACGCCACCTGCACGGTCGAGGATTCGGACGTACGGGTGCTCACCGATCCCCTGTTCGCACGCCGGCTCGCGCATCTGCGGCGCCGGCGCGGGGCGCTCCCGCCGCCGGAGGCGTCGCGCGCGGACGTCGCGGTGGTCTCCCATCTGCACGCCGACCACCTGCACATACCGTCGCTGGCGCGGCTCGCACCGGGCACGCGCCTGCTCGTGCCCCGGGGCGCACTCCGTGCGGTGCCCGGGCTGCGCCGGCTCACTCGGCTGCGGGTCACGGAAGTGGCGCCCGGTGACCAGGTGAAGGCCGGCGATCTGGTGATCCGTGCCGTGCCGGCGCGGCACGACGGGCGGCGGCTGCCGCTCGGCCCGCACCGCTGCCCCGCGCTCGGCTATGTCGTGGAGGGCGAGGCGCGGACCTACTTCGCCGGGGACACCGGACTGTTCGACTCGATGGCCGAGGAGGTCGGGCCGGTCGACGTGGCACTGCTGCCGGTGGGCGGCTGGGGGCCGTACCTCGGCGAGGGGCACCTGGACGCGGGCCGGGCGGCGCAGGCGCTGGCCCGGCTCGCGCCGCGCAGCGCGGTCCCGGTGCACTACGGCACGTACTGGCCGATCGGGATGGACGCCGTGCGCCCGCACGAGTTCCACGCACCCGGCGAGGAGTTCGTCCGGCTGGCCGCCGAGCGGGCCCCCGGGGTGGCGGTGCACCTGCTCCGGCACGGCGAGAGCGTGCGGCCGGAGGTCGCGCGGTGAGCTGGCTGGGGGCCGCGTCGACCGTGCCGCCCGAGACCACCCAGCAGGCGATCGGCTACCCCACGCTGTTCCTGCTGGTGCTGGTCGGGGCGCTGGTTCCGGTGGTGCCGACCGGGGCGCTGGTCAGCGGTGCGGCGGTGGTGGCGTTCCATCGGACCGCGCCGTTCTCGCTGGCGCTGGTGTTCGTGACCGCGTCGCTGGCCGCGTTCTGCGGGGACCTCGCGCTGTACTGGCTGGGGCGGCGCGGGATGAAGTCGAAGAACGGTTCCCGGTGGCTCGGGGCGATCCGGGCACGCGCGCCGGAGGACCGGCTGGCGCAGGCCCAGGAGAAGCTGGCCGGTCACGGGGTGGCCGTGCTGGTGCTGTCCCGGCTGGTGCCGGCCGGGCGGCTGCCGGTGATGCTGGCCTGCCTGGTCGCCGAGTGGCCGCTGCGCCGCTTCGCCCGCGGCAACCTGCCCGCCTGCCTGGCCTGGGCGGTCACGTACCAGCTCATCGGCATCCTCGGCGGTTCCCTCTTCCCCGAGCCCTGGGAGGGCGTGGTCGCGGCGGTCGCCCTGACGGTACTGATCAGTCTGGTGCCGAGCGCATGGCGCCGGGTGCGGAGGTCTTCGGCTGCTTAGCCGGGGGCTGCGAGGGCCATCCCTCACGGCCGGGTGGCGCCGGCCGCGGGCCGGCGGGGCGACGCGGGGGAGCCCCCCTGGGCCGGGTGCGGCCGGGCGTGAGGCGAGCTGACTGCCGTGGCGTCCCGAGGCACGCCCGCTCCGGGGCCGTTCCGCCTTGCCGCGCCCGGCGGGCCGAGTCCGTTCTCCCTCTCGCCGGCTCGGTGGACCTACGGCAGGACGCGTGAACCCCCCACCGGCAGGTCCCACAGGTCCGCCCGGTCCAGGCCCGCTTTCTTCCAGGCGGTGCGGACCCGGGTCAGGGGTTCCAGGACCGGCTCGGCGGAGAGGACGAAGGTCGCCCAGTGCATGGGGGCCATCCGGCGGGCCCCGAGGTCCTGCGCGGCGCGGACCGCCTCCTCCGGGTCGCAGTGGACGTCGCTGAGCCACCAGCGGGGGTCGTACGCCCCGATGGGCAGCAGGGCGAGGTCGATGCCGGGGAAGCGGCGGCCGATCCGGGAGAACCAGTGGCCGTAGGCGGTGTCGCCGGCGAAGTAGACACGCCGGCCGTCGGGCGCGGTGAGCACCCAGCCGCCCCACAGGGAGCGGCAGGTGTCGGTCAGGGTGCGCTTGGACCAGTGGTGGGCGGGCACGAAGTCGAACCGCACGCCGTCCAGTTCGGAGGCCTCCCACCAGTCCAGCTCGGTGACGGTGGTGAAGCGCCGGCGGCGGAACCAGCGGCCCAGCCCGGCCGGGACGAAGACGGGTGTCTCGCGCGGGAGCCTGCGCAGCGTCGGGGCGTCCAGGTGGTCGTAGTGGTTGTGGCTGATGACGACCGCGTCCACGCGGGGCAGCGCGCTCCAGGGCACGCCGACGGGGGTGATCCGCGCAGGGGTGCCGAGGATGCGGCGGGACCAGACCGGGTCGGTGAGCACGGTGAGCCCGCCGATGCGCACCACCCAGCTGGCGTGCCCGGCCCAGGTGACGGCCACGGTGCGGGTGTCCACGCGGGGCAGCGGGCCGGGTTCGTACGGCAGCCGGCGGATGTCGGCCAGGCCCTCCTTGCCGGGCCGGACCGCGCCCTCGCGGGCGAAGCGGGCGAGCGCCTTGATGCCGGGCAGCGGGGCGGTCAGCCGGTCGTGGAAGGTGCGCGGCCAGACTCTGCGCTCCCCCGGCGGGCGCGGCTCGGCGAGCGGCGGGAAGGCCGGCTCGACGGGTTCCGCGAGGGGTGGGACGGCGGGTGGGACGGCGGCCAGGTCAGGGATGTCCACGGACGGAACGGCGACCGGGGCAGGGGTGTCCACGGACGGGACGGCGACCGGGGCAGGGGTGTCCACGGACGGGACGGCGGCCAGGTCAGGGGTGTCCACGGACGGGACGGCGGCCAGGTCAGGGATGTCGACGGACGGGACGGCGACCGCGGCAGGGGTGTCCACGGACGGGACGGCGACCGGGTCGGCGGTGTCGCGGGCCGTCGGGCTCGTGGTCGACTCGGACTGCTGCGTCATCGAGGAGACTCCCATCGCTGAGCGTCGTCGCGGAGGCCGTCGAGGACCGACCTCAGGGTGATCACCGAGCGGTTCGGATGCGGCAGCTCCAGGGGCGCCGGTGAGCGCAGGCACTCCTCGCGTTCCGCGTCCGAGCCGCCCAGCAGGGCGCCGGTGGCGAGCCGCACCCGCAGCGCACCCAGGTCGTCGCCGAAGCGGTGGCCGCCGGGCGCGGGCATGCCGAGCCGGGCGGAGAGGAAGTCCTCCAGTTCCTGTGCGTCGGTCACGCCGTGCGCGGCGAGACCGGCCTTGAGCGGCCCGAGGTCGACGTACAGATGGCGGCCGGCGCGCGGTGGCAGGGCGAGCGCGCCCGCGGCGACCACCGCGCGGTGCACGGCGTCGGCCAGGCGCGCGTGCAGCCGGACGGAGGCGGTGATCCGCGCGGTGACCGGTTCCGGTTCGGCGAGGGCGTAGGCCGCGGCGGCGGCGACCGGCCCGGCGATCCGGGCGCCGAGCGCGGTGAGGACGTCGAGCACGCGCGCGCGGAGACCGTCGCCCGCGGGCCCGGCGGGGAAACGGGCGAGGGCGGCCGGCCAGCCGGGCGGCAGCAGCGCGCCGGCCAGGTCGGTGACCACGGTGACCCGCTCGGGCAGCATCTCGGCGGGGCTCAGCAGCACGGTGTCGTGCGGGTCGTGCAGGGTGTCGCGCCACGTCTCGTCGCTGACGAGGTGCAGCCCTTCCCCCTCGGCGGCCTCGACGGTCTCGTGCAGCAGCTCGGGGGGCACGACCGTGGCGGTCGGGTCGTCGGCGACGGACAGCACCAGCAGCCGCGGGTCGCCGCCCTCGGCGCGCACCCGGCGCACGGTCTCCAGCAGGGCGTACGGGTCGGGTACGCCGCCGCACTCGGCCGGCGTCGGCACATGGAAGACGGGACGGCCCAGCAGCCGCGCGTACGGCGCCCACCAGGCGGCGCAGGGCCGGGGCACCAGGACGTCGCCGCCGAGCGCGGCGGTCAGCGCGAGCAGTACGGCGGGCGCGCCGGGTGCGGCCACCGCGTGCTCCGGCGTGGTGGTCAGTCCCCGCCGTGCCCAGTAGCCGCAGCCGGCCTCCAGCAGGGCCGGGCCGCCGCCGGTCGGCTCGCCGCCGCCGCGGTGTGCCGCCGCGGCGAGCACTGCGGCCAGTTCGGGCAGGACGGGCAGCCCGTCCTCGGGCGTGGGCGGACCGTAGCGGACGGGGCCGTGATCCTCGTGGTCCGTCCGGGGCATGGGGTCCTCCGCGCTGCCGTGGGCGTCGTGCCGTGTCGCCTCCGCGCGGGCGTCGTGCCGTCCGGCCGCCGCCGGCACGTCCTGCCGGGTCGCCGCCCCCTGGCGGTCGTGCCGGGGTGCCCGGCGGTGGCCGTCGTGCGGTGCCGCCCCCCGATGGGTGTCGGTGTCGTCTCCCGTTCCCGTCCTCGGGAGGGCCGGGCCGTCGGTGTCCTCCCGTGTCGCGGGGTGCATCGCCGTTCCGTCGTGGTCGCTCGTGGGGTGCTCCCTGGTCCGTGGCCGGTGTGTTCCGGGTGCTCCCGGCTGGATCCCCGGTGCGGATGGGGCGTACGGGAGCGGATCGTCCTTCCGCGCTTCCGCCTACCCCGCGGGACGCCGGGTCAGCCGTCGGCGCCGGAGACCCGGCCGTACAGCCGGTGCGCGGCGGCCCCGAGGGCGCCCGCGATCAGCAGTCCCCCGAGCACCAGTGCGGGCACGGACACGCCGAACGCGCCGCCTTCTCCGGCCCGCACGCCGCGCTGGACCACCGCCGTGCCGCAGCCGGTGTCCTTCGGGTCGGGGCAGGGGGACGCGCTGTGGCCGCCTTGGAGGCCGTGGCCTTGTCCGCCGCCCTGAGCCGGCGAGGCGGACGCGCTGTGGCCGCCTTGGGTGCCTTGGCCTTGTCCGCCGCCCCGGGCGACGGTGAACGTCGCGCTCCACGGTTTTCCCTCTTCGCCGTGCGCGGCCGGACAGGTGCCGTCGACGGTCCACGCGGAGTCCTCGCCGCCGGCGTGCGCCTCACCGGCCCCGGAGTCCTCCGGGAGGACGATCGTGGCGGTGCCCCGGTAGGCCGGTCCGGACGTCTTGCCGTCCTGCCCGCCGACCAGGCTCAGTTCGGCAAGCCCGTCCTCGAAGGCCTGCGAGGCGGCCTCCAGGGTGGCGGGCGGCGATCCGCCGACGGGGTCGCACGTCACCGAGACGGTGACGCTCCCGCCGGGCTCCGCCTGGGCGGGGCCGACCTCGGCGGCCGGTTCGGCGAGGGCCGCGGAGGCGGCTCCGCCCGCCAGGACACCGGCCAGGACGACTACGGACACGGCACGAAGGGCACGACGCACGACCAGGACTCCCCGCAACGACGACGGACACCCAGCCATCACATCCGCTGCCCGCGCCTGCCGCTCGCGGCCCGCCGCCATTCGCGTGGAACCGCCCGGCCAACGGGGTGAGGCCGCCCGTGGTGGCCGGTGGCCCGGGGCACGGGGAAACACCCGGCGGCGTTTCCTCCCCACCCCGGCGGTGACTCGGCATCCAACGGCCGGCATCCAACGGCCACGTCAACCGGGAGGTACTTCGGATGAGCACCCTCGTCTCCGACCATGTCCTCGAACGGCTGCGCGAGTGGGGTGTGGAGCACGTCTTCGGCTATCCCGGCGACGGCATCAACGGGCTGCTCGCCGCCTGGGGGCGGGCGGAGAACCGGCCCCGCTTCATCCAGTCCCGGCACGAGGAGATGTCCGCGCTCCAGGCCGTCGGCTACGCCAAGTTCAGCGGCCGTCTCGGTGTGTGCGCGGCGACGTCGGGGCCGGGCGCGATCCACCTGCTCAACGGCCTGTACGACGCCAAACTGGACCATGTGCCGGTGCTGGCGATCGTCGGCCAGACGCACCGCACCGCGATGGGCGGCTCCTACCAGCAGGAGGTCGACCTGCACACGCTGTTCAAGGACGTCGCCTCCGAGTTCGTGGAGACGGTGACGGTGCCGGAGCAGCTGCCGAACGTGCTGGACCGGGCGATCCGCACCGCGTACGCGCGCCGCTGCCCGACGGCGGTCATCATCCCCGGCGACGTGCAGGAGCTGGAGTACTCGCCGCCGACGCACGACTTCAAGATGGTGCCGTCCAGCCTGGACCGCAGCGCGTGGACGGCGGTGCCCTCGGACGACGCGGTGCGGCGCGCGGCGGAGGTCCTGAACACCGGCGACAAGGTGGCGATCCTGGTCGGCCAGGGCGCGGCCGGGGCGCGGGCCGAGGTGGAGACGCTCGCCGAGCTGCTCGGCGCGGG
>NZ_MUND01000529.1 GCF_002154375.1 Streptomyces glaucescens | reverse complement strand
GCGCGGACTTCCGCCCGGCGCGCCGAGAGCACGCACCGGACGCCGCAGGGCCGTCCTGCGGACGACGGGAGTTTGACCACACCCCTAGGCCGCACGACGAGGGCGCCCGCACCGGGAAGGTGCGGGCGCCCTCGACGTGTGCGGGCCGGTGGTCTCAGCCGCCGAACTCCTGCAGGCCCTTCAGCGCCTGCTCCAGCAGCGCCTGGCGGCCCTCCAGCTCACGCTCCAGCTTGTCGGCCTTCGCGTTGTTGCCCTGGGCGCGCGCCTGCTCGATCTGGCCCCTGAGCTTGTCCACCGCGGCCTGCAGCTGGCCGGTCAGGCCCTCGGCACGCGCGCGTGCCTCGGGGTTCGTCCGGCGCCACTCGGCCTCCTCGGCCTCCTGGATGGCCCGCTCGACCGCGTGCATCCGGCCCTCGACCTTCGGCCGGGCGTCCCGCGGCACATGGCCGATGGCCTCCCAGCGCTCGTTGACCGAGCGGAACGCGGCCCGCGCCGCCTTGAGGTCCGTGACCGGGAGGATCTTCTCGGCCTCCTCGGCCAGCTCCTCCTTCAGCTTCAGGTTCTCCGCCTGCTCGGCGTCACGCTCGGCGAAGACCGAACTGCGGGCGGCGAAGAACACGTCCTGAGCGCCGCGGAAGCGGTTCCACAGGTCGTCCTCGTGCTCGCGCTGGGCACGGCCCGCGGCCTTCCACTCCGCCATCAGCTCGCGGTAGCGGGCGGCGGTGGGGCCCCAGTCGGTCGAGCCGGACAGCGCCTCGGCCTCGGCGACCAGCCGCTCCTTGGTCCTGCGGGCCTCCTCGCGCTGCGCGTCGAGCTGCGCGAAGTGCGCCTTGCGGCGCTTGGAGAACGCCGACCGGGCGTGCGAGAAGCGGTGCCACAGCTCGTCGTCGGACTTGCGGTCCAGCCGCGGCAGACCCTTCCAGGTGTCCACCAGCGCCCGCAGCCGCTCGCCGGCCGCCCGCCACTGGTCGGACTGCGCCAGCTGCTCGGCCTCCGCGACCAGCGCCTCCTTGGCGTGACGGGCCTCGTCGGACTGCTTCGCGCGCTGCGCCTTGCGCTCCTCGCGGCGCTTCTCGACGGTCTCCACCAGCTTGTCCAGCCGGGTCCGCAGGGCGTCCAGGTCACCCACGGCGTGGTGCGCGTCGACCTGCTCGCGCAGATGGTCGACGGCGGCCTGGGCGTCCTTGGCCGACAGGTCGGTGGTCTGCACTCGCTTCTCGAGGAGGCCGATCTCGACAACCAGGCCCTCGTACTTGCGCTCGAAGTAGGCCAGCGCCTCGTCAGGGGAGCCGGCCTGCCAGGAACCGACGACCTTCTCGCCGTCGGCCGTCCGCACGTACACGGTCCCCGTCTCGTCGACGCGGCCCCACGGGTCGCTGCTCACAGCGCCTCCTCCACATGATGCCTGCGGGGGGCCTCAGCTCCCCCGGGCATCGTCCACAGTTTCGTCACGGCCAACATAGGCGACCGGCGGGTTGCCTGTCCGCATCCCGCGCGACCGAGATTCGCAGTTGAGCGTCAGGATTTCGTGACCGTCGCCTTGTCGATCACGACCGTCGCGTTGGGAGCCCCGTCACCGGCGCCGGTGTTCTCGCCCGCGGCGGCGATCTTCTTCAGGACCGTCATGCCGGACGCGGACACCGTACCGAACGGTGTGTAGCTGGGCGGCAGCTGGCTGTCCTGGTAGACGAGGAAGAACTGGCTGCCGTTGGTGTTCGGGCCGGAGTTGGCCATAGCCACCGTGCCCGCCGGATAGACGTTGCCCTTCAGGCTCTTGTCCTTCAGGTTCTCGTCCTTCATCTGGTACCCCGGACCGCCGCTGCCGCTGGCCGTCGGGTCGCCGCACTGCAGGACGTAGATGCCGTTCGTGGTCAGGCGGTGGCACTTGGTGTGGTCGAAGTAGCCCTTGCCGGCGAGGAAGTTGAACGAGTTCACCGTGTGCGGGGCCGCCGACGCCTTCAGCGCCAGGTCTATGTCGCCGCAGGTCGTCTCCAGCTTCATCGTGTACTTCGCCGACGTGTCGATGGTCATCGCCGGCTCCTTCTTGAAGGACATCGACTCGACCTCGCCCTTGGCCGGCTTGTCGCACGGGTCCGGCGGCGCGCTCGTGGCGCTCGGGGTGACGTCCGCGCCCGCGTTCTCCTTGCCGTCGTCCTTGAGTGCCCCGGTCGTGTACAGCGCGAGGCTGCCGACCAGGATGACGCCCAGTGCCGATGCGATCACCGCGTTGCGCGTGCGCGACTTGCGCCGCGCGTCGGTGCGCCGCTGCTGCTGCCGCAAGAACTTCTCCCGGGCGAGCTGACGCCGCCGCTGTTCCTGGCTGACCACCGGGTTTACTCCTCATGCGTCTCGTACGTCGACGGGTACGCGCGCGTCCTCTGAGCCGACCGCCTGCGTGTGCCCCGTACCGTATATGGGTTCGCTGAGGAAACGGCAGCGCCGGTAGGCTCTGACGGAAGCTGTAGCCGCCCGTATCGACACAACGAAGGACGATCGTGCTCATTGCCGGGTTCCCCGCCGGGGCCTGGGGGACCAACTGTTACCTGGTCGCCCCCGCCGCCGGTGAGGAGTGCGTGATCATCGACCCGGGCCACGAAGCGGCCCCCGGAGTCGAAGAGGCACTGAAGAAGCATCGGCTCAAGCCCGTCGCCGTCGTCCTCACCCACGGCCACATCGACCACGTGGCCTCGGTCGTCCCGGTGTGCGGCGCGCACGACGTACCGGCCTGGATCCACCCCGAGGACCGGTACATGATGAGCGACCCCGAGAAGGCCCTCGGCCGTTCCGTCGGCGCCCAGCTGATGGGCGAGCTGACCGTGGGGGAGCCGGACGACGTCAGGACGCTGACCGACGGCGCGAAGCTGGAGCTGGCCGGCCTGGAGCTGACCGTCGCGCACGCGCCGGGCCATACCAAGGGGTCGGTGACCTTCGGCCTGCCCGAGGCGGCGGACATCCCGCCGGTCCTCTTCTCGGGCGACCTGCTGTTCGCCGGCTCCATCGGACGCACCGACCTGCCCGGCGGTGACATGGCCGAGATGCTCGACTCGCTGGCCCGCGTGTGCCTGCCGCTCGACGACTCGACCGTGGTGCTGTCCGGCCACGGCCCCCAGACGACCATCGGCCAGGAGCGCGCCACCAACCCGTATCTGCGGCAGGTGGCCGCCGGCCAGGGAGCATCCCCGGCTCCCCGACGAGGAATGTGATCGAGAGACTTCCGTGAGCACCTTCAAGGCCCCCAAGGGCACGTACGACCTGATTCCGCCGGACTCCGCGAAGTACCTGGCGGTGCGCGAGGCGATCGCCGCCCCGCTGCGCAACTCCGGCTACGGCTACATCGAGACGCCCGGCTTCGAGAGCGTCGAGCTGTTCGCGCGCGGTGTCGGCGAGTCCACCGACATCGTCACCAAGGAGATGTACGCCTTCGAGACCAAGGGCGGCGACAGGCTCGCGCTGCGCCCCGAGGGCACCGCGTCCGTGCTGCGCGCCGCCCTGGAGGCCAACCTGCACAAGTCGGGCAACCTCCCGGTCAAGCTCTGGTACTCCGGCTCGTACTACCGCTACGAGCGCCCCCAGAAGGGCCGCTACCGCCACTTCTCCCAGGTCGGCGCCGAGGCGATCGGCGCCGAGGACCCGGCGCTGGACGCCGAGCTGATCATCCTGGCCGACCAGGCGTACCGCTCGCTGGGCCTGCGGAACTTCCGCATCCTGCTGAACAGCCTGGGCGACAAGGAGTGCCGTCCGGTGTACCGGGCCGCGCTCCAGGACTTCCTGCGCGGCCTCGACCTCGACGAGGACACCCTGCGCCGCGCGGAGATCAACCCGCTGCGCGTCCTCGACGACAAGCGCGAGTCGGTCCAGAAGCAGCTGGCGGGCGCCCCCCTCCTGCGCGACTACCTGTGCGACGCCTGCAAGGCGTACCACGAGGAGGTCCGCGAGCTGATCACGGCCGCCGGTGTCGTCTTCGAGGACGACCCGAAGCTGGTCCGCGGCCTGGACTACTACACCCGGACCACCTTCGAGTTCGTCCACGACGGTCTGGGTTCCCAGTCCGCGGTGGGCGGCGGCGGCCGCTACGACGGCCTGTCCGAGATGATCGGCGGCCCGGCGCTGCCGTCCGTCGGCTGGGCCCTCGGCGTGGACCGCACGGTCCTCGCCCTGGAGGCGGAGGGCGTCGAGCTGGAACTGCCCGCCGCCACCAGCGTCTTCGCTGTGCCGCTCGGCGAGGAGGCCCGCCGGGTGCTGTTCGGCAAGGTCACCGAGCTGCGCAAGGCCGGGATCGCGGCGGACTTCGCGTACGGCGGCAAGGGCCTCAAGGGGGCCATGAAGAACGCCAACCGCAGCGGCGCCCGCTACACGATCGTGGCCGGTGAGCGCGACCTCGCGGACGGCGTCGTCCAGCTCAAGGACATGGAGTCCGGCGAGCAGGAGGCGGTCGGCGTCAACGAGATCGTGGCCGAGCTGGAAGCCCGGCTGGGCTGACGACGGGCCGCGAGGGCGCCGGGAGCCGACAACAGGCTGCCGGCGCCCTTGTCGCGTCGTCGCCGTTGTCCGGATCCGCGCGGTGGGGACGGCTCGGCCGTATGTCCTTATGCGCAGTGAACGGTCGACACACCGTCGCTTGCGGCACAATGTCCGGTGCCGGAAGCAGGTCCACCCCCACTCAAGTGACGGAATCGGCGTGATGAGCAAGACGACAGTCCAGGACGTCTCCACCGAGCCCGAGCCTCAGCCCGAGCCGCGGTCGCCGCGCACCGCCGCGGAGCCGCGCACGGTGGGCGGCAGCCGGGCCTTCGCCCTGCTGCTGGTGATCACGGGCGCGGCGGGCGTGCTCGCCGCCTGGGTCATCACGATCGACAAATTCAAGATCCTCGAGGGCAAGGTGAGCGGCGAGACGTTCACCCCGAGCTGCAGCCTGAACCCGATCGTCTCCTGCGGCAGCGTCATGGAGAGCGACCAGGCGTCCGTCTTCGGATTCCCCAACCCGCTGCTCGGCCTCGTCACCTACGGCATCGTGATCTGCGTCGGCATGAGTCTGCTGGCCCGCGCCCGCTTCCCGCGCTGGTACTGGCTCACCTTCAACGCCGGCACCCTCTTCGGCGTCGCGTTCTGCACCTGGCTGATGATCCAGTCGCTGTACGAGATCAACGCGCTGTGCCTGTGGTGCTCACTGGCCTGGGTCGCGACGATCACCATGTTCTGGTACGTGACCTCCTTCAACGTCCGCAACGACTTCCTGCCCGCGCCCGCCGGCGTGAAGCGGTTCCTCGGCGAGTTCACCTGGACGCTGCCGGTCACCCACGTCGGCATCATCGCGATGCTGATCCTGACCCGCTGGGGCAGCCAGCTCTGGGCCTGAGCCGGGCCCGGGTCGGGGGCGGGACCAGGGGGATTGTCAGTGCGGTGATTTAGGGTTTCCAGCGTGGAGCCCGACCTGTTCACCGCCGCCGCAGAAGAACGCCAGGAGAAGGACCCGGCCGGCAGTCCGCTGGCCGTGCGGATGCGCCCGCGCACCCTCGACGAGGTGGTGGGCCAGCAGCATCTGCTGAAACCCGGCTCGCCCCTGCGCCGCCTGGTCGGCGAGGGCTCCGGGGGACCGGCCGGACCGTCCTCGGTGATCCTGTGGGGCCCGCCCGGCACCGGCAAGACGACCCTCGCGTACGTGGTCTCCAAGGCCACCAACAAGCGGTTCGTGGAGCTGTCCGCGATCACCGCGGGCGTCAAGGAGGTCCGCGCGGTCATCGACGGCGCCCGCCGTGCCACGGGCGGGTACGGCAAGGAGACCGTCCTCTTCCTCGACGAGATCCACCGCTTCAGCAAGGCGCAGCAGGACTCCCTGCTGCCGGCCGTCGAGAACCGCTGGGTCACGCTGATCGCGGCGACCACCGAGAACCCGTACTTCTCGGTGATCTCCCCGCTGCTCTCCCGCTCCCTCCTGCTCACCCTCGAACCCCTCACGGACGAGGACGTCCGCGGGCTGCTGCGGCGGGCGCTGGACGACGAGCGCGGTCTCAAGGGCGCCGTCGCCCTCCCCGAGGACACCGAGGACCATCTGCTGCGCATCGCCGGCGGGGACGCCCGCCGTGCGCTGACCGCCTTGGAGGCCGCAGCGGGTGCCGCGCTCGACAAGGGCGAGGCGGAGATCTCCCTGACGACGCTGGAGGAGACGGTCGACCGGGCGGCGGTGAAGTACGACCGCGACGGCGACCAGCACTACGACGTCGCGAGCGCCCTCATCAAGTCCATCCGCGGCTCCGACGTCGACGCCGCCCTGCACTACCTGGCCCGGATGATCGAGGCGGGCGAGGACCCCCGCTTCATCGCCCGCCGGCTGATGATCTCCGCCAGCGAGGACATCGGCCTGGCGGACCCCAACGCGCTGCCGATCGCGGTCGCCGCCGCCCAGGCGGTCGCCATGATCGGCTTCCCCGAGGCCGCCCTCACCCTCAGCCACGCCACCATCGCCCTCGCCCTCGCGCCGAAGTCCAACGCGGCGACCACCGCGATCGGCGCCGCCCTGGAGGACGTGCGCAAGGGACTGGCCGGGGCGGTCCCCGCGCACCTGCGGGACTCGCACTACAAGGGCGCGTCCAAGCTCGGCCACGGGCAGGGGTACGTGTATCCGCACGACGTCCCCGAGGGCATCGCCGCCCAGCAGTACGCCCCGGACGCCCTGAAGGACCGGGAGTACTACGCCCCGACCCGGCACGGCGCGGAGGCGCGGTACGCGGACGCGGTGGAGTGGACGAGGAAGCACCTCGGTCGCAGGCGGTCCTGAGCGCCCTGTAGACTTGCCGGAAGTGCTGCGTTCCGTGCAGTCAGAACGGAACAGCCAGCGGGAGCCCGGTCCTCCGGGACCGGCTCCAGGAGCGTCGCGCACCGTCGAAGGTGTCGCGGGCAGCCCACCACCACCCCGGAGTCCGGGAAACGGTCGGTGGGCCACTCGCGTGCTGCACGTATGTGCCCAGATCAGGGGAGCGGCTGCCCGGCAGGTCCCATGGGACCCGGCGGGTCTCCCCGGCTGCGGATGCGACCTCCCAAAACTCTGACAAGCCGAATCAAGGAAATGAGAGACAGTGGCGAACCAGTCCCGCCCCAAGGTCAAGAAGTCGCGTGCCCTCGGCATCGCGCTGACCCCGAAGGCCGTCAAGTACTTCGAGGCCCGTCCCTACCCGCCGGGTGAGCACGGCCGTGGCCGCAAGCAGAACTCGGACTACAAGGTCCGTCTGCTGGAGAAGCAGCGTCTGCGCGCGCAGTACGACGTGTCCGAGCGTCAGCTCGTCCGCGCCTACGAGCGTGCCTCCAAGGTCCAGGGCAAGACCGGTGAGGCCCTGATCGTCGAGCTCGAGCGCCGTCTCGACGCCCTGGTCCTGCGTTCGGGCATCGCCCGCACGATCTACCAGGCCCGCCAGATGGTCGTCCACGGCCACATCGAGGTCAACGGCCAGAAGGTCGACAAGCCCTCGTTCCGCGTCCGTCCCGACGACGTCGTGATGGTCCGCGAGCGCAGCCGCGAGAAGCCGCTGTTCCAGGTCGCCCGCGAGGGTGGCTTCGCCCCCGACGGCGAGACCCCGCGCTACCTGCAGGTGAACCTCAAGGCCCTGGCGTTCCGCCTGGACCGCGAGCCGAACCGCAAGGAGATCCCGGTGATCTGCGACGAGCAGCTCGTCGTCGAGTACTACGCCCGTTGATCCGGGTGTAGCACCTCTCGCGTCAGCCCGTCGTCTCCCCGCCCTTGCGGGTGGGGGAGGCGGCGGGCTTCTGCATGTCCACCGCCCCCCGCGCGCGCCGCGCCGGTCCGCGCGGCACCGGCACCCCGTCCAGTACCTGCCCCCGCCCCAGCGCCCGGGCCACCGCCTGCTCCCGGTCCAGCCGGTCCCCGGCCCGTGCGCAGGCCTCGTACCGCTCGTCGCCCAGCCCTTCCCGGGCCATCGCCTCGCACAGCTCGTGCGGCCGGTTGTAGTGCGCCGACCCGAACAGCGGCAGTCCCACCGACGGCCACATGCGTAAGGCCGCACCCTGGAGCACGGCGGCCTCCGCGACATCGCCCTCCGTCGCCGTGACCAGCGCCAGGAGTTCGATCGACAGCACCGAGCCGAGCAGATCACGGAAGCCGTGCGCACCGGAGAGGCAGTCCGTCAGCAGCGCGCGGGCCCGGCCCGGGTCGCCCTCGCTCCACGCCGCGTACGCCAGGACGTACAGCGCGTACCCGCGTGCCCACCGCTCGCCGTGGTCCTCGCACACCCGCCGCACGTCCTCGCACAGCCGTACCGCGTCCGGCAGATCGCCCTGGAAGGCGCGGATCATCGCCAGCTCCACCTGACCCATCAGGACGTTGCTGTTGAGTTCGCCGATCTCCCGGTAGCGGTGCAGCGCGGAGCGCAGCAGGGTCTCCGCGCGGCCGATGTCGCCGGTGACCAGTGCCAGACAGCCGGTGCGGTGCTCCGCGTACGCCAGCGCGGTCGCGCTCCCCGCGCGTTCCGCCTCCTCCCGGCACTCCTGGAGCGCGGCCAGGGCCGGCACCGCGTCGCCCTGCAGGATGGCCACGTAGCCGAGCACCCACAGCGCCTTCAGCCGAGGCTGGGTGTGGCCGGAGCCGAGCGCCAGGGCGCGCTCCAGCCAGTGCCGGCCCTCCGCCAGCCGTCCGCAGCCGGCCCAGCAGAACCACAGGGACCCCGCGAGGTACTGCCCCAGATGCACCTCGTCCGGCTCGGTCAGGCAGTACTCCAGGGCGCTGCGCAGGTTGGGCAGCTCCGCGTCCACCCGCGCGGCGACCTCGGACTGGCGCGGCGAGAACCAGTCCAGCTCGCACCAGGTCGCCAGGCCCACGTACCAGTCGCGGTGCCGCCGCCGCAGCCGGTCCGCCTCGCCGGTCGCCGCCAGCCAGCCGGCGCCGTACGCGCGGACCGTGTCCAGCATCCGGTAGCGCCCGCCCGCCCCGGTCTCCTCCCGCCCGACCACCGACTGCGCGATCAGCTCGGACAGCACGTCGAGGACGTCGCCGGCACGCAGGCCGTGCCCGCCGCACACGTACTCGGCGGCCTCCAGGTCGAACGGCCCGGTGAACACCGACAGCCGGGACCACAGCAGCCGCTCCTGCGGGGTGCACAGCTCGTGGCTCCAGCCGATCGCCGTGCGCAGCGTCCGGTGGCGGGGCAGTCCCTCCCGCCCGCCGCCGGTCAGCAGCCGGAACCGGTCGTCGAGCCGGTCGAGGAGCTGCGCGGGGGTCAGGGCCCGCAGCCGCCCCGCAGCCAGCTCGATCGCCAGCGGGATGCCGTCCAGACGCGTGCACAGCTCCCGTACCGTCCGCTCGTCGCCCGGCGCCACGCCCTGCCGCGCGGCCCGGTCCGCGAACAGCAGGGCCGCCTCGTCCGCGCCGAGCGGCGCCAGCGGGAACAGCCGCTCACCGGTCAAACCGAGCGGCCGGCGCCCCACGGCGAGCACCCGCAGCCCCGGCGCGCCGCGCAGCAGCTCCACCACCAGGTGGGCGCAGGCCTCCACCAGGTGCTCGAACCCGTCGAGCACCAGCAGCAGTTCACGGCCCGCGAGATGACCGAGCAGCATCTCGCGGGGCGGCCGGGCGGTGTGGTCGGTCAGCCCCAGGGCCTCCACGAGGGCGTGGTCGACGAACTCCGGGTCGCGCACCGGGGCCAGCTCCACCCGCCAGACGCCGTCGCGGGCCGCGGCCCCGGCGGCGGCGCGGGCCGCCAGCCGCGACTTGCCCACACCGCCGGTCCCGGTGACCGTCACCAGCCGGGAGGTGTCGAGCGCCGCCGCCAGGGCACTGAGTTCGGAGGTGCGCCCGACGAAACCGTCGAGCTCCGCAGGGAGGTTGCCGGTCAGGGAGGTGTCGCCGCGCTGATGGTCCCGCATGGAATACGGAGCGTACTGAATCGTATTCAGTCCGTACAATCGCCGGACGCAACTCCGCCGCGCACCCGCCCTAATCCGGTACGGAGCGGCAGCCCCGGCGCGATAGGCTCGGTGCACGACTTACTCGATGTTCAGGCGTTTTCAGGGAGCGGGTGCGCAAGGTGTCCGGTGGAGAGGTGGCCGGGATCCTGGTGGCCGTCTTCTGGGCGATCCTGGTCTCCTTCCTCGCGGTGGCTCTCGCGAGGCTGGCCCAGACGCTCAAGGCGACCACCAAGCTCGTGGCGGACGTGACGGATCAGGCCGTCCCGCTGCTGGCCGACGCCTCCGCGGCGGTACGCTCCGCGCAGACCCAGATCGACCGGGTCGACGCGATCGCCTCCGACGTCCAGGAGGTCACGTCGAACGCGTCGGCGCTCTCGACCACCGTCGCCTCCACCTTCGGCGGCCCGCTGGTCAAGGTCGCGGCGTTCGGCTACGGCGTGCGCCGCGCGCTGAGCGGCCGCAAGGACGACATGCCCGAGCGGGCACCCCGGCGTACCGTGATCGTGGGCCGCACCGTCCCGGCCTCGCGGCGGACGAAGCGGAACCTCCGCGGAAAGAAGGACTGAGCTCAGCGATGTTCCGCCGTACCTTCTGGTTCAGCACCGGTGTCGCCGCCGGTGTGTGGGCCACCACCAAGGTCAACCGAAAGCTGAAGCAGCTGACCCCCGAGAGCCTGGCCGCGACCGCGGCGAACAAGGCGATCGAGGCCGGTCACCGGCTCAAGGACCGCGCGGTGGGCTTCGCCCTCGACGTCCGCGACAACATGGCCCGGCGGGAGGCCGAACTGGGGGACGCCCTCGGCCTCAACGCCGACCCGGAGCTCCCCGCACCCCACCGGCGCTACGCCGTCATCGAGAACCGCAACGACCCGAAGTACATCGAGAACACGACGTACTCGAACAACCGGAATGAGGACCACTGATGGAGTCGGCTGAGATCCGCCGTCGCTGGCTGAGCTTCTTCGAGGAGCGCGGGCACACCGTCGTCCCTTCGGCGTCGCTCATCGCGGACGACCCGACTCTGCTCCTCGTCCCCGCCGGCATGGTTCCCTTCAAGCCCTACTTCCTCGGCGAGGTCAAGCCGCCGTTCCAGCGCGCCACCAGCGTGCAGAAGTGCGTGCGCACGCCCGACATCGAAGAGGTCGGCAAGACCACGCGGCACGGCACGTTCTTCCAGATGTGCGGCAACTTCTCCTTCGGCGACTACTTCAAGGAAGGCGCCATCAAGCTCGCCTGGGAGCTGCTCACCACGCCCCAGGACAAGGGCGGTTACGGCCTCGACCCCGAGCGCCTGTGGATCACCGTCTACAAGGACGACGACGAGGCCGAGCGCATCTGGCACGAGGTCGTCGGCGTGCCGAAGGAGCGCATCCAGCGCCTCGGCATGAAGGACAACTACTGGTCCATGGGCGTCCCCGGCCCGTGCGGCCCCTGCTCCGAGATCAACTACGACCGCGGCCCCGAGTTCGGCGTCGAGGGCGGTCCCGCCGTCAACGACGAGCGGTACGTGGAGATCTGGAACCTCGTCTTCATGCAGTACGAGCGGGGCGAGGGCATCGGCAAGGACAACTTCGAGATCCTCGGCGACCTGCCCAGCAAGAACATCGACACCGGCCTCGGCCTCGAGCGCCTCGCCATGATTCTGCAGGGCGTGCAGAACATGTACGAGATCGACACCTCGATGGCCGTCATCGAGAAGGCCACCGAGCTGACCGGCGTCCGCTACGGCGACGCCCACTCCTCGGACGTCTCCCTGCGTGTGGTCACCGACCACATGCGCACCGCCACCATGCTCATCGGTGACGGCGTCACCCCCGGCAACGAGGGCCGCGGCTACGTGCTGCGCCGCATCATGCGCCGCGCCATCCGCAACATGCGCCTGCTGGGCGCCACCGGCCCGGTCGTCAAGGACCTGATCGACGTCGTGATCGGCATGATGGGCCGGCAGTACCCCGAGCTGATCACCGACCGCGAGCGCATCGAGAAGGTCGCCCTCGCCGAGGAGAACGCCTTCCTCAAGACGCTGAAGGCCGGCACCAACATCCTCGACACCGCCGTGTCCGAGACCAAGGCCGCCGGCTCGGCCGTGCTCCCCGGCGACAAGGCCTTCCTGCTCCACGACACCTGGGGCTTCCCGATCGACCTCACCCTGGAGATGGCCGCCGAACAGGGCCTCTCCGTGGACGAGGACGGCTTCCGCCGCCTGATGAAGGAGCAGCGGGAGCGCGCCAAGGCCGACGCCCAGGCCAAGAAGACCGGCCACGCCGACATGGGCGCCTACCGCGAGATCGCCGACCGCGCCGGGGCCACCGACTTCATCGGCTACACCGACACCGAGGGCGAGACCACCGTCGTCGGCATCCTGGTCGACGGTGTCTCCTCCCCGGCCGCCACCGAGGGCGACGAGGTCGAGATCGTCCTCGACCGCACCCCGTTCTACGCCGAGGGCGGCGGCCAGATCGGCGACACCGGCAAGATCAAGATCGACACCGGTGCCGTCATCGAGGTCCGCGACTGCCAGAAGCCGGTGCCGGGCGTCTACGTCCACAAGGGCGTCGTCCAGGTCGGCGAGGTCACCGTCGGTGCCAAGGCCCACGCCTCGATCGACGCCAGGCGCCGTACGGCCATCGCCCGCGCCCACTCGGCCACCCACCTCACCCACCAGGCCCTGCGCGACGCCCTCGGCCCGACGGCCGCCCAGGCCGGTTCGGAGAACCAGCCCGGCCGCTTCCGCTTCGACTTCGGCTCCCCGTCCGCCGTGCCCACGGCCGTGATGACCGACGTCGAGCAGAAGATCAACGAGGTGCTGGCCCGCGACCTCTCGGTGCACGCCGAGGTCATGGGCATCGACGAGGCCAAGAAGCAGGGCGCCATCGCCGAGTTCGGCGAGAAGTACGGCGAGCGGGTGCGCGTCGTCACCATCGGCGACTTCTCCAAGGAGCTGTGCGGCGGCACGCACGTGCACAACACCGCCCAGCTCGGCCTGGTGAAGCTGCTCGGCGAGTCCTCCATCGGCTCCGGTGTGCGCCGTATCGAGGCCCTGGTCGGCGTGGACGCCTACAACTTCCTCGCCCGTGAGCACACGGTCGTCAACCAGCTCACCGAACTGCTCAAGGGCCGTCCGGAGGAGCTGCCGGAGAAGGTCTCCACCATGCTCGGCAAGCTGAAGGACGCCGAGAAGGAGATCGAGAAGTTCCGCGCCGAGAAGGTGCTCCAGGCCGCCGCCGGGCTCGCCGAGTCCGCCAAGGACGTGCGCGGTGTGGCCCTGGTCACCGGACAGGTCCCGGACGGCACCACCGCCGACGACCTGCGCAAGCTGGTCCTCGACGTGCGCGGCCGGATCCAGGGCGGCCGGGCCGCCGTGGTGGCCCTGTTCACCACGGTGAACGGCAAGCCGCTGACGGTCATCGCCACCAACGAGGCCGCCCGCGAGCGCGGCCTCAAGGCCGGCGACCTGGTCCGCACGGCCGCCAAGACGCTCGGCGGTGGCGGTGGCGGCAAGCCGGACGTGGCCCAGGGCGGCGGCCAGAACCCGGCCGCCATCGGCGACGCCGTGGACGCCGTGGAGCGTCTGGTCGCGGAGACGGCCAAGTAATGCGCAGAGGACGTCGGCTCGCCATCGACGTCGGGGACGCCCGGATCGGGGTCGCCTCGTGCGACCCCGACGGGATCCTCGCCACACCGGTGGAGACCGTCCCCGGCCGGGACGTCCCGGCGGCCCAGCGGCGGCTGAAGCAGCTGGTCGAGGAGTACGAGCCGATCGAGGTCGTGGTCGGTCTGCCCCGCTCCCTCAAGGGAGGCGAGGGCCCGGCGGCGACCAAGGTCCGCGGCTTCGCCCGGCAACTGGCCGGTATGATCGCGCCGGTTCCGGTGAGACTCGTCGACGAACGCATGACGACGGTGACGGCGAGCCAGGGACTGCGCGCCTCGGGCGTGAAGTCCAAGAAGGGCCGGTCCGTCATCGACCAGGCGGCAGCGGTGATCATCCTTCAGCAGGCGCTGGAATCCGAACGGGTGTCAGGCAAAGCCCCGGGCGAGGGCGTCGAAGTGGTCATCTGATCGCGATACGGTAACGTTCCGCGCGATGCGGCGGCATTCGAACAGCCGCCGCACAGCAAGAGGCGGGACGGAACCGGTCCCACAGTCCGCGACCGCCGCCTCGCGGCTCTAGGGGATCGATGACTGAGTATGGCCGGGGCCAAGGCTCCGAACCGTGGCATCCGGAGGACCCGTTGTACGGGGACGGCGGATGGGGAGGACAGCAGGCCCAGCAGGGCGGGCAGTCGTCCTACGGCGGCCAGCCGCAGCACTATCCGCAGCAGCCGCAGCAGGCACACCAGCCGCAGCAGCCGGAGTACGGCGAGTGGGGCGACGGCGGCCAGCGGGCCGCGTACGGCCAGGACCAGCAGCAGTACCAGGACTACGGCCCGCAGGACTACTCCGGCGAGGGCCAGGGCCAACCCCGGTACGACCAGCACGGCGGCCAGCAGTACGACAACCAGCACGGTGGTCAGCAGCACGGCGGGCAGCAGCACGACACCGGGCAGTACGACAACGGCGGCTGGGGCACCGGTGGGCAGCCGCACATCCCGTACCCCGCCGACCCCGTGGACCCGTACGCCCAGCAGGCGGCGGGCTACCAGGGCGAACAGCCCGACTTCTACGGCACCCCGGACGCCTACCCGCCGCCGGAACCGCCCGCCCGCCGCAGCGCCGACCCCGAGCCGCAGACCGACTGGGACCCGGGCCCCGACCAGGGCGAGGCCGCCTTCTTCGCGGGCGGCGACGATGACGACGACGCCGACGAGCAGGCCGGCGGCCGAGGCGGCCGGGCGGACCGGCGGGGCCGGGGCGGCAAGAACAAGAAGAGCCGCAACGGGATCGCCTGCCTGGTGGTCGTCCTGGTGTTCGGCGGCGGTCTCGCGGGCATCGGCTACTTCGGCCTCCAGTTCTACCAGGATCGTTTCGGCGAGGCCCCGGACTTCTCGGGCGACGGCAACGGCCAGCAGATCTCCGTCCGGATCCCCAAGGGCGCGAGCGGCTTCCAGATGGGCAACATCCTGAAGAAGGCCGGCGTCGTCAAGAGCGTCGACGCCTTCGTGGCCGCGCAGAACAGCAACCCGCAGGGCAAGAGCATCCAGGACGGCGTGTACACGCTGGAGAAGGAGATGTCGGCCGAGAGCGCGGTCAAGCTGATGCTCAGCCCTGAGAGCAAGAACAACCTGATCATCATCGAGGGCGCGCGCAACGCCGACATCTACAAACTCATCGACCAGCGCCTGGAGGTCGAGGAGGGCACCACGGCCGAGGTCGCCAAGGAGGACTGGCGCAAGCTCGGCCTGCCCGACTGGGCGATGGACCACAAGGACGTCAACGACCCGCTGGAAGGGTTCCTGTTCCCGTCCAGCTACCCGGTCGCCAAGGGCCAGAAGCCCGAGGAGGTCCTGAAGGAGATGGTGCAGCGGGCCACCGGCGTCTACGAGGAACTGGGCGTCGAGAAGAAGGCCCAGAGCCTGGGCCTGGAGAACCCCTGGCAGCTGGTCACCGTCGCCAGCCTCGTCCAGGCCGAGGGCACCAGCCACGACGACTTCCGCAAGATGGCCGAGGTCGTCTACAACCGGCTCAAGCCCGCGAACCCGCAGACCAACGGCATGCTGGAGTTCGACTCCACGTACAACTACATCAAGAACCAGAGCAAGATCGACCTGACCCTGGCAGAACTGCGGAACTACGACAACCCGTACAACACGTACTACTACCCGGGCCTGCCGCCGGGACCGATCAGCAACCCGGGCGAGGAAGCGCTCAAGGGCGCCCTCGACCCGACCGACGACGGCTGGTACTACTTCATCTCGATGGACGGCAAGACCAGCAAGTTCACCCGGACCAACGAAGAGCACCAGCGGTTGGTGGACCAGTGGAACGCTTCGAGGAACAACTGATGGCCGGATCCCGCCGAGCCGCCGTTCTCGGCTCGCCCATCGCCCACTCCCTGTCCCCGGTGCTGCACCGCGCCGCGTACGCGGAACTCGGGCTGACCGACTGGACGTACGACCGCTTCGAGGTCGACGAGGCGGCGCTGCCGCGCTTCCTCGAGGGACTGGGCCCGGAGTGGGCGGGCCTGTCGCTGACCATGCCGCTGAAGCGGGCGGTCATCCCGCTGCTCGACGAGATCAGCGAGACCGCCTCCTCGGTGGACGCCGTGAACACCGTGGTCCTCCACCAGGACGGCCGGCGCACCGGCGACAACACCGACATCCCCGGCATGGTCGCGGCGCTGGCCGAGCACGGCATCGAGAAGGTCGACAGCGCCGCGGTGCTCGGCGCGGGCGCCACCGCCTCGTCCGCGCTCGCCGCGCTGGCGCGGATCTGCACCGGTGAGATCGCCGTCTACGTCCGCAGCGAGGCGCGCGCCGCCGAGATGCGGGAGTGGGCCGAGCGGCTCGACGTCCAGGTGCGGGTCGAGGACTGGGCCGACGCCGAGCAGGCGCTGCGCGCGCCCCTCGTCATCGCGACCACCCCGGCGGGCGCCACCGACGCGCTGGCCGCCGCCGTCCCGGAGCGGCCGGCCGCCCTCTTCGACGTGCTCTACGACCCCTGGCCGACCACCCTCGCCGCCCGCTGGTCCGCGTACGGCGGCGCCGTGGTCAGCGGTCTCGACCTTCTGGTGCACCAGGCGGTGTTCCAGGTGGAGCAGATGACCGGCCGTACCCCGGCCCCGGTCGCCGCCATGCGGCGGGCGGGCGAGCGGGCCCTCGCGGAGCGCTGATCGCGCGCCGGGGCCCGCGCCGTGTGATGTGTTCCACACCCGGCTTCCGGTGCTGTCCCGTCCGCCAGGTGGACCGGCGGATGGGACAGCGGCCGGGTCATGGGAGGATCGGAGGTGGCGGGCCAGGGCCGCGCACCCCGGTCGCGCCACCGCCGCACGCGAGGACGCGGGCAGGCAGGGCAGTACCAGGGCGCGAGCACTGAGGAGCACCGTTGAGCAGGTTGCGCTGGCTGACCGCGGGGGAGTCCCACGGTCCCGCACTCGTCGCGACGCTGGAGGGCCTTCCCGCCGGCGTGCCCATCACCACGGAGATGGTGGCGGACCACCTGGCGCGGCGTCGGCTCGGCTATGGGCGCGGCGCGCGGATGAAGTTCGAGCGCGACGAGGTCACCTTCCTCGGTGGTGTCCGCCACGGGCTCACGCTCGGTTCTCCGGTGGCGGTCATGGTGGGGAACACCGAGTGGCCGAAGTGGGAGAAGGTGATGGCCGCCGACCCCGTCGACCCGGCGGAACTCGCCGAACTGGCGCGCAACGCGCCGCTGACCCGTCCCCGCCCCGGCCACGCCGACCTGGCGGGTATGCAGAAGTACGGCTTCGACGAGGCCCGCCCGATCCTGGAACGCGCCTCGGCCCGGGAGACGGCTGCACGAGTCGCCCTCGGCGCCGTCGCCCGGTCGTACCTGAAGGAGACGGCGGGGATCGAGATCGTCTCCCACGTGGTGGAGCTGGCGGCTGCCAAGGCGCCCTACGGCGTCTACCCGACCCCGGCGGACGTGGAGCGGCTGGACGCGGACCCGGTGCGCTGCCTGGACGCGGACGCGTCGAAGGCGATGGTCGCCGAGATCGACCAGGCCCACAAGGACGGCGACACCCTCGGCGGCGTGGTCGAGGTGCTGGCCTACGACGTACCGGTAGGCCTGGGCTCCCACGTCCACTGGGACCGCCGGCTGGACGCGCGGCTGGCGGCGGCGCTGATGGGCATCCAGGCCATCAAGGGTGTCGAGGTCGGTGACGGGTTCGGCCTGGCGCGGGTACCCGGCTCCCAGGCACATGACGAGATCGTCGGCACCGAGGACGGCATCAAGCGGGTCACGGGCCGTTCCGGCGGCACGGAAGGCGGCCTGACCACGGGCGAGTTGCTGCGGGTGCGCGCGGCGATGAAGCCGATCGCGACCGTGCCGCGGGCGCTGAAGACCGTGGACGTCGTCACGGGTGAGCCGGCTCAGGCGCACCACCAGCGGTCCGACGTGTGTGCCGTCCCGGCGGCCGGGATCGTCGCCGAGGCGATGGTCGCGCTGGTGCTGGCGGACGCGGTGGCGGAGAAGTTCGGCGGTGACAGCGTCGCCGAGACCCGCCGCAACGTGCGGTCGTACCTCGACAACCTGCACATCCGATGAGCACGGGTCCTGTCGTCGTCCTGGTCGGCCCGATGGGCGTCGGCAAGTCCACCGTCGGACGGCTGCTCGCCGAGCGGCTGGGCGTCGAGTACCGGGACACCGACGACGACATCGTCGCCGAGCAGGGGCGGGCCATCGCCGACATCTTCGTCGACGAGGGCGAGCCCTACTTCCGTGCCGTGGAGAAGCGAGCCGTGCACCAGGCGCTCGCCGAGCACGACGGCGTCCTGGCGCTGGGCGGCGGCGCGATCCTCGACCCGGACACGCGCGCGCTGCTGGCCGGCCGGCCGGTGGTGTACCTGTCGATGGACGTCGAGGAGGCGACCCGGCGCACCGGCCTGAACGTCGCCCGGCCGCTGCTGGCGGTCAACCCGCGCAAGCAGTGGCGCGAGCTGATGGAGGCCCGCCGTCACCTGTACGAGGAGGTGGCCCGCGCGGTCGTGGCCACCGATGCCCGCACGCCGGAAGAGGTCGCCCAGGCGGTCCTCGACGTACTGGAGTTGAAGGAAGCATGAGCGAGTCTGTGACACGGATCCAGGTCGGCGGCTCCGCGGGCAGCGAGCCGTACGAGGTGCTGGTGGGCCGGCAGCTGCTCGGCGAGCTGGCCGGTCTGATCGGCGAGAAGGCGACCCGGGTGGCGGTGATCCACCCCGAGGGGCTGGCCGAGACCGGGGAGGCGCTGCGCGCCGACCTGGGCGAGCAGGGCTACGAGGCGGTCGCCATCCAGGTGCCGAACGCGGAGGAGGCCAAGACGGCCGAGGTCGCCGCGTACTGCTGGAAGGCGCTGGGCCAGTCCGGGTTCACCCGCACCGACGTGATCGTGGGCGTGGGCGGCGGCTCCACCACCGACCTGGCCGGGTTCGTGGCGGCCACCTGGCTGCGCGGAGTGCGCTGGATCGCCGTCCCGACGACCGTGCTGGCCATGGTGGACGCGGCGGTGGGCGGCAAGACCGGCATCAACACCGCCGAGGGCAAGAACCTCGTCGGCTCCTTCCACCCCCCGGCCGGGGTCCTGTGCGACCTGGCCGCGCTGGACTCCCTGCCGGTCAACGACTACGTCTCCGGGCTCGCGGAGGTCATCAAGGCCGGGTTCATCGCCGACCCGGCGATCCTGGACCTGATCGAGGCCGACCCGGAGGGCGCGCGCACCCCGGCCGGGCCGCACACCACCGAGCTGATCGAGCGGTCGATCCGGGTCAAGGCCGAGGTCGTCTCCTCGGACCTGAAGGAGAACGGGCTCCGGGAGATCCTCAACTACGGCCACACCCTCGGCCACGCGATCGAGAAGAACGAGCGCTACAAGTGGCGGCACGGCGCCGCGGTCTCGGTCGGCATGCACTTCGCCGCCGAACTGGGCCGTCTGGCGGGCCGGTTGGACGACGCCACCGCGGACCGGCACCGCACCATCCTGGAGTCGGTGGGGCTGCCGCTCAGCTACCGCTACGACCAGTGGCCCAAGTTGCTGCAGACCATGAAGGTCGACAAGAAGTCCCGCGGCGACCTGCTGCGCTTCATCGTCCTCGACGGACTCGCCAAGCCGACCGTGCTCGAAGGCCCCGACCCGGCCATGCTGCTCGCCGCCTACGGCGAGGTCGCCGAGTAAGGCGCGCCCGGTAAGGCCCTTCGGGACCCTTCCGCCCGATTCCGCTTGCCACAGCGGGCACTTCGGGCCGCCCCCGGCCGTTCACCAA
>NZ_MUND01000528.1 GCF_002154375.1 Streptomyces glaucescens | reverse complement strand
CGACGAGATCAGGGCGGCGATGCGGTTCGCCTTCGAGCGGCTGAAGATCGTGGTGGAGCCCAGCGGCGCCACCCCGCTCGCCGCGTTGCTCTCCGGCCGCGTCACGGACCTGCCGCACCGCGTCGGTGTGATCATCTCCGGCGGCAACATCGGCACGGAGCGATTCGCGCGGCTTGCCGGGGGCCGCGCGGGCAGTCAGTCCGCGGTGGGGGGCCGTCAGTCCGCGCTGCCCCCGGCAAGCCGCGCGAATCGCTCCGTGCCGATGTTGCCGCCGGAGATGATCACACCGACGCGGTGCGGCAGGTCCGTGACGCGGCCGGAGAGCAACGCGGCGAGCGGGGTGGCGCCGCTGGGCTCCACCACGATCTTCAGCCGCTCGAAGGCGAACCGCATCGCCGCCCTGATCTCGTCGTCGCTCACCAGGACGATCTCGTCGACCAGCCGCCGGTTGACGGAGAAGGTCAGCTCGCCCGGCGTGTGCAGGGCCTGGCCGTCGGCGATGGTGCGCGGCACCGGGATGCTGACCCGTCGGCCCGCTTCCAGTGACCGCTTGGTGTCGTCCCCGGCCTCCGGCTCGACACCGATGATCCGGATTCCGGCCCGCAGGCCCTTCGCCGCGGTCGCGCTGCCCGCGATCAGCCCGCCGCCTCCGACCGGGGCGACCAGGGCGTCCAGCTCGCCCGCCTCCTCCAGCAGTTCCAGTGCCGCGGTGCCCTGGCCGGCGATGATGTGCGGATGCTCGTAGGGCGGGATGACGGTGAGCCCGCGCTCGGCGGCCAGCGCCTCCGCGATGGCGACGCGGTCGCCGGTGTAGCGGTCGTAGGTGACGATCTCGGCGCCGTAGCCCGCGGTCGCCTCCCGCTTGGAGGCGGGCGCGTCCTCGGGCATGACGATCACCGCGGTAGTGCCCAGTTCGCGGGCGGCCAGGGCGACGGCCTGGGCGTGGTTCCCGGACGAGTACGCCGCGACGCCCCGGGCCAGTTGCTCCGGCGTCAGCCGGGAGATCGCGTTGTAGGCGCCGCGGAACTTGAACGCGCCGACCCGCTGGAAGTTCTCGCACTTCAGCAGGGTCTCCGCGCCGACCAGGGCGTCCAGGGTGCGGGAGCGCAGCACCGGAGTGCGGTGGGCGACGCCCTTGAGCCGCGCGGCGGCCGCGCGGACGTCGTCGAGCGTGACCGGGTTGGGGGCGATCGTCACGGGTGTCCTCCCTGGGACGTCGGGTCGGCCGTGGCTCTGGCCTGGGAGAGATAGCTGTAGGCGGAGGCGCGGGAGATGCCGAGGCGGGCGGCGACCTGCTCGACCGCGCGGCGCACCGCGAAGACTCCGTGCTCGTCGAGGCTGCGGAACAGTTCCAGACGGCGCTCGCGGTCGAGGCCGGCCCAGTTGTGGTGCTGCAGCAGCCGGTGGGTGTCGAGGATGACGTCCACGACGGAGTCGATGTCGTTGCCGAAGGTGGTGACCGGCGTGTGCGCGGGATCCGTGCCGAGGCCGGCGAGCCCGCCGAGCAGGGCGTGGGTCCGGTGGACGGCGGTGACGTCGAGGTTGACGCACAGGGCGCCGAAGACGGCGCCCGTGGAGTCCCGCAGCACCATCGTGGACGACTTGACCAGGTCGCCGGAGCGGGTGCGGGTGAGGTAGTTCAGTTCGTCGGCGGCCTCGTCGCCGCGGGCGAGGACCCGCATGCCGATCTCGCTCATCGCCCCGCCCACCGCCCGCCCGGTCACCGAACCGGCCACGGCGACCACCGACTTCTCCGGCCGCCGGTAGTCGTGGAGCACCACTTCGCACAGCGGCCCGAACGTCGCCACCAGCCCGTCGACGACCGGTCCGAGCGCGCCGATGATCGCATCCCGCTCGGCATCCAGGTCCTGCGTGGCCACACACCCTCCTGGACTGGAAATCCAACCTTTGGACTTTCAGTCTAGACCCAGGGCGGGGCGTCACCGCAAGAGGTTTCCCGAGAAGGACGCGGCAGCCGTCAGGTACGCCGGGTCAGTCGTCGCTCGACACCCAGCGCAGCACCGCGGCGGTCACGGCGTCACCGAGGGAGCTGATGGCGTTCACGGCGAACTGGTCGCCGGGGCGTGGCGCGATGCCGCGGATCGTGAGAGCGGCGTGCAGGTCCAGGCGGCGCCGGTCGGCGGGGCTGAGCGGGGCGCCCACGCGGGCGGCCGGATTCGGGGGCGGCAGCAGGTAGTCCCCGTCGAGATGGTCGGGTCCGGCCGAGCCGTACGGGTCGCAGACGGGCCAGGCGTCCATGGCCGGGACGAGCGTGTCGCTGTGGGTGTGCACGGCGGTTCTCCCTCACTCGGGGCTGTCTGTCTGCCCCTTGAGGTCGCGGGACCCGCCGTCGCGGTTGCGGTACCGCCCGACGATCCCCCGAATGCCGCAACAAGTCATAAGAGGCCGGTTTGTAACTCGATGTTCGGTTCATCGCCGGGCTCGGGTGGGAGGTGCTGTTCGGTTCTCCGTGCCGGAGAAGAGCGCGAGGCGGCCCGCCAGGGCTTCATCAGGAGCCTCAGTGTCGTCGCCGGTTCCCCGGCTGGGCTGCACCCTTGACCTCAACCTTGATTGAGGCGCAACACTCGGCGCATGGAGATCACAAAGAGCAGCACCATTCTCTTCCGCAATACCATGCGCATCACGGACGGTCACCTCGACGGTTTCCGGCGCGCCATCGCGCAGGCGGTGGCATTCGCTCAAGAGCACGGCCCTCAGCTCATGGTCGAGGTCTTCATCGACGAGGAGCGGATGCTGGCGCACAGCTTCCAGCTCTACCGCGACTCCGATGCCATCCGCGCCCACTGGCGGCTCTCGGATCCGTACATCCGCGAGGTAATGGAGCACTGCACCGTGCAGCACTTCGAGATATTCGGTGCACCGGACCATGACATCGTGGCGGCTCTCAAGACCCCCGATGGCGAATCCTTCCCCTTCGTCGTCTCGCCGCGCCTCGCCGGCTTCAACCGTCTCGGGACGCCCGGCTTGGGTGAATCACACGCTTAGCGGGGTTCATGATTCTTTGAGTGGATCTGCTGTCGCCTGATGGTGTGGCCGCGGGGCAGAGTCTGCCGGTCCGCGCTTGTTGGTCTGGTGCTGTTACCGGGTGAGTGAACGCAAGCCGTGCCCGAGCGACTTATCGGACGAGCGGTGGCCGTTGACCGAGCCGGTGATCACCGCGTGGAAGGACCGGCACCGCTCGGTCAGCGGTACGACGGGCGGCGGGCGATCACGGTCCTGGCCGCGGTCACGGCCAGGACCGTAGTCACGGCCAGGGCCGTAGTCGCGAGTCACCACCATGGCCACCACGGCCACCACGGCCACCACGGCCACCAGGGTGGGCGGCTCCGGCGCGGCGCCGGTTCAGGCCGGATCGTCCACGAGCCCGAACCCCTCCGGGAAGTCCTCCAGGAATTCCCGCCGGTCCGGATCCGCCTCCTCCTCCACCATCTCGCCCAGGAGATCGAGCAGTTCGCCACGCTGATCGACGGAGAGCCCACCCATGAGATGGGCGGCACCTTCCAGGACCTTGACGGCGTCGTCCGGGTCCATCTGGTCGTCCTCGCAGCCCTCGACGAACCACAGGACGTCGACCAGCGCCTCGGCCAGTGCGCGGGTCAGCGACGGATACTCGGTCATCACAACGGTCCCCCTGCTCGATCAACAGATCTCGGTTCGGACATCCCACCACACGCCTCCGACACGGCCGTCGGCGGACACCGCCGGGCACGGCCCCGGCCCGGTGCGGCACGGCGGCACGGCGGTACGAAGCGAACTCAGGAGAACGGGCTCATGCGTCGGCGGCAGCCGCCCGCACCTCAGCGGCGACCGCTTCCGCGACGCCGGCCGCCCGGTCCTGCGGCACCCCCGCCGCGATCAGGGTGGCAACCGCGGTGCCCGTGCCGTCGTCCTCCCAGGCGCCCGCGTTGACGCTCTCCAGCAGGGAGAGAATCAGTGCCTCCAGACCCGCGTTGAGCACGGCCGGCGGCAGCTGCGCGTGGAAGACGCCCTCGCCCTGCCCCCGTTCCAGGATCGCCGCGGCCTCGGCGCGTGCCGGGGACAGCACCTCGGACACCCGCTCCGGGCCGAGGTCCTGGCGCGCGAGCGCCAGCAGCAGCCGGTAGCGGTCGCCCACGGGCCAGATCGCGAGCACGAGCCGGGCGAACGCACGCTCGGGCGGCTCGGTCACCGCCGGCCGACTCGCCACCGCGTCCCGCAGGGCGGCGGAGGCCTCCTCGGCCAGCGCCTCCACGAGGGCGGCGCGGCCCGGGAAATGCCCGAAGAGGGTACGGCGCACGACTCCGGCGGCCCGCGCGATCTCCTCCAGCGTGACCTCGGGATTCCGGCCCAGTTCCTGCCGGGCGGCGGCCAGGATGCGGGCCCGGTTGGACCGCGCGTTGCGCCGCACGGGCTCGCGGGCCACGGACTTGGAGACCACGGCACAACCTCACGGACTCGCTGGGACGACGGGACGGCAGGTCATCTTCCCACGCGCCGCACCACTCACGACCGAGCCGGTGGCGAGCAGTGCGTCGCCCCGCGGGTGTCACGGCCAGCCGACAGGGCACCCGCTATTTGCACATCGACGAGCAGGTACAAGTTGCACACCTATGTGCAACAAACTAATCTGCACATCGATGGGCAATTAACTGCCCGCGGTGCCAGGAGCCGCGCCCGAGCCGCTCCCGCCGCTCCGGAAGCCGTTTTCTCCAACCCCTAGGAGCGCCCGATGCCGCTCTTCGCGCACACACCGGTCGAAAGGATGTCGGAGCCGTACCGACGGCGCTGGTGGGCGCTGCTCGTGCTCTGCCTGAGCCTGCTGATCGTGGTCATGGCCAACACCTCCCTGATCGTCGCCGCTCCCGCCATGACCGAGGATCTGCGGCTCAGCAGCAGTGACCTGCAGTGGGTGATCGACGGGTACACGGTGCCGTACGCCGCGCTGATGCTGGTGCTGGGCGCGATCGGCGACAAGTACAGCCGCCGCGGCGCCCTGGTCCTGGGCCTGCTGGTCTTCGCGGGCGGCTCGGTGATGGGCAGCCTGGTCGACGAGACGGGCCTGGTCATCGCCGCCCGCGCCGTCATGGGCGTCGGCGCCGCCGTGGTCATGCCGGCCACACTGTCCCTGCTGGTCGCGACCTTCCCGAAGCGCGAACGGGCACGGGCCATCACGGCCTGGACGGCCACCTCCGGCCTCGCCATCGCCGTCGGCCCGCTGCTGGCCGGCTGGCTGCTGGAGGACCACGCCTGGGGCTCGACCTTCCTGATCAACGTGCCCGTCGCCGTCGTCGCCGTCGTCGGCGCCTTCGTCCTCGTACCGCCGTCCCGGGCGCGGGGCATGGGCCGGATCGACTACGTGGGCGGTCTGCTGTCGATCGTCTCCGTCGGCTCCCTGGTCTACGCCATCATCGAGGGTCCGCACTTCGGCTGGGGCACCGGCCCGATCGCGGCGGCCCTGGTCGCGGGCGCCGGGTTCGTCGCCTTCACGCTGTGGGAGCTGAGGCACCCTCAGCCCATGCTCGACGTGCGCAAGTTCGCGCTGCGTCCGTTCAGCGGCTCGATGATCGCGGTGCTTTTCTTCTTCTTCGGCGCGTTCGGATCGATCTACTACGCCACGCAGTACCTGCAGTTCGTCCTCGGTCACGACGCCCTGGAGACCGGTGTGCGGCTGCTCCCGCTGGCCGGTGCCGTGTTCGCGGGCGCCGCGGTCACCGGCAAGCTGACGCCGAAGCTCGGGGTGAAGGCCACGATCGTGCCCGGCATGGTCATCGGCACCGTGTCCGTGTTCCTGCTCACCCAGATCGACAAGGGCTCGTCCTACGCCGACTTCGTGCCGTCGCTGCTGCTGCTCGGCTTCGCGATCGGGCTCAGCGTGTCCCCGGCGACCGACACGATCATGGGGTCCTTCCCCGAGTCGGAACTGGGCGTCGGCGGCGGCGCCAACGACACCTCGCTGGAGCTGGGCGGCTCGCTCGGCATCGCCGTCCTGGGCTCGTTGCTCAGCACCGCCTACCAGGACGAACTGACCGGCCTGGCCGGCGGCCGGCTCCCGCAGGCCGCCCTGGACGCCGCGAAGGAGTCGGTGGGCGGCGGTCTCGCGGTCGCCGAGCGGATCGCCGGGTCCCCGGACGGCGGCCCCCAGCAGGCCAGGGCCCTGGTGGACGCCGTGCACGAGTCGTTCGCCCACGGTGTCGCGCACACCAGCCTCGTCGGCGGCGTCATCATGGCGGCCGGCGCCCTGATCGTCCTGCTGGTACTGCCGGGCCGCCGGTCGGCCGGCCAGGGGCCCGAGGAGGCAGCGGCGGAACCCCGCAAGGAGGACGCGAAGGTCGGCTGAGCCCTCGGCCCCGCTCGGCCGACCGCCACGACCGTCGGGCGGACCGCGGCACCGGCCGCGGCCCCGGCCCGGCGGGTCGGGCGGTCGGTGGCGCTCCCAGGGGCCGGTCCGGCGGCCGCGGCGGCCGGACCGGCCGGTCAGACACGGCACCGTCACGCCCCTCGACCGGACGGTCCGAGGGGCGTGGCGGTGCGCTCGTAGCGGGATCACGGCCGGACCGTCGGCCTCTGCGCCGCCGCCGACCGGCCCGGTCCGAGCCCGCTCACGGCCGGACCGGGCGTCACGCACCCGGATCCGGTCAACCCCCGCCACCCGCGCTCAGCAGCGGCAGCCACTCACACGCCCCCGGAAAGCCGGCGGCACCCGCCGGGAGGGCGGTCAGCACGACGCGGTCGGGGCGCAGCAGCACCGCGTCCGTCCGGGCGGAGCGCAGCCAGGCGGCGAGGGTGCCGTCGTCGGCCACGCCCGTGTCCCCGTCCTCCGGGGCGCCGCCGTCGATGCGGACGACCGGTGCGCCGAGCGCCCGGGCGGTGTCCCGGACGGCGGGGCCCGGCGGGACGGCGGACAGGACCGCGAAGGAGTCGCCGAGCACCTCGTCGAGCCGGACCCGCCCGCGCCGCGTCACCACCCACGGCTGGGGCACCGGGCCGCCCGCCAGACGCCGGCCGGCCAGTCGGCCGTAGTGCACCAACGGGCCGCGGGCCAGCGCGGGGCTGAGGCCGCGCGCGGAGAGGTACGAGGTGAGGGCCGGGATCCGGCAGGCCGCGGCGAGCACGGTGCGGCGCACGGCGGCGGCCCTGTCCTGACCGCCGGTCATCGCCCAGCCGGTCGTGATCGCGAGGCGGATCATGTGCCGGGTGTGGGGTTTGCGCTCGCTCTCGTAGGTGTCGAGCAGCCGCTCGTCCGCGCCGTGCGTCAGGACGCGGGCGAGTTTCCAGGCGAGGTTGTGGGCGTCGCGCAGCCCCGAGCACAGGCCCTGCCCGACGAACGGCGGCGTCAGGTGCGCGGCGTCGCCGAGCAGGAAGACCCGGCCCCGGCGCCAGCGGTCGGCGACACAGGCGCGGAAGGTGTAGCGGGCCTGCCGCAGCACCTCGAAGCCGTCGCCGCCGTCCGGCACGTCGACCCAGGGGGCCACCAGCTCACGCAGGTCCACGGGCGCCTCCCCCACCCTGAACTCCCAGCGGTAGCGGTCCTCGCCGATCCGCATGAAGGTCCCGGGTCGCGCCGGGTCGCACACCTGGTCGACACCTTCCCAGGTCCGAACCGGCAGGCGGGTGCGGACGTCCACGACCGTCCAGGTCTCCTCGAACCGCAGGTCCTCCCATACGGCGCCGATGGCGCTCCTGGTGAGACCGCCCGCGCCGTCGCACCCCAGGACGGCGTCCGCCCACAGCCGCTCCGGCTCGCCGCCCGCCGTGTCGCGCACCGTGACCAGGACCCGGCCCGGCGGGCCGCCGAGCGCCGCCCGCCCGCGCTCGTGTTCGGCGGCGTGCTCCACGGCGAGGACCTCCACCCCGCCCCGCAGTTCGCACTCGGGGTGGCGGGCCAGGGCGGCGCGCAACAGCCGTTCGAGGTCCGGCTGGTCGAAGAGGGTGGTCTGCGGGAAGCCGTGGTGGCCGTGCGGATCGTCGCGCCGGAACTCGGCCATGACCCGGTGCCGGGGGTCCAGCAGCCGCAGGCCGTTGGCGGGTCGGGCGAGGGACGCGAACTCCTCGTGGACGCCCGCCGCCTGGAGGATCCGGCGCACCTCGTCGTCCATGGCGACGGCACGCGGCAGCGGGTAGACGTCCCGGTGGCGTTCCAGGAGAACGCTGCGCACGCCCCGGCGGGCGAGCAAGATCGCGGCGGTGACGCCGACCGGGCCCGCCCCCACGATGACCACCGGGGTGACGCTCGCCGCGTCGCGCGCGGCGGCCTGATTCGTGTTCATGCGCGGCTCACTTCGCGTTCCGTACGGCTTGGTCGCGGAAAGTTGATGAAAGCATCAGTGTTGATCTGATGTCACGTCAACGCATGTGCGGAGATCCTTGAGGAAACCATCAGGACTGTGGGCCGTTGTTAAACTCGGGCGCATGCCGACGTCAGCGCCGCCCGCCAACCGGTTCGAACGCCGCCGTGCCGCGACCCGGCAGGCCCTGATCCGGGCGGCCCGGCAGATCCTGGCGGAGTCCGGGGACACCGGCGTGAGCATCCAGACGATCGCCGACCGCGCGGATGTGGGCTTCGGCTCCTTCTACAACCACTTCGAGTCGAAGACCGCCCTCTTCGACGAGGCGGTGGCCGACGCCCTCGACGAATACGGCCGGACCATCGACGAACGGCTGGACGGCGTCGACGACCCCGCCGAGCGGATCGCGTTCGGCATCCGGCTCAGCGCCGCCATGGCCGACACCCACCCCGAGATCATGCGCATCCTGCGCCACCGCGGACTCGACCACGTCCGCTCCGAACGGGGCCTCGCGCCCCGCGCCCTCGGTGACCTCCGGACCGGCGCTGCCTCCGGCCGCTTCACCTTCGAAGACCCCGAGATCGCCCTCTCCGCGCTGGGCGGCAGCCTGCTCGCCCTGCTCGATCTGCGCCTCGGCCGGCCGCACCGCGACAGCGAGGAGGCCGCGCGGACCATGGCCGAGCTGATGCTGCGCATGCTGGGCGTGCCCGCCGACGAGGCCCGCGGGATCGCCCACCGCCCGCTGCCCGATCGAGGCTGACCCCGGCCCATCCCCCCCCGACGGCGGCGCGACCTCCACCGCCAACCGGCTGACCTGCGACTGGACGGCCCGACAGGCGATTGTCAGTGCCCGGTGTCACGCTGGGTCCACACAAGGACCACGGAAAGGCGTCACCGGCATGATCACCACGGATTTCGCTCCCGGCTCCCCCTGCTGGCTCGACCTCGGCGCCCCCGACGTCCGGGCCGCCGCGGCCTTCTACGGCTCCGTGCTCGGGTGGGACTACGAGTCCATGGGCGAGGGCGAGGACATGGAAGGCGGCATGTTCCGCAAGGACGGCAAGATCGTGGCCGGGCTCGGCAAGCTCACCGAGGAGGGCGCCCGCTCGGCCTGGATGATCTACTTCTGCGTCACCGACGCGGACGCCACCACCCAGGCGGTGCGCGACGGGGGCGGCACCGTGCGGGTGGAGCCGAGAGAACTTGACGAGTGGGGCCGCATGGCGCAGTACAGCGACCCGCTGGGCGGCCAGTTCGCCGTCTGGCAGCCGGGCACCAACAAGGGCGTGGACCTGGTCGACGAGCCCGGGTCGCTGTCCTGGACCGAGCTGTACACCAGCGACGCCGCCGGCGCGAAGGAGTTCTACGGCGGCGTCCTCGGCTGGCGGTTCAGCGACATGGAGCTGCCCGGCGGCGGAGGCACCTACTCGATCATCACGCCCGCCGGGCAGCCCGAGGAGCGGATGCACGGCGGTGTCATGGAGCTGCCCCGCGGGAACCTGGCCCTGGCGAACGGGCGGCCGTACTGGCACCCGGTCTTCCACGTCGAGGACTGCGACGCCGCGGTCGCCGCGGTCACGCAGAACGGCGGCAGTGTGCAGATGGGGCCGGAGGACGCGGAGGGCGTGGGCCGGCTGGCGGTCTGCCTGGACCCGGCGAACGCGGACTTCGTCGTCCTCACCCCGGCCCGGAGCTGATCCCGGGCCCGCGCACCGCTGCGGAGGTGCCCGGCGGCCCACGGGTGTATGCAGGTTGCATGGGGCCTCGACCATGGAGCGGCGGCCGTCGCGTACCAGGGGAGCCGCATCGCGCTCTGCTGGCGATGCCCCTCGGGCTCATTGCCGTCGTCACGGTGGGCGACATCCTCGCTCCCGCCGAGGTGCATCTCGGCCCGTTCCTGGCCGCGGCGCCCGCCGTCACCGCGTCCTTCGCGGGGCCGCGCACCACCGCCTGCGTCGGCGCGCTCGCCGTGCTGGCCCAGTCCGTCGTCGCGGTCGTACGGACCAGTCTCACCGACCTCAACCACAGCCTGCAGGTCACCGCGCTGATCCTGATCTCGGTGTGCGTCACCTTCTTCGCCCACCTCCGGGAGCGGCACGAGAAGCAGCTGACGCAACTGCGCGCCGTGGCCGAGGCCGTGCAGCAGGTCGTGCTCAGGCCGCTCCCGGAGG
>NZ_MUND01000527.1 GCF_002154375.1 Streptomyces glaucescens | reverse complement strand
CGGCCGCGCCGCGCTCCAGCAGCCCCGTCACCTCGTCGATCCGGTTGACGAAGGCGAACACCCGCACCTTGGAGAACTGGTCGTGCAGTGCCTGCACCAGCAGCATGGTGAAGTCGGAGAACCCGGACACCGAGCCCGACACATCGCACAGCAGCACGAGTTCGGGACGGACGGGGCGGCGCCGGCGCAGCACCGGCCGGATCGGCACGCCGCCGGTCGACAGCGAGCCGCGCAGGGTCCGCCGCAGATCGATGCTCCCCCGGGCGGCCCGCCGGCGCCGGGCGGCGAGCCGGGTGGCCAGCTTGCGGGCGAGCGGCCGCACCGTGCGGCGCAGTTCGGCGAGCCGGTCCTGCCCCGCGTACAGGAAGTCGATCCGGTCGGGGGTCGGCGCCACCGCCCGCCGGGCGATCTCGTCGCGCCCGCGCCGCTCGGCGACCCGGCGCCGCGCCTCCGCCGCGACCTGCCCGCGGAAGACCTCGATGCGCCGCCGGATCTCGTCGTCCAGCAGCCGGCCGGCGAACCCGGAGCCGCCGTCGCCCGCCCGCACCGTGTCCCGGACCCGGGCGAGCAGGGTCTGCGGGCGCAGCCGGTCGAGGGTCTGGTGCGCCGACCAGCCGTCCGAACCGGGTGAACCGCCGTATCCGCCGAAGCCGTCGACCGCCTCCGCCGCCAGCCGCTCCAGCAGCGTGACATCGCCCGCGGCGAGCGCCGCCGCGATGCGGTCGCGCAGCTCCTCCCGGTCGGCCGGGCCGTCCGCGTCGCCCTTCTCCGGCCCGCCGACGGCGCGCGGGAAGTACAGGTCGAAGACCGGGTCGAACACCCGCCGCTGGTCCGCGGTGTGCAGCAGGGTGGCGGCCAGCCCTTCCCGCAGCAGCTCCCGGTCGGTGAACCCCAGCGCCTCGACCGCCCGGGCCGCGTCCACCGTCTCACCGGTGCCGATCCGCACCCCGTGCCCGCGCAGCGCGGCCACGAAGCCGGCCAGCCGGGCCGCGACATCGGAGGCCGCCGCCGTCACACCGCGTCCAGGTCGAGCTTGGCGGCCGCCTTGAGGACGTCGTCCTGGTGCTTGAGCACCACTCCGAGGGTGTCGCGTACGACGGTCTCGTCGAGGGTGTGCGCGCCGAGCGCGAGCAGGGTGCGGGCCCAGTCGATGGTCTCGGCGACCGAGGGCACCTTCCGCAGGTCCATCGCCCGCAGCGCCCCCACCACGCGCACGACGGACTCCGCGAGCGCCGCGTCGATCCCCGGCACCTTCAGCCGGACGATCCGCCGCTCCAGCTCCTCCTCGGGGAAGCCGATGTGCAGGAAGAGACAGCGGCGGCGCAGCGCCTCGGACAGCTCCCGGGAGGCGTTGGACGTGAGGACGACGAAGGGGCGGCGGGTCGCGGTGATCGTGCCCAGTTCGGGGACGGTGACCTGGAAGTCGCTGAGCACCTCCAGCAGCAGGCCCTCCACCTCGACGTCCGCCTTGTCGGTCTCGTCGATCAGGAGCACCTTCGGGTCGTCGCCGCGGATCGCGGTGAGCAGCGGGCGCGGCAGCAGGAACTCCTCGGCGAAGATGTCCGTGCGGGTCTCGTCCCAGGTCTCGTCCCGTCCGGCGCTGATCCGCAGCAGCTGCTTGGCGTGGTTCCACTCGTACAGCGCCCGCGACTCGTCGACTCCCTCGTAGCACTGCAAACGCACCAGCCGTGCCCCCGCGACCTGGGCCACCGCCTTGGCCAGTTCGGTCTTGCCGACCCCGGCGGGCCCCTCGACGAGGAGCGGCTTGCCCAGGCGGTCGGCGAGGAAGACGGTGGTGGCGACCGACGGCGAGGCCAGGTAACCGGTCTCGGCGAGGCGGGCGGAGACGTCGTCGACGGAAGTGAACACCAGGGCCTCCAGATCGGCGTCGGTAACCGGCCACCTATCTAAGCGCTTGTTCACCGCACCTGTCACGCCTTCACGACCCTCCGCCTGCCGCACCGCCCGCGTCCGGCCGCGCCCTGCCCATCAGGCATGATCACGGGAATGACCGAACGACACGAAGGCGACCGGCTCGCCCGCTTGTGCGCGGAGCACCGCAACGCCCCCTACCCGCCGGGTTTCCGGGGCGTGGACATCGAAGGCGTGGAGCTGATCCTCCTCGACGTGGATGTCGCCGTCCTGGCCGAGCGGGAGCTCGACGGCCGGCTCGACGACGCGGGCGTCGCCATGCTCTGGCGGTGCATCGCGGGCCTGGACAAGGTCCTGCCACTGATCGGCGACGAGTACGGCGCGTCCTACTTCGCGAGACTGCGGGCGATGGCCGGCGACGCCGCGGCGCGCCATCTGCCGAGCGCCGTCTGAACCCGGCGGGCGCGGGACCGCGGCGGGAGCCGCCGGGCGCGCGGTGGGCCGCCTATCGCCCGCTCACCAGGACCACCTCCAGGGTGCGCGGCCCGTGCACGCCCTCCACCCGGTCCAGTTCGATGTCGCTGGTCGCCGACGGGCCGGAGATCCACGTCGACGGGCGCACCGGGTCAAGTCGTCCGAGGGCCTGCGGGACGGACGACACCACCTGGTCCGGGACCCGCACCACACAGATGTGGTGGTCCGGCACGAGCGTGATCCGGCGGCGCCCCTGGTCGGGGCCGCCGTCCAGCACGATCGTGCCGGTCTCGGCGATCGCCACCGCGCACGCCGTGACCACGCTGTCGACCCGGTCCAGCTCGTGGGGATCCGACTCCGCCCGGTCGGGGATCCGCTCGGCCCCGGCCGCGGCGAGCCAGCCCGGATCCAGACCGGGCGGCACCAGCACCGTCCGCGCGCCGCGCCCGGACAGCAACGCGGCGATCAGCGACGGCAGTTCGCCCGCCGCGCACCGGTGCACGATCGCCCGGTAGTCCGCGAGATTCTCGGCGAGCAGGTCCACCGTCTCGTCGACGGTGCGTCCGCCGTGCTCGCGCAGGTAGTCACGGACGACCGCCCGCTCGTAGGGGGTGTCGTCGCCCGGCACATCCGCCAGCGCGCGCCGCACCCGTCCCAGGATCCGTTCCCTGCTGCTCACTTCCCACCGGCCTCTCCACCGTGCGTACGCTGCCACCAGTCCCGGAACGGCTCCGCCGGCACCGGCGGCAGCTCCCGGGTCGCGCTCCATGCCCGGCCCGGCCCCGGCAGGGTGCGCGGGTGGAAGCGCCGGGTGCGGGACGCCAGCCGCTGGCCGGTGCGCAGTGCGCCCGGACGGCCGAACGCCCAGCGCGCCGCCCGCATCGCCGCCCGCTCGGCCGCGTGGCCCTTCGCGGGCCGCAGCACCACCTTGTTGCCCGCCCGGGTGACCGGGCCGCCCTGGACGACGCGCTCCCGCAGGTGCACCAGCACCTCGGGGATGTCGATGGCGACCGGGCACACCTCGTAGCAGGCGCCGCACAGCGACGACGCGTACGGCAGAGAGGCATCGATCTCGCTTCCCGTGCCGCGCAGTTGGGGGCTGAGGATGGCGCCGATCGGGCCGGGGTAGACCGAGCCGTAGGCGTGCCCGCCCGCCCGCTCGTACACCGGGCACACGTTCAGGCAGGCCGAGCAGCGGATGCAGCGCAGGGCCTGACGGCCGACCTCGTCGGCGAGGGTGTCGGTGCGGCCGTTGTCGAGCAGGACCAGGTGGAAGGTGCCCGGCCCGTCCTCGTCCGTGGTGCCGGTCCACATCGACGTGTACGGATTCATCCGCTCGGCCGTCGAGGAGCGGGGGAGCGTCTGCAGGAACACCTCCAGGTCCCGCCAGGCCGGCACGATCTTCTCGATGCCGACCACCGAGATCAGCGTCTCCGGCAGGGTCAGGCACATCCGCCCGTTGCCCTCGGACTCCACGACCACCAGCGTGCCGGTCTCCGCGACCATGAAGTTGGCGCCGGAGATGCCGACCTTGGCGCGCAGGAACTTCTCCCGCAGGTGCAGGCGCGCCGCCTCGGCGAGTTCGGCGGGGGTGTCGGTCAGGCCCTCCGGGGCGGGGCGGCCCCAGGCGGCCATCTCGTCGCGGAAGATGTCGCGGATCTCGCCGCGGTTGCGGTGGATGGCCGGGACCAGGATGTGCGACGGGCGGTCCTTGCCCAGCTGCACGATCAGCTCGGCGAGGTCGGTCTCGTAGGCGCGGATGCCCGCCGCCTCCAGGGCCTCGTTCAGCCCGATCTCCTGGGTGGCCATCGACTTGACCTTGACGACCTCCGACTCCCCGGTCGCCTTGACCAGTGCGGTGACGATCCGGTTGGCCTCCTCGGCGTCCGCGGCCCAGTGGACGACGCCCCCGGCGGCGGTGACCGACTCCTCCAGCCGCTCCAGGTAGGTGTCGAGGTGGCGCAGCGTGTGGTCCTTGATCCGCTTCCCGGCCTCGCGCAGCTCGGCCCAGTCCTCGACCTCGGCGACGGCCTTGGCCCGCTTGGCGCGGATCGTGTGGGTGGCGTGGCGCAGATTGCCGCGCAGGGTGGGATTGCCCACCGCCTCCCGCGCCGCCGCGGGGAAGGCCGGCATGCCGAGATACGTTCCGCTCATGCCAGGGGCTCCTCTTCCGTGCTCGCCAGGATCTCCGCGATGTGCACCGGGCGCATGCCGGACCGCAGCCGGCCCATGGTGCCGCCGATGTGCATCAGGCAGGAGTTGTCGGCCGCGCACAGCACCTCGGCGCCGGTCGACTCCGCGTTGCGCACCTTGTCGGCGCCCATCGCCGCGGAGACGTCGGCGTTCTTCAGCGCGAACGTGCCGCCGAAGCCGCAGCACTCCTCAGCGCCCGGCAGTTCCACCAGCTCCAGTCCCTTCACCGCCTCCAGCAGCCGCCGCGGCCGGTCGCCGAGGCCGAGTCCGCGCAGCCCGTGACAGGTGGGGTGGTAGGTCACCGTGTGCGGGTAGTACGCGCCGACGTCCGTCACCCCGAGCACGTCCACCAGGAACTCCGTCAGCTCGTACGTCCTCGGCACCACCGGCGCCAGCGTCGCGGCCAGCGACTCGCCGCGGCCCTCCGCCCGGGCCCGCTCGCCCATCCGCGGATACAGCTCCCGCACCATCGCCCCGCACGACCCGGACGGCGTCACGATCGCCTCGTACGGTCCGAAGACCTCGGCGAAATGCCGTGCCAGCGGCTCCGCCTCGTGCCGGTAGCCGGTGTTGTAGTGGGCCTGCCCGCAGCAGGTCTGCGCCATCGGGAAGTCGACCTCCACGCCCAGCCTGGTCAGCAGCTTCACCACGGCACGTCCGGTGTCCGGATAGAGCGTGTCGTTGACACAGGTCAGGAACAGAGCGACACGCATCGCGGCTCCTCGGGGTCGATCATCGGATGAGGGCAGGGTAGTGCGGGGGTCACGGGGAGGGCAGGAGGTCCGGCCCGGCACGTCGACGGGCCGGACCCCGGGACGGTCAGCGCGCGGCGAGCCGCTCCTGGGCCGCCCGCCAGCGGGCCGTGTCGCCGCGCGGCTCGTAGCGGGTCAGTGGCTGGGTGCGGGTGAGCAGCCGGCGCATGTCGGCGCGGTCGCCGACGAGTTCATGGGCGCGCGCCTGCACCAGCACGTTGCCGAGGGCCGCCGCCTCGGTCGGGCCCGCCACCACCGGCAGCCCGCAGGCGTCGGCGGTCAGCTGGCACAGCAGCGCGTTGCGCACGCCGCCGCCGACCACATGGACGACGTCGGCGCATGTTCCGGCGAGCCGCTGCGCGTCCTCGACCGCCCGCCGGTGGGCGAGAGCGAGGGAGTCGAGGATGCACCGGGTGATCTCGGCGGGCGTCTCGGGCACCGGCTGCCCCGACGCCCGGCAGGCCTCCGCGATCCGCTCCGGCATCCGCCCGGGCGCGAGGAACGCCGCGTCCCCCGCGTCGACGACGGACCGCAGCGTCGGTACGACGGCCGCCGCGCGCAGCAGCTCGCCCAGGTCCGGCTCGCCCCACGCCCGCACGCACTCCTGGAGCAGCCACAGCCCCATGATGTTCCGCAGGTAGCGGACCGTGCCGTCCAGCCCCAGTTCGTTGGTGAAGTTGGCGGCGCGGCTCTCCTCGGTCAGCACGGGCGCGGTCAGCTCCAGACCGGCGAGCGACCAGGTACCGGTGCAGATGTAGGCGAACCGCTCCCCGGTAGCCGGTACGGCCGCCACCGCGGAGGCGGTGTCGTGCGAGCCGACCGCGGTGACCGGAACCGGCCCGGTGAGCCCCGTCTCCTCCAGCACCTCGGTCCGCAGCACGCCCGCCGGGTCACCGGGCCGGCGCAGCGGCGCGAACAGGCTCAGGTCGATGCCGAGCCGCGCCGCCACGTCGTACGACCAGTCCCCGGTGCGGGGGTCGACGAGCTGGGTCGTGGAGGCGTTGGTCAGTTCGGTGCCCTGCTCGCCGGTGAGCCAGTACGCCATCAGGTCCGGGATCAGCAACAGCCGCTTGGCGTGCGCGAACTGCGCACACGAACGGGCGGCGGTGAGCTGGTAGAGGGTGTTGAACGGCGCGTACTGCAATCCGGTAGCCGCGTACAGCTCCGCGGCGGGCACCGTCGCCCACACCGACTCCGCGATGCCCTCGGTCCGGGTGTCCCGGTAGTGCACCGGGTTGCCGAGCAGCGCCCCGTCCGCGTCCAGCAGCCCGTAGTCGACGGCCCAGCTGTCGATGCCGACGGAGTCCAGCCGGCCGCCGGTGGCGGTACCCGCCGCCCGCAGCCCGTCGAGGATCCCCGAGTACAGCGCCAGCACGTCCCAGCGCAGCCCCTCCGGCAGCCGCACGGGCCGGTTGGGGAAGCGGTGCGCCTCGGTCAGCTCCAGTTCGTGCCGGCCGACGCGGCCGACCATGACGCGTCCGCTGGACGCGCCGAGGTCGACCGCGGCGTACGACTTCACGAGCGCGCTCACCGCAGGAAGGCGGCGGCGACGCCCGCGTCGACCGGGATGTGCAGACCGGTGGTGTGGCTGAGGTCCCCGCCGGTCAGCGCGAACACGGCGTTCGCCACGTGCTCCGGCAGCACCTCGCGCTTCAGCAGCGTCCGCTGGGCGTAGAACTCGCCCAGCTTCTCCTCCGGCACCCCGTACACGGCCGCGCGCTGGGCGCCCCAGCCGCCCGCGAAGATGCCCGAGCCGCGCACCACGCCGTCCGGGTTGACGCCGTTGACGCGGATGCCGTGCTCGCCCAGCTCGGCGGCGAGCAGCCGCACCTGGTGCGCCTGGTCGGCCTTGGTGGCGGAGTAGGCGATGTTGTTCGGGCCGGCGAACACGGCGTTCTTGCTGGCGATGTAGACGATGTCGCCGCCCAGCCCCTGCGCGGTCATCACCCGGGCCGCCTCCCGCGAGACCAGGAAGGAGCCGCGGGCCATGATGTCGTGCTGGAGGTCCCAGTCCTTCGCGGAGGTCTCCAGCAGCGGCTTGGAGATGGAGATCCCGGCGTTGTTGACGACGAGGTCCACGCCGCCGAAGGCCAGCACCGCCGCCTTGAACGCTTCGGCGATCTGCTCCTCGGAGGTCACGTCGACGGTCACGGCGACCGCCTTGTCCGGCCCGCCCAGCTCCTTCGCGACCGCCGCCGCGTTGTCCGCGTTCAGGTCCGCGACGACGACACACGCGCCCTCGGCGACCAGCCGGTGCGCGATCGCCCGCCCGATCCCGCTGCCCGCGCCGGTCACCAGCGCCACCCGGGTGGCCAGCGCCTTCGGCTTCGGCATCCGCTGGAGCTTGGCCTCCTCCAGCGCCCAGTACTCGATCCGGAACTTCTCCGACTCCTCGATCGGCGCGTACGCCGACACCGCCTCGGCGCCGCGCATCACGTTGATGGCGTTGACGTAGAACTCGCCCGCCACCCGCGCGGTCTGCTTGTCCTTGCCGAAGCTGAACATGCCGACGCCCGGGACCAGCACGATCGCCGGGTCGGCGCCGCGCATCGCGGGGGAACCGGGCTCGGCGTGCCGCTCGTAGTAGGCGGCGTACTCCTCGCGGTACGCCGCGTGCAGCTCGCGCAGCCGCGCGATCGCCTCGTCCAGCGGGGCGGTCGGCGGCAGGTCGAGGACCAGCGGACGGACCTTCGTCCGCAGGAAGTGGTCGGGGCAGGAGGTGCCGAGCGCGGCGAGCCGCGGATGCTCGGCCCGCGCCAGGAAGTCCAGCACCACGTCACTGTCGTCGAAGTGCCCGACCTGCGGCCGGTCCTGCGAGGCGACGGCACGCACGTACGGTGCCAGCGCCGCCGCCCGCTCCCGCCGCTCCGCCTCGCCCAGCGGCTCGTACCCCTCGACCACGGGCCCGAACGGCTCGGCCTTCCCCCGCTCGGCGAGGAACGTCTCGGCGGTGCGGATGATGTGCAGCGAGTTGCGTTCGCACTCCTCGGCGGTGGCACCCCACGCCGTGATCCCGTGCCCGCCCAGGACGCACCCGATGGCCTGCGGGTTCGCCTCCTTCACCGCGGCGATGTCCAGTCCGAGCTGGAACCCGGGCCGCCGCCACGGCACCCACACCACGCTGTCCCCGAAACACTCGGCGGTCAGCTTCTCCCCGTCGGCGGCACAGGCGAGCGCGATCCCGGAGTCCGGGTGCAGATGGTCGACGTGCGCGGCGTCGACGAGCCCGTGCATCGCGGTGTCGATGGAGGGCGCCGCCCCGCCCTTGCCGTGCAGGCAGTAGTCGAACGCGGCGACCATCTCGTCCTCGCGCTCGACACCCGGATACACGTCGACGAGTGCCCGCAGCCGGTCCAGCCGCAGCACGGCGAGCCCCGCCTCGGTGAGCGTGCCGAGATCACCCCCGGAGCCCTTCACCCACATCAGCTCCACTTCACCCCCCGTCACGGGATCGGTGTCGGTGCCCTTCGCGGAGGCGTTGCCGCCGGCGTAGTTGGTGTTCCGGGGATCGGATCCGAGCCGATGCGATCGGGCGAGCAGAGCGGCGGCTTGGGGATGAGGAGCCATGACTGTCCAGTCCTTTTCAACGGAGGGTGACGGCGACGCGCTCAGGGGCGCGGGGAACTGCGCGACCGGCCACTTGCGGCCCGCAGTCCGAAGACGACAGAACCCGGCAGACGCTCACGCCCCCCAACCGGCCTGCTGCCCGCCGACCCGCTCCGCGGCGATCTTCTCGGCCCACCCCGACGCCCGGTACGCGGCGATCGGGTCCTCGGCGAGCCCCATCTCCGACCGCACCTCCCGCAGCAATGGCCGCACATCGGTGTTGTACGCGTCCATGAGCACCGCGTTGGCCTCCAGCACGTCACCGGCCCGCTGGGCGGCGGCGAGGGCGTCGCGGTCGACGAGCAGCGCCTTCGCCGTCGCCTCCTGCACGTTCATCACCGACCGGATGATCGCCGGGATCTTCGCCTCGATGTTGTGGCACTGGTCGAGCATGAAGGCCACGTCGGGGGTGAATCCGCCGCCGCGGATCACCTCGTACATGATCCGGAACAGCTGGAACGGATCCGCCGCCCCCACCATGAGGTCGTCGTCGGCGTAGAACCGCGAGTTGAAGTCGAACCCGCCGAGCTTCCCCTCGCGCAGCAGCGTGGCCACGATGAACTCGATGTTGGTGCCCGGCGCGTGGTGCCCGGTGTCGACCACGACCTGCGCCTTCGGGCCCAGCTTCAGGCAGTGGGCGTACGCCGTGCCCCAGTCCGGGACGTCCGTCGTGTAGAACGCCGGCTCGAAGAACTTGTACTCCAGCAGCATCCGCTGCCCCTCGCCGAGCCGCTCGTAGACCTCCGCGAGGCCCTCGGCGAGCCGGTCCTGGCGGGCGCGGATGTCGTCCTGGCCGGGGTAGTTCGTGCCGTCGGCGAACCACAGCTTCAGATCGGCGGAGCCCGTGGCGTCCATGATGTCGACGCACTCCAGCAGGTGGTCGACGGCCTTGCGGCGCACCGCGGCGTCCGGGTGGCAGATGCTGCCCAGCTTGTAGTCGTCGTCCTGGAAGGTGTTGGAGTTGATCGCGCCCAGTCTCAGCCCGCGTTCCGCGGCGTGCTCGGCGAGCGCCGCGTAGTCGTCGACCTTGTCCCAGGGGATGTGCAGGGCGACGGTCGGCGCGACTCCGGTGAACTCGTGCACCTTGGCCGCGTCGTCCAGCTTCTCGCGCGGATCGCGGGGCACGCCCGCCTGCGCGAACACCTTGAAGCGGGTCCCGGAGTTCCCGTACGCCCATGACGGCGTCTCGACGGCCTGGGTCTTCAGCGCGGCTTTCACCGCGGCGACATCGGTCACTGCTGGGCTCCTACCGATTCAATGAAACGATTCAGAACGGCAAGCTATGAGTCGCCCGAAGGGGTGTCAAGCGCTCTGACCAACCCGGCTCTCTGTGACCTCGCGGTGACCTTTGACTATCGAAACTTTTTCGACACGGACCCATTGACGTGACATGGCTGCCCCGCCTAACGTCCCGGCAACCCAGTTGAAACCTTTCACGACGCACCGCGTCGTCGAGGAGTTCCCCATGACCCACCCGTCCGACCCGGGGCAGATCCCGGTGCTGGCGCTCCAGGGCATCTCCAAGTCCTTCGGCGCCGTACGCGCCCTGCGGGAGGTGTCCCTGGAGCTGTTCCCCGGCGAGGTCCACGCCCTCGCCGGGGAGAACGGCGCGGGCAAGTCGACCCTCATCAAGACGCTCGCCGGAGTGCACCGTCCGGACGCCGGCCAGGTGCTGCTCGACGGCGCGCCCGTCGTCTTCCACGGCCCCGGTGACGCCCGCGACGCCGGGATCGCCGTGATCTACCAGGAACCCACGCTCTTCCCCGACCTGTCGATCGCCGAGAACATCTTCATGAGCCGCCGGCCCAGACGCACCCTCGGCCGGATCGACCACAAGGCCACCCACGCCGCGACCGCCGCCCTGATGCGGCGCCTCGGCGTCGACCTCGACCCCGACCGCCCCGCCCGCGGACTGTCCATCGCCGACCAGCAGATCGTGGAGATCGCCAAGGCACTCTCCTTCGACGCGCGCGTCCTGATCATGGACGAGCCGACCGCCGCGCTCACCGGCAGCGAGGTCGCCCGCCTCTTCGGCGTGGTGCGCACCCTGCGGGAACAGGGCGCCGCGGTCCTCTTCATCTCCCACCGGCTGGAGGAGATCTTCGAGATCTGCCAGAAGGTGACCACCCTGCGCGACGGCGCCTGGATCGGCAGCGAATCCCTCGCCGGGATGACCGAGGACGACCTGGTCCGCCGGATGGTCGGCCGCGACCTCGACGAGCTGTACCCGAAGCAGGACGTGGCGCCGGGCGAGGTGGCGCTGAGTGTCCGCCGGCTCACCCGTGAGGGCGTCTTCACCGACGTCTCCTTCGAGGTGCGGCGCGGGGAGATCGTCGGCCTCGCCGGACTCGTCGGCGCCGGACGCACGGAGGTCGCCCGCGCCGTCTTCGGCGTCGACCGCTGGGACGCGGGCGAGGTCACCGTGGACGGCAGGCCCCTGGCGAACGGCGCCCCGTCCACCGCCATGGCCGCCGGACTCGCCCTCGTTCCCGAGGACCGCCGCGCCCAGGGCCTGGTGATGAACATGTCCATCGAGCGCAACATCGGCCTCACGGGTCTTCGTACGACCGTCAGGGCGGGCCTCGTGGACCGCGGCGCCGAACGCAGCCGCTCCCTCGACTGGGCGGTGAAGCTCCAGGTGAAGTACGCCCGGATCGCCGACGCCGTGTCCACGCTCTCCGGCGGCAACCAGCAGAAGGTCGTCCTCGCCAAGTGGCTGGCCACCCGCCCCAAGGTGCTGATCGTCGACGAGCCCACCCGCGGCATCGACGTCGGCACCAAGGCCGAGGTGCACCGGCTGCTCAGCGAGCTGGCCGCGGACGGCGTGGCCGTCCTGATGATCTCCTCCGACCTGCCCGAGATCCTCGGCATGGCCGACCGCGTGCTGGTGATGCACGAGGGCCGGCTGACCGCCGAGATCCCGCGCTCCGACGCCACCGAGGAAACCGTGATGGCCGCAGCCACGGGGAGGGCGGCAGCGTGACCGCCACCGCCCCTCAGCAAGCCCCCGCACCGGACGTGTCCGAGCCGGACGGCACCCGACTGGTCGACCGCGTCCTCAGGATGCGCGAACTCGCCATCCTGGCCGTCTTCCTGGTGATGATCGCCGTGACCCAGGCCGGCAACAGCGAGTTCCTGTCCGAACAGGGCATCAAGGACCTGCTGCTGAACGCGACCATCCTGGTCCTGGTCGCCACCGGCCAGTCCCTGGTCGTCATCACCCGCAACGTCGATCTGTCCGTCGGCTCGACGCTCGGCATCAGCGCCTTCGCCGCCGGCACCTGCCTCCAGGGCGGCGGCAGCTCCGTCGTCGCCGTCCTCCTCGCCGTCCTGACGGGCGTCGGCTTCGGCCTCCTCAACGGCCTGCTCGTCAGCCTCGGCCAGGTCCCCGCGCTGGTCGTCACCCTCGGCACGCTCTACGTCATCCGCGGCATCGACTCCATCTGGGTCGGCTCCCGCCAGATCACCGCGGCCGACCTGCCCGGCGGTTTCGTGGACTTCGGCTCCGGCGGCATCTTCGCCGTGCCGTACCTCGCGCTGATCGCCCTCGCGGTGCTGGTCGCGACCGGGTACTACCTCAAGCACTACGGAAGCGGCCGGGAGCTGTACGCGCTCGGCTCCAACCCCGAGGCCGCCCGGCTCGCCGGCATCCCCGTGCGCAAGCGGATCCTGGCCGCCTACACCTTCTGCGGGGCGCTCGCCGGACTCGCCGGAGCCCTCTACCTGGCCCGCTTCGGCAACGTCGACTCCGGCACCGGCAACGGCTACGAACTCACCGTGGTCAGCGCGGTCGTCGTCGGCGGTGTCGTCTTCACCGGCGGCTCCGGCAGCGTCTACGGCGCCGCGCTCGGCGCGCTGCTGCTGACCTCCGTCAACAGCGTGCTGCCCGCCCTCGGCGTCAGCTCCGTCTGGGTGCTCGCGATCAACGGCATCCTGCTCATCCTCGCCATCGCGGTCGACCGGATCGTGGCGCTGCGGGTGGCCTCGGCCCTGAAGAAGAGGAACGTCCGCCATGCCTGAGTCCCTGACGCGCGCGGTGCGGTGGTCCGCCTTGAAGAGGTGGGACTCGGCCGTCGGCGCCCTGCTGATCGTCCTGCTGCTGTTCTCGTTCACCTTCGTCGACGGCTTCGGCAACGCGCTGAACCTGTCGTTCCTGATCGGCAACACGCTGCCCATCGCGCTGATCGCGCTGCCGATGACGCTGCTCGTCGTCTCCGGCGAGATCGATCTCTCCGTCGCCTCCACCGCCGGGCTGTCCGGCGCCGTGATGGGCGCCCTGTGGAACCAGGGCATGGCCATCGAGACGATCATTCCGCTGTGCCTGCTGCTCGGCGTGGTCTGCGGCCTCGTCAACGGCCTGCTCGTCACCAGGCTGGGGCTGCCGTCCCTCGCCGTCACCATCGGCACCCTCGCCGCCTACCGGGGCATCGCGCAGATCGTGCTGGGCTCCGACGCGGTGACCGACCTCCCCGCCCAGTACCTGGACTTCGCGTCCGGGCGCATCGGCGACACGTTCCTCCCGTACGCCTTCCTGCCCTTCCTGGTGCTGCTGGCCATCGCCGTGGTGGCGCTGCACGCCACACCGTTCGGGCGGTCCCTGTTCGCGATCGGCGCGAGCGAGGAGGCGGCGCGGTTCACGGGCCTGCGCGTGAAGCGGCAGAAGCTGATCCTATTCACCGTGACCGGGCTGATGGCCTCGCTCACCGGGGTGTTCTGGGCTCTGCACTACGCCAGTGCGCGCTATGACAACGCAACCGGGCTGGAACTCTCCGTCGTGGCCGCGGTGCTGCTCGGCGGAATCGACTTCGACGGGGGCAAGGGGACGCTCGGCGGGGCGATCGCGGGTGTCTTCCTGCTCGGTGCGCTGCAGAACGTGATGAGTCTCCAGGACGTGTCGGCGCAGTCGCAGATCGTCGTCACCGGTGTGCTGCTGGTGCTGTCCGTGCTCGGGCCGCGGGTGGCGCGGCAGATCGCCGTCGTGCGTGCGCAGTCCACCGGCCAGCCGGCCGTCCCGGGCTGATCGCGCAGTTCCCCCGCGCCCCTGAAAGAACGTCCACTTCCCCCCCGTCGAAAGGAACCTGCCATGCGCAAGTCGTCCCTCCGCCGCGGCTGTGCCGCTCTCGCCGCCGTCACCTCGCTCGCCCTCGCGGTCACCGCCTGCGGCGGTACCACCAAGGAGGACGTGAAGAACGAGGGCGGGCAGGCCGCCGCCGCCGGCAAGGCCGATCCGAACGCCGAGCTGAAGAAGGGCCTCACCGTCGGCTTCCTGCCCAAGCAGGTCAACAACCCGTACTTCACCACCGCCGACAAGGGCGGCGAGAAGGCGCTGAAGGAACTCGGGTCCGGCTACAAGGAGGTCGGGCCGTCCAGCGCCACCGACACCTCCAGCCAGGTCTCGTACGTCAACACCCTCACCCAGCAGCAGGTCGACGCCATGGCCGTCTCCGCGCAGGACCCGGGCGCCCTGTGCACCGCGCTCAAGCAGGCCATGAGCAACGACATCGAGGTCGTCACCTACGACTCGGACACCAAGCCCGACTGCCGCAACGCCTTCGTCTCACAGGCGTCCGCCGAGGACCTGGGCCGCACCGAGGTGCAGCTGCTCGCCGAGCAGATCGGCTACAAGGGCGAGATCGCGATCCTGTCCGCCGCGCAGACCGCCACCAACCAGAACACCTGGATCGAGTTCATGAAGGACGAACTCGAGGACCCCAAGTACAAGGACATGAAGCTCGTCGAGATCGCCTACGGCAACGACGACGCCCAGCAGTCCTTCCAGCAGACCCAGGGCCTGCTCCAGGAGTACCCGAACCTGAAGGGGATCATCTCCCCGACCACCGTCGGCATCAAGGCCGCCGCCCAGTACCTGTCGGGCTCCAAGTACAAGGGCAAGGTCAAGCTGACCGGTCTGGGCACCCCCAACGACATGCGCAAGTACGTCAAGAACGGCACCGTCGAGGCGTTCGAGCTGTGGGACCCGGCCAAGCTGGGCGAACTGGCCGCGCGCACCGCCGTCGCGCTGGCCTCCGGGCAGATCACCGGCAAGGAGGGCGAGACCTTCACCGCCGGACCGATGGGCGAGTTCACCATCGGCGAGGACGGCGTGATCAGTCTCGGCAAGCCGACCGTCTTCGACGCGGAGAACATCGACGACTTCGCCTTCTGATCCCCCTCACCCACCAGGAGTGGTAATGCAGCGCGTCTGTTTCCTGCTCAAGGTCCGCCAGGACAAGATCGCCGAGTACCGCCGACGTCACGCCGCCGTGTGGCCGGAGATGCTCGACGCGCTCTCGGCCACCGGCTGGCACAACTACTCGCTCTTCCTGCGCGACGACGGCCTGCTCGTCGGCTACCTGGAGACCGAGGACTTCGCGGCAGCCCTCGCCGGAATGGAGGCCACGGACGTCAACGCCCGCTGGCAGGCGGAGATGGCCCCCTTCTTCGAGTCCCTCGACGGCGCCCGTCCCGACGAGGCGATGAAGCCGCTCACCGAGGTCTTCCACCTCGCCTGACCCGGAGGGTTCCCATGAGAAGACGTACCGTGCTCGCCACCGCCCTGGCGGCCGCGGCGGCCCCCGGCGTCGCGCGGGCCGCCGCGCCCGGCCCCTCGGTCACCCGCACGGGCACCACCACCCTCGACGGCCGGGCGATCTACTTCGTCTCCTACGACGGCCTGGTCAACAACAACTCGTTCCAGAAGAACGGGCTGCTGACCTACAAGGGATACCAGTACGCGGTCTGGTACACCGCCGACCGCAACGCCGTCATCGGGCGCCGCGCCCTCGGCGCGAGCACCTGGCAGACGGTCAAGGCCGGCCACACCCTGCGCTACGACGACTCCCACAACGTCATCTCCATGGGCGTCTCCGAGATCGACGGCCGGCTGCACCTCAACATGGACTCGCACAGCGACGGCTTCACCTACGTCAAGTCCGTCGCCGGACTCATGGACGACCCGGCGGGCCTCAGCTGGACGGCGAGCCGCTTCGGGGCGCCGCAGTCCACACTCGACGGGCTCGCCCTCACCTCCCGGTTCACCTACCCGCAGTTCATCACCACCCCCGAGGGCAGGCTCCAGCTCAGCTACCGCGCCGGCGTCTCCGGCAACGGCCGCAACGCCCTCGCCGAGTACGACGGCACTCGGTGGACGGCGCTGGGGGAGTGGACCAGCTCCACGGGCACGTACCGCAGTGAGCACGGCTCCTCCACCGCCCGCAACATGTACCTGCACGGCATCGACTACGACCGGGGCGGCCGGCTGCACGCCTTCTTCACCTGGCGGGAGCAGGACGGCGCGGTGATGTGCGCGAGCGGCGGCATCACCAACCACGACACCGGCTACGTCTGGTCCGACGACCGCGGGCGCACCTGGCGGAACGACGCGGGCACGGTCGTCGGTGTCACCGGCGGCGCCGACCGGGTCTCCGTGACCGACACCGGTCTGGTCGTGGATCCGCTGAACCCCGATCATTCCCTGATGAACCAGGAGAGTCAGTTCACCGACTCCGCGGGCCGGCCGCACGCGATCATCTCCTACGTGCCCGGCCGCTTCGGCCAGTGCACCACCGGCTACGTCGCGGACCGCACCGCCAACGGCCGCGCCTTCCACGTCCGCAAAATCGCCACCGGCGGCTGGCGGAAGACCGAGATCCCCGTCCCGCTCGACTCCAGCCAGCGCACCAGGCTGATCCTCGACAGGTACGACAACGCGTACGCGGTCCTCCCGTACGGCAGGATCGCCGGAGCCTCCGCGGCCTCCGGCCACACCGACTGGAAACTGCTGTACGACGCGGCGGGACTGAACGCGTTCGGCGAGGTGGTCGTCGACGAGACCCGCATCGCGCAGGACGGCGTGCTGTCCGTGATGTACCAGGAGAAGTCCAGCGGTACGACCCCGTCGGCGCTGCGCGTCGCGGACTTCCGCCTGCCCGTGTGACCAAGGTCGCTCCGGGGCGGCAGGACGGTAGTGTGAAGGCCTTCCCGCCGCCCCTCGTCTCCCTGGAGGTCCCTGCCTGATGGCCCAGTCGGTGGGTATCAAGGACGTCGCCCGCGCCGCCGGAGTCTCCGTGGGCACGGTGTCGAACGTCATCAACCGTCCGGACACGGTCGCCACCGAGACCCGGGCGCGCGTGCTGTCCGCGATCGACCGGCTCGGCTACGTCCGCAGCGAGTCAGCGCGACAGTTGCGCGCGGGCCGCAGCCGCATCATGGGGCTGCTCGTGCTCGACATGGGCAACCCCTTCTTCGTCGACGTGGCGCGCGGTGCCGAGCGCGCCGCCCGCGAGGCCGGGCTCGGCGTGATGGTCTGCAACAGCGCCCAGAACCCGGGCGAGGAGGCCGAGTACCTGTCGCTCTTCGCCGAGCAGCGGGTGCGCGGCGTCCTGCTCACCCCGGCCGACGCGACCGGGCGGAACATCGCCGCCTTCCGCCGGCACGGCATCCCCTTCGTGCTGGTCGACCGGGTCGCCGAGGGCACCACCGAGTGCTCCGTCTCCGTCGACGACGTGGCGGGCGGCGCGCTCGCCGTACGGCACCTCGTCGACGCCGGGCACCGGGCCATCGCCTACGTCAGCGGGCCGCCCGGCCTCAACCAGGTGCGCGACCGCCGCACCGGAGCGCTGGGCGCGCTCGCCGAGGCGGGCCTCGGCCCGGAGGCGCTGCGGGAACTGCCCACCGAACGGCTCGACGTCGCCGCGGGCCGGGACGCCGGCGCCCGCCTGCTCGGCCTCGCCGACCGGCCGACCGCCGTGTTCTGCGCCAACGACCTGCTCGCCCTCGGCGTGCTGCAGGCCATGTACGCGGCCGGGGTCGGCGTCCCCGACGACCTCGCCATCGTCGGCTACGACGACATCGAGTTCGCCGCCGCCGCGGCCGTCCCGCTCACCTCGGTCCGGCAGCCCGCCGTCACCCTCGGCGCGCTCGCCGCCGAGCTGCTGCTGGAGGAGACCGAGTCGGACACGGCGAGCCGTCCCCACGAACACCGCCGGGTGGTCCTCCAGCCGGAGCTGGTGGTCCGCCGCTCCAGCCTGGCGGGCCGCTGAACGGCCGTTCAGCAACCGTTCATGATCCCCGGCCCCGCCGGGCGGCCGGACATGTGCTGAACTGGGACGCGATCCGCACCCGCCGTCCGCACCGGGAGACCCGTTGAGCGCCAGTTACCGCCAGCCCGGCGTCGTCCTCACCGACCGCCGCTTCACCGTTCCCCTCGACCACGCCGACCCGGCGGGAGAGACGATCGAGCTGTACGCGCGCGAGGTCGTCGCCGGTGACAAGGCCCACCAGGAACTGCCCTGGCTGCTCTACCTCCAGGGCGGCCCCGGCTTCGGCGCCAACCGGTTCGTCGGCCGGCAGGCCTGGCTCGGCCGCGCCCTGAAGGAGTTCCGCGTCCTGCTGCTCGACCAGCGGGGCACCGGCCACTCCACCCCCGCCAACCGGCAGACCCTCCCGCTGCGCGGCGGGCCCGCGGCCCAGGCCGACTACCTGGCGCACTTCCGCGCGGACGCGATCGTCCGGGACTGCGAGCTGGTGCGCCGCGAGGTGACCGGCGGCGCCCCCTGGACCGTCCTCGGCCAGAGCTTCGGCGGTTTCTGCACGGTGAACTACCTGTCCACCGCTCCCGAGGGCCTGACCGCCGCCCTCATCACCGGCGGACTGCCCTCCCTGGACGCCCACGCCGACGACGTCTACCGCGCCGCCTACCCGCGCATCGAGCGCAAGGTCACCGCGCACTACGCCCGCTACCCGCAGGACGTCGAGCGGGCCCGCCGGATCGCCGACCACCTGCTGAGCCGCGACGTGGTCCTGCCGAACGGCTACCGGCTGACCGTCGAGGCCTTCCAGTCCCTGGGCATCCTCCTCGGCGGCAGCGAGGGCAGCCACCGCCTCCACTTCCTGCTGGAGGAGGCCTTCGTCCGCACCCCGCACGGACCGGAGCTCTCCGACGCCTTCCAGGAGGAGACGCAGGCCCTGCTGTCGTACGCCGGGCACCCCCTGTACGCCCTCGTTCACGAGGCGATCTACGGCCAGGACGAGCGCCCCACCGCCTGGGCCGCCGAGCGGGTCCGCGCCGAGTTCCCCCAGTTCGACGCCGCCAAGGCGCTCGCGGGCGACGGGCCGCTGCTGTTCACCGGCGAGTGCGTCCACCCCTGGATGTTCGAGACCGACCCGGCGCTTCGCCCGCTGCGCGAGACCGCCGAACTCCTCGCCGCCCGCACCGGCTGGCCGCGCCTGTACGACCCGGCCCGCCTCGCCGTCAACGAGGTCCCCGTCGCCGCGGCCGTCTACCACGACGACATGTACGTCGACACCGCCCACTCCCTGGAGACGGCCCGCGCGATCCGCGGCCTGCGCACCTGGGTGACCGACGAGTTCGAGCACGACGGGGTCCGGGCGGGCGGCCCGCGCGTCCTGGACCGCCTGCTGGCGCTGACCCGGGACGAGGCGTGAGCGACGGCGCTACCCTGCGATCATGACCGAACTCACCGAACTCCGGCCCATGCCCGAGGACTGGCACCGCGCCCTCGCGGTCGTCGCGCACCCGGACGACCTGGAGTACGGCTGCTCCGCGGCCATCGCCCAGTGGACCGAGGCCGGCCGCGAGGTGGCGTACGTGCTGGCCACCCGCGGCGAGGCGGGTATCGACACACTGCACCCCGCGGACGCGGCGCCGCTGCGCGAGCGGGAGCAGCGGGCGAGCGCGGCGGTCGTCGGGGTGTCCGCGGTGGAGTTCCTGGACCACCGGGACGGAGTCGTCGAGTACGGCACCGCGCTGCGCCGGGACATCGCCGCCGCGATCCGCCGGCACCGGCCCGAACTGGTGATCACCCTCAACCACCGGGACACCTGGGGCGGTGTCGCCTGGAACACCCCGGACCATGTGGCCGTCGGCCGCGCCACCCTGGACGCCGCCGCCGACGCGGGGAACCGCTGGATCTTCCCGGAGCTGGTGGAGCAAGGCCTGGAGCCGTGGGACGGGGTGCGCTGGGTCGCCGTCGCCGGTTCCGCCACCCCCACCCACGCCGTGGCCGCGACCGAGGCGGGCCTGGAGGCGGCGGTGCGCTCGCTGCTGGAACACCGCGCGTACATCGAGGCCCTGACCGACCAGGACCCGGAGACCTACGTCCGGGAGTTCCTGGCCTCGGCCACCGGGGCGGCGGGGGAGCGGTTCGGCGGGTGGCCCGCGGTGGCGTTCGAGCTGTTCACCCGCTGACCGGACGCCTGCCGCCCCCCGATTAGGCTGGGGCGCATGCGTGATCACCAAGGCGACCTGACCGAGCTGCGCGGCGACTGCGCCAACTGCTTCGGGCTGTGCTGTGTCGCTCTGCCCTTCGCCGCCTCGGCGGACTTCGCCCTGGACAAGCCGGCCGGCAGGCCCTGCCCCAACCTCCGGGACGACCACCGGTGCGGCATCCACGACCGTCTGCGCACCAAGGGCTTCACCGGCTGCACGGTCTACGACTGCTTCGGCGCGGGGCAGAAGGTCTCGCAGGTCGTCTTCGGCGGCGAGGACTGGCGCGGCGGCTCCCGGGAGCACTCCCGCCGGATGTTCGACGTCTTCCCGGTCGTCCGCCAGCTCCACGAGCTGCTCTGGTACCTCACGGAGGCCCTGACGCTGCCCGCCGCCCGTCCGCTCCGTGCCGAGCTGGACCGGGCCCGGGAGCGCACCGAGGCACTGACCCGGCAGACACCCGGGGAGATCGCGGCGCTCGACGTCGCCGCGCACCGGCAGGAGGTCAACGTCCTGCTGCTGAAGACCAGCGAGCTGGCCAGGGCGGGCATCCGCGGGCGGAAGAAGGACCGCCGGGGCGCGGATCTGATGGGCGCCCGGCTCAAGGGCGCCGATCTGCGCGGCGCGAATCTGCGCGGTGCCTGGCTGATCGCCGCGGACCTCACCGGTGCGGATCTGCGGGGAGCGGACCTGATCGGCGCCGACCTGCGGGACGCCGATCTCACCGACGCCGACCTGACCGGCGCCTTCTTCCTGACCCAGCCCCAGGTGAACGCCGCGCGGGGCGGCCCGGGCACCCGGCTGCCGGAGTCGGTGGCGCGCCCGGCGCACTGGACCGGGGCGGGCTGAGCGCCGCCTGCGCGCGGACCCACGAGTGATCCGGCATTCGCCGGATGTGGTTGGCGTACACCCTGATCTCCGATAGGTTAGGTGAGCCTTACCTAAGGAGGATTCGGATGGGTGACGGGATGGCAGGCGGTCACGTCTGGGCGGCCACGCCCGCCGCGGCGGAACGGGCCCGGTCGGTGCTGGCCGCCGCCTGGTCGTGCGCGGTGGCCACGGAAGGCGTCCGCGAGGAGCTGATCGGCGCGCACACCGTGACGGAGGACGGGAGGCTCGTCCTGCGCGTGCCCGACGACAGCGCCCTGCTCGCCGCCGCGATCTGCGCGCCGCGCGGCGAGCCGTCCGCCGTCCTGGAGTTCGCCGACGTGGCGCCCGTGCCGCTGCGCAACCGGATCCGCACCCGGCTGTGGCTCTCCGGCTGGTTCACCGTCGAGCAGGGCGGCCTCGCCTTCCACCCCAGCCGTGTGGTGCTGCACAGACCCGCCGGTGCGGAGGTGATCGGTGTCGACGAGTTCGCCGCCGCCGCGCCCGACCCGCTGGCCACGGCCGAGGCCCGGCTGCTGACCCACCTCGCCGATGCCCACCCCGACGCCGTCGAACGGCTCACCCGCCTGGTCGAGCCGGGCAGCCTGCACGGCGCCCTGCGGGTCCAGCCGCTCGCCGTCGACCGGCACGGGCTGACCCTGCGCATCGAACGCCGCCGCACCCACGGCGACGTCCGCCTGGCCTTCCACCGGCCCGCCGACGACGTCGCGCAGCTCACCGAGCGGATGCACGTGCTGCTCTCCCAGGCGAGCACGGCCGGCTGCCCACGCGCCCTACAGCGGCAGCGCGCAGACGGCGACGGGTGAGGCGAACGGCTCGCCCGCGAGCCGCAGCGCGCCGCTCCCGCGGTCCACGTGGAAGACGCTGACGGTTCCGGAGCGCTGGTTCGCCGCGAACAGCAGCCGCCCGTCCGGGGAGAAGGCGATCTGCCGGGGGAAGTCGCCGGCCACCGGCACCGTCCCCAGCAGGCGCAGCCGGGCACCGTCCTGCTCCACCGCGTACCGGGCCAGGCTGTTGTGCCCCCGGTTGGCGAGATAGGCGTAGCGTCCGTCCGCGGTCACCAGGATCTGGGCCGGATAGTTGGTGACCCCGCTCC
>NZ_MUND01000526.1 GCF_002154375.1 Streptomyces glaucescens | reverse complement strand
CGGGCTGCGGATCGGCGTCGTCGTCGACGGGGAGTCGGTGTGGCTGTACGACGCCGATCCGCAGCCCGCGGGTGCGCTCCCGGAACGACTCGCCGTCCAGGACGTCGTCCGCCAGCTCTTCCACGGCGGCCCGGTAACGGGCAGCGCCTGCTCGGCCCGGCCGAGGGCGAGGGCGGCGTCGAGCCGGGTCCGGCGGGCGTCGAGCCGCAGGGTCTCCCAGCGGGCCGCCTCCGTGGTGCGGTCGGGCAGGTCGGCGAGGACCGGGTCGCGCCACAGGGCGAGGGCGTCGTCGAGGAGGGCGGCGGCCTTGGCGGGGTCGCCGTCGGCGAGGGCGCGGGCGCCGTCGTCGGCAAGACGGGTGAAGCGGTGCAGGTCGATGTCGTCGGGGCCGGCGCCGAGCCGGTAGCCGCCGTCCACGGACTCGACGGCGTCCGCGCCGAGCGTCCGGCGCAGCCGGCCCACCAGCGCCTGGAGGGCGCCCGGGGCGTCGGCGGGCGGGTCGCCGTCCCACACCTCCTCGACGAGCAGGGCGACGGGCACGGCCCGGCCGGCGCGCAGCGCCAGCACGGTGAGCAGCGCACGCAGCCGCGCCCCGCCCACGGGGACGGCCGTGCCGTCGGGGCGGAGTGCCTGGGTGGTGCCGAGGATGCGGTAGCGCACGGGGTCCATTCTCTCCGGGGACGCCCGGGCACCGCCTCCGGGTTTCAGACCCGCATGAACTGCGAGGAGTCCAGGACAAGAGTCTGGTCGGCGACGGGGATCTTGATCTCGTCACCGAAGACGCCGGACTCCTCGTGCTGGTACTTGCCGTGCCAGGGACGGGTCAGCAGAGTCCAGCGGGCGGAGAGCACGTCGACGATGAGGTAAGCGGGGATGCCGCGCAGCGCGTAGTGTTCGGGCTTCGTGTTGTAGTCGCGGTGTTCGCTCTCCGGCGAGACGACCTCTACCACGAAGGGCAGCAGTTCCTCGCTGACCTCGCTCTTGTCCTTTCGTACCTGGTCGAGCGGCAGTGCGGAGGCGTCGGGTTCCGGCTTGTACCCCTCCCTGGGCGGGACGACCGAGAATTCGCTCGTCGGCGTCCAGCCGGGGAGGCGGTCCTCGATCTGGTTCTCGATACGCCGCTGAGTCGTCCTGTGCGCATAGGTGACCGGTACCAAAGTGAGCCCGTTCTTCGTCAGCCGGAGGCGCGCGCTCCTGGGAACCTCTACGGCTTCCTGCATGGACTCGACCCAGTTGTCGGCAATCGTCATGGCCACCTCCTCAATCGACTCGGTTACAGCCTAACGACTAGCAGGAACCAATGGCCGTCCGCCGGGCGTTCCCTCCACACCACCGAAACGGTCGACCTCCCTCTGCCCCGCAGCCCACCTCAGGAGCCCTCGCCATGACCACCGCCACCCTCCGCCGCGGTGACCGCCG
>NZ_MUND01000525.1 GCF_002154375.1 Streptomyces glaucescens | reverse complement strand
GACCATGCCCAGCTCGCGGGCGCGGCGCTGGAGGGCGTCGGGGGCGGAGTAGGCGTCGATGTCGCGCTGGAGGGCCTGTTCCTCGTCGGTGAGGTTCTTGGTCTTGCGCTGGAGGTCGTCCAGTTGGAAGGAGCCCTCGCTGAGCGCGGAGTTCAGCACCAGCAGACCGATCAGGCCACCGCCGAGGAGCAGGACGACGAGGAGGACGAAGGGGGTGCGGGCCGCCTGGCCCTGGGCGGTGGGCAGGAGCCGCGCGAGCCGCGCCGCCCTGCCCCTCAGCTCGGGTTTCCTACTCACTCGCCCTCCCGGTGGGTCCGGTTTTCCGACCCGCGCCTGTGCGCGCCCGCCCCTCCGCCCGGCTCACTCGACGTCCTCCCTGATGCGCTCGGCGCCGCGCAGCCGGGCAGGGGCGGCCCGGCGGTTCTCGGCGATCTCTTCCTCGGTGGGAAGTTCGGCACCGCGCGTGAGCAGCTTGAGCCGCGGCTGGTAGCGCTCGGGGACGACGGGCAGTCCGGGCGGCGCGGTGGTCGCGGCGCCGGCCGCGAAGACCTGCTTGACCAGCCGGTCCTCCAGCGAGTGGTACGACAGCACGGCGATCCGCCCGCCCACGGCGAGTGCCTTCACGGCCGCCGGAACGGCCCGCTCCAGCACCGAGAGCTCGCCGTTGACCTCGATCCGCAGCGCCTGGAAGGTGCGCTTGGCCGGGTTGCCGCCGGTCCGCTTGGCGGCCTGCGGCAGCGCGTCCCGGATCAGCTCCACCAGGCGGGCGCTGTTGCTGAACGGCTCCTTCTCCCGCTCGCGCACGATCGCTGCGACGATCCGCTTGGCCTGCTTCTCCTCGCCGTACGCGCGCAGGATCCGCACCAGCTCACCGGCCGGGTAGGTGTTGAGGACCTCCGCGGCGCTGATGCCGGTCGTCTGGTCCATGCGCATGTCGAGCGGGGCGTCCTGGGCATAGGCGAAGCCGCGGTCGGCCTCGTCGAGCTGCATGGAGGAGACCCCGAGGTCGAACAGGACACCCTGGACGCGCGGGATGCCGAGCCGGTCCAGGACGTCGGGCAGCTCGTCGTACACCGCGTGCACGAGGGTGGCGCGCTCGCCGTGGGGGGCCAGCCGCTCGCCGGACAGGCGCAGCGCCTCCTTGTCCCGGTCGAGGGCGACGAGCCGTGCCTCGGGGAAGCGGTCGAGCAGGGCCTCGCTGTGGCCGCCGAGGCCGAGGGTGCAGTCGACGACCACCGCGCCCGGCGCCTGGAGAGCCGGAGCCAGCAGGTCCAGGCACCGCTCGAGCATCACCGGGACGTGTCGGCTCTGTCCCTCCGGTCGCCCACCACCACCCTTGTTCGAATGCGCTTCGCGCTCCATCTGATCGAGGGGCCTCTCAGGTCCGGCGGGCGGTACGCACCGCCGGGTCCCCGCCCGCTCGTGAAGGGGAGGCCGGGCCGGCGCCGGAGGCGTCGGCCGGCCGGAGCGGGTGGAGGCCGAGCCGTACGTACGCGCCGCGCACGTGGGGGGATCTCCGGTACGTCGCCGGGGACTCCGGGGGAATGCGGTCCAGCAGGGAGAGCGCGTCTCGCCTCCCGCTTCGCGTCACTTTAGTCCACCCTGTCGCCCGGTCAATCAACCGGCCTGCGCGTCGCGACGGCACCGCGTGCGACGGTGTTCGAGCCGGCGGACCACTCGTACGGACTCGTCCGCGGGAGGCTTGTGGGGTACCTCACAGAACGACCCAATGACGTTCTTTGCCCCGTCTCACAGCGCGACCGGATCGTGGGTGACCAGTAACGTCATAGTCATGACGACTTCTGCATCGGTTTCCACCGGCTCCCAGGACGCCCCCACTCGCGCAGGCACCGTCACGGACCGGCTCGTCGAGGCCAACGAGCGCTACGCCGCAGCCTTCACCGACCCCGGCATGGACGCCCGCCCGGTGCTCCGGGTCGCCGTGGTGGCCTGCATGGACGCCCGCCTCGACCTGCACGCGGCGCTCGGCCTGCAGCTCGGCGACTGCCACACCATCCGCAACGCGGGCGGTGTCGTCACCGACGACGTCATCCGCTCGCTGACCATCAGCCAGCGCAAGCTCGGCACCCGCAGCGTCGTCCTGATCCACCACACCGGCTGCGGCCTGGAGAGCCTCACCGAGGACTTCCGCACCGAGCTGGAGCAGGAGGTCGGCCAGCGGCCGGCGTGGGCGGTGGAGTCCTTCCGGGACGTCGACCAGGACGTGCGGCAGTCGATGCAGCGGGTGCGCACCTCGCCGTTCCTGCTGCACACCGACGACGTGCGCGGTTTCGTCTTCGACGTGAAGACCGGCCTGCTGCGCGAGATCGACGCGGCGGCGTAACCCCACGCCGACGCTGTCGTTTCGCTGTCAATCCGCACCCGCGACGCCACAAAAGGCATCAAAGCCGACATATCGCTGGCAGTTGTCCACAGGCGAGTGACACGAACCGGTAACGGCAACAAGAATGCGGTGGTGGCGTCGCGCGGAACCTTTCCCGCGCGCTGTCCGTGTTTCGGGGTGGGCCGGTCGCGCGAGCCGTTGCGTCGGTCTTGGAGAACGGGGCCGAGGAGGGCCGGGTGACGACCTATGACGATCGAGCGAGCCTCACTGATCTGACCGCCGTGGTCGAGCGCGTGCGGGATTCGGTGGAGGGCGTGATCGAGGGCAAGCCCGAGGTCGTACGGCTTTCGCTGACCGTGCTGCTCGCCGAGGGGCATCTGCTGATCGAGGACGTCCCGGGCGTGGGCAAGACGATGCTCGCCAAGACGCTCGCGCGGTCCATCGACTGCTCGGTGCGGCGCATCCAGTTCACGCCCGACCTGCTGCCGTCCGACATCACCGGCGTGTCCATCTGGGACCAGCAGCGCCGGGACTTCGAGTTCAAGCCGGGCGCGATCTTCGCGCAGATCGTGATCGGCGACGAGATCAACCGCGCCTCGCCGAAGACCCAGTCGGCGCTCCTGGAGTCCATGGAGGAGCGCCAGGTCACCATCGACGGGCAGAGCTACGAGCTGCCCAGCCCGTTCATGGTGGTGGCCACCCAGAACCCGGTCGAGATGGAGGGCACGTACCCGCTGCCCGAGGCCCAGCGCGACCGCTTCATGGCGCGGGTCTCCATCGGGTATCCCAGCCCGGAGGCCGAACTGCAGATGCTGGACGTGCACGGCGGGGTCAACCCGCTGGACGACCTCCAGCCGGTGGCCCACGCCCACGAGATCGTGAAGCTGATCGAGGCCGTGCGCGGCGTCCACGTGGCCGACACCGTCCGGCGGTACGCGGTGGACCTGGTCGCCGCCACCCGCGTCCACCCCGATCTCAGACTGGGCGCCTCGCCGCGCGCCACCCTGCACCTGCTGCGCGCCGCCAAGGCGTCCGCCGCCCTCAGCGGCCGGGAGTACGCGCTGCCGGACGACGTGCAGGCCCTGGCCGTGCCCGTGCTCGCCCACCGGCTGCTGCCCACCGCGCAGGCCCAGCTGAACCGACGGACGTCGGAACAGGTCGTGCAGGAGATCCTGCAGCACACCCCGGTGCCCACTGCTCCCCAGCAGAACGCCTACGGCCTGGGCCACGGCGCCCCGGCCTACGGCCAGCAGCCGCCCCGGAGGCTCTGATGAGCACGGGGGCGGTGCGCCAGGCCCGGCCCGGGCAGCCGGAGGGCGAGCGGGGCGGGCTGCGCACCGCCCTCGCCGGTCTGACCACCCGCGGGCGCTCCTTCCTGGCCGCCGGAGTGGCGGCGGCCGTCTGCGCGTACGTCCTCGGGCAGAGCGACCTGCTGCGGGTCGGACTGCTCCTCGCGGTGCTGCCGCTGGTGTGCGCCACCGTGCTCCACCGCACCCGCTACCGGGTCGCGGGCAGTCGCCGCCTCTCCCCCGCGCGCGTGCCCGCCGCCGGCGAGGCCCGGGTCCACCTGCGCGTCGACAACGTCTCCCGGCTGCCCACGGGGCTGCTGATGCTCCAGGACCGGGTGCCCTACGTGCTCGGTCCGCGCCCCCGGTTCGTGCTGGACCGGATGGAGGCCGGCGGACGCCGCGAGGTGTCCTACCGGGTCCGCTCCGACCTGCGCGGCCGCTACCCGCTGGGCCCGCTCCAGCTGCGCCTGACCGACCCGTTCGGCATGTGCGAGCTGACCCAGTCCTTCTCGGCGCACGACACCCTGACCGTCGTCCCGCGCGTGGAGGCGCTGCCGCCGGTGCGGCTGACCGGCGAGGCCACAGGGTACGGCGAGGGGCGGCAGCGCACGCTGGCGCTGGCCGGCGAGGACGACGTCATCCCGCGCGGTTACCGCTACGGCGACGACCTGCGCCGGGTGCACTGGCGCTCCACCGCGCGGTACGGCGAGCTGATGGTGCGGCGCGAGGAACAGCCGCAGCGCTCCCGCTGCACCGTGCTGCTGGACACGCGCGGCGGCGCCTTCCGGGGCGCGGGCCCCGACTCGGCGTTCGAGTGGGCCGTCGCGGGCACCGCGTCGGTCCTGGTGCACATGCTGGAACGGGGCTTCTCGGTGCGGCTGCTGACCGACACCGGCAGCTCGGTGCCCGGCGAGGGCGCCGACGGGTTCGCGGGCGCCAGCCAGGAGTCGGCGGACGCGGCCGGGCTGATGATGGACACGCTCGCGGTGGTCGGCCACTCCGACGGCACCGGGCTCTCCCGGGCCTACGACGTGCTGCGCGGCGGAAACGAGGGACTGCTGGTCGCCTTCTTCGGCGACCTCGACGAGGAGCAGGCCGCGGTGGCCGCCCGGATGCGCCGGCGCAGCGGGGCCGCCGTCGCGTTCCTGCTGGACAGCGGGGTCTGGGCGCGCGAACCGCACGAGGGGCCGGCACCCGTGGACCGGAGTGAGGAGCGGGTGCGGATGCTGCGTGAGGCCGGCTGGACCGCCGTGAGCGTGCCGCGCGGGGCGACGCTGAGCGACATGTGGCGCCAGGCCGACCGGGACCGGGGCGGTGTGGTCACGGCGGGCGGCACGACGACCGGCATCCGAGCGGACGGCGGTACGTCGCCCGGCACCGGTGCGAGCGGCTGGGAGGCGCGGTGATGAGCGGGCGGGCCCGGATGGCGATCTGCGCGGCGGCGGCCACGCTGATGGCGTCGTGCGCGCTGCTGCCGCTGGTCGATCCGGCCACCTGGTTCCTCCAGGCGGCCGTCCTGCTGGTGATCCAGACGGCGGTGGGCGCGGCCGCCCGCCGGGTGCCGCTGGCCCGGCCGCTGACCGTGGCGGCGCAGTCGGTGGTCACGCTGCTGCTGCTCACCCTGGTCTTCGCCCGTGAGCAGGCGCCGGCCGGGCTGATACCCGGGCCGGAGGCGTTCGGCCGGTTCGCCGACCTGCTCCAGCAGGGCACCGACGACGTCTCGCGGTACGCGATCCCGGCGCCGCTGTCCGACGGCATCCGGCTGCTGCTGATCGGCGGTGTGCTGCTGATCGGGCTGGCCGTGGACGCCCTCGCGGTCACCTTCCGCAACGCCGCCCCGGCCGGGCTTCCGCTGCTCGCGCTCTACTCGGTCGCCGCGGGGCTGTCCGACGGCGCCGCCGACTGGCTGTGGTTCCTGATCGCCGCGGTCGGCTACCTCACCATGCTGCTCGCGGAGAGCCGGGAGCGGCTGTCGCAGTGGGGGCGGGTCTTCGGCGGGACGCCGCGCACGCCGGGCGGCGAGCCCGGGGCGGTGGCCCCGGTGCGCACCGGCCGGCGGATCGGCGCGGTGGCGCTGGGCGTCGCCCTGGTCGTGCCGCTGGCCCTGCCCGCGATGAACGGCGGACTGCTGGACGGCGCCGGCACCGGCGTCGGCGCCGGCACCGGAGGCGGCGGCACGATCTCCGCGGTCAACCCGCTGGTGTCGCTGCGCGACAGCCTCAACGTGGACGAGGACCGGCAGGTCCTCTCGCTGCGCACCGAGACGAGCAACCTCTCCAACCTGTACCTGCGGATCGTCTCCCTGGACGACTTCGACGGCACCACCTGGAAGCCGTCCCGCCGCGACATCGTCGGCGTGCCGGACGAGTTCCCCACCCCGCAGGGCCTCGGCCCGGACGTGCGGCGCGCCGAGGTGCGCACCCGGATCGCGGCGTCGGACGGGTACGCGCAGGACTGGCTGCCGATGCCGTACCCGCCGAGCAGCGTGGACATCGAGGGCAACTGGCGCTACGAGCCGCTCGGTATGACCCTGGTCGGCGACCACGGCCAGAACACGCGCGGTGTGCAGTACACCGTGACCAGCCTGGACGTGCAGCCGACCGCACGGCAGCTCGCCGACGCCCCGGCACCTCCGCCCGCCCTCAGGCGGGAGTTCACCGAGGTGCCCGACTCGCTGCCGTCCGTGGTCTCCCGGACCGCCCGGGAGGTCACCGACGGCGCGGCGAACCCGTACGAGCAGGCGGTGAGGCTCCAGGAGTACTTCGCGCTGAACGGCGGCTTCGAGTACGACACCGAGGTCGACGTCGGCAGCGGCTCCCAGGGGATCGCCCGGTTCCTGCGGGACAAGCAGGGCTTCTGCGTCCACTTCTCCTTCGCGATGGCGTCGATGGCGCGCACCCTCGGCATCCCGGCCCGGGTGGCGGTGGGTTTCGCGCCCGGCACCCCGCAGGCGGACGGCACGGTGTCGGTGGGGCTGCGGGACGCGCACGCCTGGCCCGAGCTGTACTTCGAGGGCGTGGGGTGGACCCGCTTCGAGCCGACCCCCAACCGCGGCACCACGCCGACGTACACCGTGCCGGAGATCCCGGGCAGCAGCCTGCCGGAGCTGCCGGAGCAGTCCCGGCCGACCGCCGAGGCCCCGTCGGCCGAGCCGTCCGCGAGCAGCAGCTGCTCGGCCCAGCAGAAGCGGCTCCAGGAGTGCGGCGCGGCCCTGCCGGTGGACCTGGGCGGTACGGACGACGAAGGCCGGCCCTGGTGGCAGACGGCGGCCTGGGTGGCACTGGGCGTGGCGGCGGTCGCGTTGCTGCTGCTGCCCATGCTGTGGCGGCTGCGACGGCGGTCGGTGCGGCTGGCGTCGCCCCTGCACGCCCCGTCGGGCGCGGCGCGCGTGCCCACTCCCCGGGGCAGGGACCGGGGCGAGGGCCGGACGGACGGCATCGAGGTGGAGGCGCTGCCGGGTGAGGCGGAGCGGCGGGCGGCCGAGGTGGCCGCCGGGCACACCCTCGCCGTCTGGCGGGAGCTGACGGACACCGCGTGGGACTACGGCATCCTGCCGGACGACGCGCTCACCCCCCGCAAGGCCGCCGCGCGGATCGTGCGGCTCGGACAGCTGGACGAGGCCGCGGCCGGGGCGGTGCACCGGGTCGCCGGGTCGGTCGAGCAGGTGCTGTTCGCGCCGCGGGCGCAGGCGGCGACCGGGCTGGCCGCCGAGGTGCGCACGGTCCGGACGGCCCTGCGGTCCCGGGCCGGCCGGCGCACCCGGATGCGGGCCGTGCTCGCGCCGCGCTCGGCCAGGCGGGCGCTCTGGGACGTGACCGACCGCTGGACCGCCGTCAGGGCGCGCTGGGCGGGACGCTGGGCGGCGCTGCTGCGCAGGCCGTCGGGTCAGCAGACGGGCTGAGGACGCAGGGAGCGGGCCCCGGTGCCGTGCACGCGTACGGGAGCGCCCGCCCTGGCGCGCGGGCACATGCGTGAGGGGGCTGCCACCATGCCCGGTGGCAGCCCCCTCATGCATGTCTGCGTCTGATCTGCGTCAGAGGAGCGGAGCGGGGATGCGGTCAGTGCCCCTGCTGCTCGTCGCGGCGTCGCTGCCAGCGCTGTTCGATGCGATCCATCATCGAGCGCCGCTGACGTCCCTGATGGCGGGCGTGCGGTCCGCCGGCGGGCTGCTCGCCCGGTCGGGGGGCCTTGCGCCAGCCGGTCACGGCGAGCACCGCACAGCCCAGCATGACGAGGAAACCCACCACGCTGAGCCAGACCTGCTTGGCGACCATTCCGGCCATGAGGAGCGCGATACCTACGAGGAAGCCCGCGACCGCCTGGTAGACCCGTCGCCGGGTGTACGTACGCAGCCCGCTTCCCTCAAGCGCTGTCGCGAACTTGGGATCTTCGGCGTACAGCGCTCGCTCCATCTGCTCGAGCATGCGCTGCTCGTGCTCTGAGAGCGGCACGGAGTCCTCCTCATCGTGCAGTCGCCGGGGCGACTCGGGGGGTCCCTTCAGGATAGGCAGGGAATCGCCCCCGTGAAACCCGCCCCTCTGCGCCAATTGGCCAACCGGATTCCGTCATGCTCTGGCCCGGCCCGCTGAGGCTTGCATTCCCCAGTCGCCGACCCGTCATGCCGGGCGGTCTCCCTCGATCATACGGCGGGAACCGCCCGATCGGGGGGCCTGTGGCGTACTCCATCCGCAACCAATGCCCTGATCAAGGGCGCGTCACACGAGGCCGGCCCGAACCCGTCAGTCCCGTGGTTCCCCCGGTGTCTCACCCAGCACATGAAGCTGTGTGGCCACGGCATGGAAGGCCGGCAGCTCGGCCGCCGCGGCCTCCAGCTTGAGCAGCGCGTCCATGGCGCCGGGCTCGGTGTCCACCAGCACGCCCGGCACCAGGTCGGCGAAGACCCGCACCCCGTGCACGGCGCCGACCCGCAGGCCCGCGCCCTCGACCAGATCGGTGAGCTGGTCGGCGGTGAAGCGGCGCGGCATGGGGTCACCCGTGCCCCAGCGGCCGTTCGGGTCGTCCAGGGCCTGCTTGGCCTCGGTGAAGTGGCCGGCGAGGGCCCGGGCGAGCACGGCGCCGCCGAGACCGGCGGCGAGCAGGCTGAGCACACCCTGGGGACGCAGGGCGGCGACGGCGTTGCGGACGCCCTCGGCCGGGTCGTCGACGTACTCCAGGACGCCGTGGCAGAGCACCGCGTCGTAGCCGCCGCGCTCGGCCACGTCGAACAGGCCGTGGGCGTCGCCCTGCACTCCGCGCACCCGGTCGGCGACGCCGGCCTCGGCGGCGCGGCGCTCCAGGGCGAACAGCGCGTTGGGGCTGGGGTCGACGACGGTGACCCGGTGGCCGAGGCGGGCGACGGGCACCGCGAAGTTGCCGCTGCCGCCTCCGGTGTCGAGGACGTCCAGGGACTCCCGGCCCGTGGCCTTGACCCGGCGGTCCAGGGCGTCCTGGAGGACGTCCCAGACGACGGCGGTACGGAGGGAGGCGCGGGGGCGGGAGGGGCCGGAGCGCAGCGACGCCGTCTGAGGGTGGTGGTGGGAGACGGGCGGGCGCATCGGGTCCGACACGGCAGGTGACTCCTCGGCACGGCACCGCCTGTTGCACGGCGGGGCGAACGGGGCGCCTTCCGGCCCCGGGGTACGGG
>NZ_MUND01000524.1 GCF_002154375.1 Streptomyces glaucescens | reverse complement strand
TCGCCGTCGACGACCAGCTGCGCACGGACCCGGTGCTCGCCCCGCTGGTGGACAAGGCACCCGGGCGACGGGTCCCGCGCACGGTCGACGAGGCGGAGTTCGCGGTACGGGCCGTACTCGGCCAGCAGGTCTCCACAGCCGCCGCCCGCACCCACGCGGCCCGCCTGGTCGGCGCGCACGGCGAGAGCGTCGACGACCCAGAGGGCGGCCTCACCCACCTGTTCCCGTCACCGGGAGCCCTCGCGGCCGTCGATCCGGAGACCCTGGCGATGCCCCGCACCCGCCGCGCCACCTTCACCACCCTCGTCGGCCGGCTCGCCGACGGCTCGCTCCCCTTGGGTGTGGAGAGCGACTGGCCGGAAGCCCGTGCCAGGCTCCTCGCCCTCCCCGGCTTCGGCCCGTGGACGGTCGACGTCATCGCGATGCGCGCCCTCGGCGACCCCGACGCCTTCCTCCCGACCGACCTCGGCATCCGCCGCGCCGCCCGGGAACTGGGCCTGCCCTCCACCCCGGCCGCGCTCACCGCCCGCGCGGCGGCCTGGCGGCCCTGGCGGGCGTATGCCGTCCAGTACCTGTGGGCGACGGACAACCACCCCATCAACTTCCTGCCGGTATGAGGAGCCAGGACCCTTCATGAGACAGCACACCGTGATCGACAGCCCGTACGGCCCGCTGACCCTGGTCGCCGACGACGGCGTCCTGTGCGGCGTCTACATGGAGAACCAGCGCCACCGCCCGCCCGAGGAGACCTTCGGCTCCCGTGACGAGCGCCCCTTCGCCGAGGCGGAGGAACAGCTGGAGGCCTACTTCGCGGGCCGGCTGACCGAGTTCACCCTCCCGTTGCGCCTGCACGGCACCCCGTTCCAGCGGCGCGTCTGGGAGCACCTGCGCACCATCCCGTACGGCGAGACCCGCACCTACGGCCGGCTCGCCACCACCCTCGGCAACCCCAGGGCGTCCCGCGCGGTCGGCCTCGCCAACGGCAGGAACCCGATCGGCATCATCATCCCCTGCCACCGCGTGGTCGGCACCAACGGCAGCCTCACCGGCTACGGCGGCGGCCTGGACCGCAAGCAGCGCCTGCTGGACTTCGAGGCGGGAACCGCCCTGTTCTGATGGACAGCAGACTGCGGCAGAAGCTCGCGGAGCGCCGGGAGAAGGCGGCCCTGGCCGGCATCGAGGCAGGCCTCGGCGACCTGCGCACCGGGGGGTGCCCTGGAGCCCGGGGCGGTGCCCGCCTGGGTGGGGGAGGCGATGAACGGACCTGGGACATCTTCACCGAGCCGGCCGAGCGGCTGCGGGACGACACCCCGCCGGAGCGGCTGGACGCCTGGCTCGGGGAACTGCTGACCACCCAGGGCGACCGGCCGCGTTCACCTGGCGAGCCACCTCGGCATCCTGCCCTGGCTGGAGTGCCGCGCTCCCGGCCGCGCGGACCTGGCGCGGGTGCGCGGCGCGATCGAGGAGCCGTGGATGTTCCTGTCGTCGTCCCTGGACACGCTCGTCGTCACCAAGGGGGAGTACCACTACGAGGCGCACGTGCTCCGCGGCGGCTCCTGACCCGGCACGGGCCGGGACCGGCCGGCCCCGGCCCCTACGCCGCCTGCCCCACCCGGCGCAGCAGCGCGGGCAGCGCCGTGCCGATCGGCTCCCGGATCACCTCGTCGGCCAGCTCGTCGTACGGCGTCGGCTCGGCGTTGACGATGATCAGGCGGGCGCCGTGGTCCGCGGCGACGCCCGCCAGGCCCGCGGCGGGCTGCACCTGGAGGCTGGTGCCGGCGGCGATGAAGATCTGGCAGGCCTTGGTGATGGCGACGGCGTCGCCGAGCACCATCGGGTCGAGCCGCTCGCCGAACATCACCGTCGCCGGTTTCAGGACGCCCCCGCACTCCCGGCACGGCGGATCCGGCTCCCCGGCCTCGACCCGGGCGAGGGCGTCCTCCATCGGCCCGCGCGCATGGCACGCCGTGCAGACGTACCGGCGTGCCGTGCCGTGCAGTTCGAGGACCTTGCGGTCGGGCATCCCGGCGAGCTGGTGCAGACCGTCCACGTTCTGGGTGATCACCCGTACCGGCACCCCGGACCGCTCCAGTTCCGCCACCGCCCGGTGCGCGGCGTTCGGCCCCGCCCGCAGGGCCCCGGCGTCCCGCCGCATCAGCCAGGAGCGGCGGCGGATCTCCGGGTCGCCCATGTAGTACTCGTACGTCACCAGCTTCTCGGCCTCGGGGTCGCGCCGCCACAGCCCTTGGGGACCGCGGTAGTCGGGGATGCCGGAGTCGGTCGAGACACCGGCGCCGGTCAGCAGGGCGACGAGGGGCTTGCTCATGCCGCCGAGGGTAGGGCGGGCCCGGACGTCGAGGCGAACGGATATCCGGGAGACGGAGCGCGGTGCTAGGGTCCGCGCATGGCCAAGGTCACCGTCTCGCTCGACGCCGAACTCGTCGTGGAAACCATGGTGCTCGCCGGTGTCGGCAGCCCCCAGGACGCCGTCGAGCTGGTCCTGCGCGACTACATCGAGCGCGGACACCGCACCGAGGCGAGGCTCGTCACCCGTGACGAGGCACTGCGCGAGGCCGACGTCAAACCCCGCGAAGAGGGCTGAGCCGCCCTCAGCCCGGCGGCGCCGCCGTCCTGGGCCTCCAGCCCCCTGAGCCTTCACCGGGCCCCGCGCCGGATCACCCCACCCGGTGCCCGTTCTCCAGTTCCACCGTGCCCGAACCGTCCGCCAGGACGTCCAGCGCGGCCAGCACCCGGCGGCCCAGCGCGCCCAGCAGGTGATCGGTCAGCTCCTCGCGGGGCACCAGCCGCCAGGACAGCAGTTCCTCCTCCTGGAGCCTGATCGCCTTGAGGTCGTCCTCGGTGAGCACCCCGCCGTCGTACAGGTACGCCACCAGCGGCGGCCGGCCCGGGCCGTGCACCCAGTCCACGGCGAGCAGCCGTCCCAGCGCACGGTCCAGACCGATCTCCTCGGCGGTCTCCCGGCGCGCGCCCTGGCGCGGGGTCTCACCGTCGTCGGACTCGACGGTGCCGCCCGGCAGCGCCCATCCCTCGCGGTAGTTGGGCTCGACGAGCAGCACCCGCCCCTCGGCGTCCCGGAAGAGCGCGGCGGCCCCGGCGAGGACCCGGGGCAGGCCGGCGATGTACGCGGCGAAGTCAGGAGTGTTGGTCATCCTGGAAGGGTAACCAGCGGGCCCGGACGCGGTACCGTCCGGCGAAGCCGCGCACACCACTGCGCCGGGGGACTGCTCCCCCGACTCCCCGCGCGGTCAGTGCTCGGACTCGGCCAGCCGCAGTGTCCGCTCCGCCAGCTCGCTGATCCGCACCCCGTCGAAGCCGAAGACCGCGCTGCGCACCGTGTCCCGCAGCGGCTCCGTCCACTGGGCCGGTATGGCCCGCGCCCCGTTCAGCACACCGGCCACCGAGCCCGCCGTGGCCCCGTTGGAATCGGTGTCCAGGCCGCCGCGGACCGTGAGCGCGATGGTGCGGGTGAAGTCGCCGTCGCCGTAGATCAGTCCCGCGGTGAGCACGGCGGCGTTCGGCACCACATGGATCCAGTGCGGCCCGGCGGTCTCCTCGGACACCGTGGCCAGGGTGTCCTCCCAGGTCATCCGGGTGTCGTGGAGCGAGATCACCCGGCGCACCGTGCGGGCCAGCCGGCTGCTCGCCGGGACGACGGTCAGGGCCGTGTCGAGGGCGTCGCGGACGGTGGGCGCGGTGAACGCGGCGGAGATCAGGGCGGCCGCCCACATCGCGCCGTAGACGCCGTTGCCCGTGTGCGACAGCACCGCGTCCCGGCGGGCCAGGGAGGCCGCCTGGCGCGGGGCTCCGGGGCAGGTCCAGCCGTGGATGTCGGCGCGGATGAGGGCGCCGATCCACTCCTGGTAAGGGTTGTCGTACGTCGCGGTCAGCGGCGGCCGCAGCCCGTTGGCGAGGTTGCGGTAGGCCGCGCGTTCCGCCGTGAAGGTCTGCAGGTACGGCAGCCGCAGCAGCCACAGGTCGCCGACCTGCTCGGTGCTGAAGCCGAAGCCGCGGGTCTCCAGCAGGTGCAGGCCGAGGATCGCGTAGTCCACGTCGTCGTCGCGGCAGCTGCCGTGGATACGGCCCCGGACGCACTCGCGCCACTCCGGGCGCAGCGCGGGCAGGTCGTCCGCGCCGTCGGGCGGCCCGGGGAGGTAGTCGGTCAGCGGCAGGGCGTCCGCGCGGCGCAGATAGCGGTCGATGCGCTCGCGCGTCCACACCTCGCCCTGCTCGACCGGCTTGCCCAGCATGTTGCCCGCGATCCGGCCGAGCCAGCCGCCGAGGACCCGGTCGGCGAGGCCGGGGCCGGTGACGGCGGGGGACGGGGCGTGGGTACCCACAGAGGTCATGGACCCCGGGTTACCCGATTCCGGCCGCTTCCACCGGTTTCCCACCCGCTCGCCGGCGCTCCCGCCGGCTCGCCGCACGGCGTTCCACCCACCGGGCAGGGGCATGACGGCGGAGGCGTCCTGAGGTTAAGGTCGCAGCGGCGCGACTGCCTTGACGTGGGCAAGGCTCGGAGAGCAAGGGGAAAAGCAAGGTGGCTGACGCTGCACGGGACGGCGCCCGCAGGGTGCTCATCGCCGCGGACAAGTTCAAGGGCTCGCTGACGGCCGTACAGGTCGCCGAGCGGGTCACCGCCGGGCTGCGCCGGGTCGTACCGGACCTCGAGGTCGAGGCGATGCCCGTCGCCGACGGCGGCGACGGCACCGTGGCCGCGGCGGTCGCCGCCGGGTTCGAGCGCCGCGAGGTGCGGGTCGCGGGGCCGCTCGGCGACGAGGTGACGGCCGCGTACGCGCTGCGCGGGGACACCGCGGTCGTGGAGATGGCGGAGGCCAGCGGGCTGCAGCGGCTGCCCGAGGGCGTCTTCGCCCCGCTGACCGCCTCCACGTACGGCTCCGGGGAGCTGCTGCGCGCCGCGCTGGACGCCGGGGCGCGCACGATCGTCTTCGGTGTCGGGGGCAGCGCGACCACGGACGGCGGCGCGGGCATGCTCGCCGCGCTCGGGGCGCGCTTCCTGGACGACGGCGGCGAGCATGCCCGCGCCG
>NZ_MUND01000523.1 GCF_002154375.1 Streptomyces glaucescens | reverse complement strand
CGTGACGGTCCGCCCGGGCCGGGGCACTACGGACCGCTCAGCGGCCCGGGCGGACCGTCACGTCGTTGATCTCCGCGTCCCTCGGGAGGTCCAGGGCCATGAGGATGGTCGTCGCGACCGACTCGGGGTCGATCCACTTCGACGGGTCGTAGTCCTTGCCCTCCTGCTGGTGGACCTTGGCCTGCATGGGGCTGGCGGTGCGGCCGGGGTAGACGGAGGTGACCCGGACGCCGTTCGCGTGTTCCTCGTGGCGCAGGGAGTCGGCGAGGGCTTTCAGGCCGTGCTTGGAGGCGGCGTACGCGGACCAGTCGGCGTGGGCGTTCAGACCGGCGCCGGAGTTGACGAAGATCACGTGGCCGCGCGTGGCCCGCAGCTGGGGCAGGAAGTGGCGGGTCAGCTCGGCGGGCGCGATCAGGTTGACGTTGAGCTGGTGACGCCAGGACTTGGGGGTCAGGTCGCCGACCCGGCCCAGTTCGACCACGCCCGCGATGTGCAGCAGCGAGTCGACGCGGTCCGGAAGGCTCTGGTGGGAGAACGCCCAGCTCAGCTTGTCGGGGTCGGAGAGGTCGCCGACGAGGGTGCGGGCGCCGGGGAACCCGGCGGCCAGCTCCTTCGCGCGGGCCGCGTCCCGCGCGTGCAGCACGAGCTCGTCCCCGCGCGCGTGCAGGCGGCGGGCGACGGCCGCGCCGATGCCGGAGCCCGCTCCGGTGATCACATGTGTAGCCATGCCCGCCATGCTCGCATCACCGCGCGGTCACGCGATGCCCTGGCTCTCCTCCAGGTAGGCGAGCGCGCCGACCGGCTCCTCGGCGAAGAACACGAGGTCGGTCAGCGGGCGGGGCAGGAAGCCCTCGTCCTCCATGCGCCGGAACTGCTCCTTGAGGCCGTCGTAGAAGCCCGCGGTGTTGAGCAGGACGACCGGCTTCTCGGTCCTGCCGTGCTTCTTCAGCTCCAGGATCTCGGTCGCCTCGTCCAGCGTCCCGGTGCCGCCCACCATGATCACCACGGCGTCGGACTTCTCCAGGAGCAGCCGCTTGCGCTCGGCGAGGTCGCTCGCGATGACCATCTCGTCGGCGCCCGGGCGCGCCTTGGCGGCCAGGAAGTCCACGGAGACGCCGACGAGCCGGCCGCCCGCCTCCTGCACGCCGTCCGCGACGACCTTCATCAGGCCGACGTCGGAGCCGCCCCAGACGAGCGTGTGCCCGCCCTTGCCCAGGAGTCCGGCGAACTCCCGCGCGGGGCGCGTGTAACGGTCGTCGAGGTCGGCGGCGGAGAGGAAGACGCAGATGTTCATGGCGTCCACGGTACGTGGGAACATCCGCCGCCCCGCGCGCGCTGTCCCGGTATGACGCGAGGACACACGATCACCATCGAGCAGGGCACCCGACGGGTCCGGGTGGTGCGCGACGGGCAGGTGCTGGCCGACAGCGAGCGGCCCCTGGTGCTGCGGGAGACCGGCTGCCCCGTGCGGTACTACCTGCCCGCCGAGGACGTCCGGCTCGATCTGCTGACCCCGTCCGGCACCCACACCCACTGCCCCTTCAAGGGCACCGCGTCCTACTGGTCGCTGCCGGACGCGCCCGACCTCGGCTGGGCGTACCCGGACCCGAAGCCGGACGTCGCGGCGATCAAGGACCACCTCTGTTTCTACGACGTCGAAGTGTTGTGACCCCCTGAGCTCCGTCTCCCGTGGCAGTCTCCGGATGCATGGACAAGGAGACCATCTCGCGCGACGGCACGCCCCTCGCGTACCAGCGCACCGGCCGGCGCCCCGCGATCGTACTGATCAGCGGGGGCCATGTCGACGGGCGCCACGACGGCGCCGCTGGCCGCCACCTTGAAGGACCGCTTCGACGTCGTGGTGTTCGACCGCCGGGGACGCGGCGCGAGCGGTGACACACCGCCGTACGCGGTGGCCCGTGAAGTCGAGGACCTGGCGGCGCTGTACGGCATGTCGTCGGGCGGCGCGCTGGCCCTGGAGGCGGCGGCGAGCGGACTGCCGGTGCGCCGGGTCGCGGTCTACGAGCCCCCGTTCGCCGACTTCTCCGCGGGCGGAGCGGAGGAACGCGCCGCGTACAGCGAGAACCTGACGCGGGCGCTGGCCGAGGGTCGGCGCGGGGACGCCGTGGAGCTGTTCCTGCGGCTCACCGGGATGGAGCCGGGGATGATCGCGGGCGCCCCGGCAGTCCCCGATGTGGGCCGAGATGGAGGCGATCGCGCCGAGTCTCGCCCACGACGACGCGGTGATGGACGACGGTCTGGTGCCGCGCGAGCGCCTGCGCGAGGTCTACGTGCCCGTGCTGGCCCTCGCGGGCGCGATGAGCCCCGCCTGGCTTCGCGAGGCGGCACGGGCCGTCGCGGAGGCGGTGCCCCAGGGCACCTACCGGGCCTTGGAGGACCAGAACCACATGGTCGAGCCCCAGGTGCTGGGCCCGGTGCTCGCGGAGTTCCTCACGGGCTGACCGAGCCTCAGGCGCCCTCCTCGGGTTCAGGCCACCCCGGCCGTCGCCCGCACCGTCGACGCGATGGTCGCCGAGCCGACCACGCGGGTCCCGTCGTACAGCACGATCGCCTGGCCGGGGCGACGCCGCGGACCGGCTCGGTGAAGTGCACGCGCAGTTCGCCGTCGACGACCTCGGCGGTCACCTCGGTCTCGCCGCCGTGGGCGCGCAGCTGGGCGGTGTCGGTGCCGGGGCCGGCGGGGGCCGTGCCGCACCAGCGGGGCTTGATGGCGGTGAGGGCGGAGACGACGAGGGCCTCGGCCGGGCCGACGGTGACCATGTTGTTCACGGGCGAGATGTCGAGGACGTAGCGCGGCTTGCCGTCGGCGGCGGGGGTGCCGAGCCGCAGGCCGCCGATGGTGAAGCCGTAGGCGCCCTCGTGGGTGCCCAGCTTGTTGCCGGACTCGTCGACGATGTCGCCCTCGGCCTTGCCCAGTCGCCTCGCCAGGAACCCCTGGGTGTCGCCGTCGGCGATGAAGCAGATGTCGCGGGAGTCCTCCTTCTCTGGTCCACTACCATTCGGAGGCCTGGTTGAGTTCGCGGGGTGTCGTCCTCATTAACGATCACTTGCGCGCGGCTTCCCGTGCAGGCCGCATCGAGGCCGAGCGCCAGCTAGTGCCTTGTCGAGGAGACAGCTCCGCGCCACAGTCGCGGCTCCTCCTGCGCGAACTGGCGTTCGCGCACGTCTGCGTCGGGTAGCGCGAGCCGGATGGCCCGTCGGAAAGCCGCTCCGTGGCCGGGGTACTTGAGGTGGCAGAGCTCATGGATCAGGACGAGGTCCACCAGGGCGACCGGCAGCTGTATCACCGCCCAGTGCACGGTGATCACGCCCTCAGGAGAACAGGCACCCCAGCGACGGCCGAGGTCCCGCACCTCGATGCCCGCCGGATCACGCACTCCGGCCAGTGCCGCCAGCGGCTGCAGCCGCGCAGTGAGCCAGCGCGCCCCGCGGCTGCTGTACCACTCCACAAGGGGCCCCGCATCAGCGGCGGCCGACCGCGATCGGGGTAGCTCCAGCCATCCCTGTCGCAGTCGTACGTGACTGCTGCCGTCGTCGGGAGTGAGCCTGAGCCGGTACCGGCGGCCCAGGTAGGCGAAGCCCTCGCCGCCGATCAGGTCCCTGACCGGTTCGGCCGCCCGCAGCTCCTGACGGCGGCGGACCTCGGCGGCGAGACGCGGCATCCGGCCCCGCACCGCGTCGGCGATCTCTTTCGGATCTGCGCCTGCGGGAATCGCGAAGAGCACTCGGCCGTCCTCGGCGATCTCGATGCCGAGGGTGCGGCGCCGTGGCCGCACGACGACATCCCACCGCCACCCCCTGGGCACAGGGAGATCAGCGATGGCCTGTTCGACGACGGTGCTCACCCACTCTTCCTACCATCCGGCAACGACATCACCCTGCCTGGCAGTCATCAGCGGTCACCGCGTCAGGTGTCCCCGCCGTCCGCCTCGTCGCGCGGCTGGTATCCAAGGAAGTACTCATACCTCTCCACGGCCAGCTCTGTCAGTTGGCTCGCGAGGTCGCCGATGTCGTCCCAGTCCATGTCGAGCCAGATCTCCAGCTGCTCGCAGAGTTCGCTGCGCATGCGGTTACGGGCAGCGACCTGCGTGTGTATCTGCGGACGCCGCACGAGCACCGACATCTCCTCGGTAAGACCGCGGGCCGCCCGGATCAGATCGGTGCCCGGCGGCCACGGTTCCCGCACGGCGTTCTCGGCGTGCTGCTGGAGCAGTCCGAGGACCAGCCGTTCGGTCCGGGAGTCGAGGCCGTCGTCGTTCTCCGGCTCCCGCTCCGCCGCGGCCACGTCCCCGACCAGACGCTTCAGGTCGGCCGCAGCCTGCTCGAAGTCGTCCTCCATCCGCGCGATGACCTCTTCGAGCCGGAGGCTGAACCGCTGGTAGCCCGCCCGGTCGCCGCCGATCTTCGCGGTGATGCGCAGCTTCAGCGAGCCTGTCATGTACGAGCACCGCGCCCGGGGGTCGGCATTCGCGTCGACCCGTTCCATGAACTCCGGGTCGGTGAGCTCGACGGGTGGGATCCGCTGCCGGATCCCGGTGGTCTCGATGTGCTGCGAGATGAGCCGGCGCACCTTGGCCCCGTAGCGGCGCGGGCTGAACTGTTCGCGGCCGTCGAGGTAGCGGCGCCTGGCCATGTACTGGAGTGCGCCCAACTGACCGGCCAGTTCCCGGTACTTCAGCGCCTCCGGGTCCGGCAGGACCGCATTAAGCGCGGTCAGGAAGTCACGGACGCGCTCGTCGAACTCACCCCGCAGCAGCGGGTCTTCGAGGCGCCGGCCGAGGAAGTTCTCCCACTGGGACTCGTCGCCGGGGTCGGTGACGTTCTGCCCGGCCAGGAAGCGGGTGACCTTCGTCCCGAGGTCTTCCAGGAGGGCCTTGGCGGCGGCGTCGGACCGCAGCAGCAGTCCGTCCCGGTCCGGGGTGCGGCCGTCCGGCTGCGGTCCGTCGTAGTCCGGCTGGAGGTGGTCCACGGAGACGTTCCGGTAACCGAGGACGTGCCGCAGGTGCTCCTGGTCGTAGGAGGCGAGCGAGCGGGCCAGTTCGGGACCGATGCCGACGTAGTCGACGACACGGCCCCACTTCTTGGCCGGATAGGGCCGGTTGGTGCGGGCCACGGCCTGCAGCAGTCCCGCGCCGGACAGCTTGCAGTCCAGGTAGAGGACCTGCTCGACAGGTGCGTCGAAGCCGGTGAGCAGCATCGACTGGACCACCAGGAAGGCCATGGTCTCCGGTGACGCGCCGCCCTCCGTGTCCGGCGAAGCGGGCGGTCCGCTGTCCGCGGGCAGGTCGAGATCGACGTTCCACACCTGGCCGCCGCTCGCCGGCGTGCCGACGCCGGACGGCTGCAGCCCGTGCGTCCTCACGTTCCATGCCGGGTCGGCCGTGATGTCGCGCGGAGGCAGCCCTCTCTTGAAGCGTTCGATGTGCGCGTCCTGGCAGCTCTTGGTGATCCACGGCCGCCACGACTCCGGATCGCTGCCGCCCTGGCCCGCCGGGGAGATGACGACGGCCGCCTCGAGCGTTCTCAGCACCTCGCGGTCCGGCAGGAGCATGAGGAGCGCCCGCTCCTCCTCGTCGGCTTCGAGGGCGGCCATGGGGTCGGCGATCAGGGCCGGGTCGAGCGCGTCCAGGCGGGCGACCAGTCGGTCGCGGGCGGTGAGCAGCGCGGTGCGGTAGCGGACCGCGGCGAGCCGGGAGACGGTGGCGATCTGCGCCCCGAAGCGGTCGGGCAACGCCGTGCGGGCCCAGTGGTCGAGCATGTGCTCGGCCTTGGCCTCGATCACCGAAGGGGCTTCCAGAATCTCCTTGCGGCGTCCGAACTTCCGCAGCACCTTGGCCCGCAGCTCCGGATCGGACGGCACCTTCTCGTCGAACCGGGCGTCGAGGGCGGCCTGCTCGATGACATCGAGCGGTACGGCGTACGCCTCGTAGCGGACGGGCACGACGGACCGGTCGAGTTCGGCGTCGCGCAGGGTGTACGTGTCGGCGTACGGGCCGAAGATCTCCTCACTGCGTTTGCGGTTGCTGCTGATCACCGGGGTGCCGGTGAAGCCTACGAAGGCGGCGCGCGGCAGCATGGCCCGCCAGCGGGCGTGCTGCCACTTGTCCTGGCCCCGGTGGGCCTCGTCGACGAGGACGACGACATGGTGGTGGGGATTGGCGACCCGGTTCTGTACGTATCCCTCGTTCTCGCCACCGTCCTCGTCATCGTCGGGGACGGTGTCGGGCAGTGACTCTTCCCGGCCGTCGTACGCGGTGTCGTCGCGCTGCGCCTTCTGCAGGGTGACGAGGACGACGTCCCCGACGTCCACCTCCAGGTACTTCCTGGCCTGCTTGATGCCCGGCGCGCGGTGCACCTTCTCCTCGGTGGCGGCGAGGCTCGCCCGGATCTGCTTCTCCAGGTCGAGGCGGTCGGTGACCACGACCACCTTGTGTGACTTCAGAGCGGGACGGCTGCGCAGGTGCCGGACCAGGAACGCCATGGTCAGGCTCTTGCCGGAGCCCTGGGTGTGCCAGACGACACCGCCCCGGTGGCTGACGGCCAGGCCGGCCGCCGCCTTGCGGTCCCGCTCCTCCAGCTTCCGTGTGAGTGCCTTCACCGCCTTGAACTGCTGGTGGCGACCGACCAGTTTGACCGTGCGGTGCCCGCTGCCGAGCCGGGTGGTGAAGTCCCTTACCAGGTCGAGGAGATGGGCCGGGCGCAGCATCCCGGCGACCAGGATCTCCTGGTCGGTGAGGGCTGCCGACGTGGGCTTGCGCACCTCCTCGCGTACCCGGTCCTCGCTCACGGGCGCGACCGTGCGCCAGGGGGCGAAGTGCCGGGGTTCGGCGGTGACCGTTCCGGTCTCGGCGTGGTCACGGTCGGTGCCGACCAGGACCTGCGCGAAGCGGACGAACTCGGGTACGGCGGCCGGAGAGTTGACGCCCGCGTACCGGAGCACCTGGTCGACGGCGTCGTCCAGGGCGGCCCGCACGTCTCCCTGGGGGCCGGACACCACGGGCGCCTTGCACTCGATCACCACCCAGGGCAGCCCGTTGACGAACAGCACGAGGTCGGGCGTGACGGGAGCGGCGTCCTGGCGCTCGATCCGGAACTGGGAGACGACGAGCAGGTCGTTGCCGCCGCCGGGAGTGTCCGGCTGCTCCCCGAACTCGCCGTCCCAGTCGACGAGCCGTACGTGTTCGGGGTCGCCCTTCGTCCAGCCCGGCAGGGTGCGGGCGTTGCGGCCCTTGCGCAGGAGGTCGGTCACCTCCAGGTTCCCGGCGACACCGCGTTCCTTCGGGCCCTGCCCCGGCGCGGTGCCCTGGACCAGGGCGAGGAGGTAATCCAACTGCGCGTCGCTCAGCCAGAGTTTTCCGTCCGACGGCCTCGGGTTGATCCTGGCCACGGCGGCCTTGAACCGGTCCGCGTACACGACGGTCTCGAAGCTCGTACGGTCCGAGGCGCCCGGCACGGTGGCGGGTCCGGCGCTCGGGCCGCCCCGGAGGTGGGCCCAGCCCATCGCCGTCAGCTGCTCGATCAGCGGCCGCTCGGTCCTGACGTACTCCGGCTGCTCCGCCACGCGCCTGCCCTCCCCGGCCACCCGCCTCGATCCCCGCCCTCCGGTACGGGACAGGAGATCGAAACTCTATCGGCGGCCGGGGAGCTTGGCGCGAAATGCGCTCGGATCAGGCGGCGAGCACGGGTGAGGGTGGCCGGAAACCGTCCCCGAGGGCAAGTTCGAACCAGATGGTCTTGCCGCCCGGCCCGCCGTTCGGCCCGTCGACGGACCCGCAGCCGCCCCACCGGTCGGCGAGACTCTCGATGATCGGCAGCCCACGTCCGGAGGAAGCGGCGGGATCGGGCATCGCCGCGCCCGGCGCGAACGGAGGCAGATCCGGACTCGCGTCCCACACGCTCACCCGCAGCGCGGGGCACAGCCACTGCATCCGGACGATGACCGGGCCTTTCGTGTGCCGCACCGAGTTGGTGGCGAGTTCACAGGTCAACAGCTCCGCCCGGTCGGCGAGTTCGCCGATCCCGTGCGCGTGGAGTACGGCACGGAGGGTGCCCCGGACGATCCGTGGACCGCGCGGGTCGCAGGGGAGGTGGAGTTCGTACACCCAGGGGGCGGTGAACGGGAGCGGGACGGGGTGGTCGCCGTAGCCGACGTCGTAACTGACGGGGTAGGTCGATTCGTTGCTCGGTTCAGTGCTCTGTTCGTTGCTGCTCACGACGGTCTACCTCCGTGGTGCGGAACGGGTTCTTTGGGAGGGGGCGCCTGCTTGCGAACTGCCGGACGGCGGTGGCAGTGCCGGGACCCTGCCTTCCGGAGGGCAGGGGGCCGGTGCGCTTCCGCCGGGCGGCTGGAACACGAATGGCGCGCTACACAATGTAGAGCTGCTCACATAACCCGTGCCATGTCTTGAACTGGAACGAGTGAATAATTAGATTTGGTTGGACCCGACCCACCAGCGTCGGCACACTGTGCGCGAGCAAGGAGGCTGCAAATGGCACCGAAGCACCAGCCCACGATCCGTCAGCGCCGACTCGGCGCCGAGCTGCGACGGCTCAGAGAGTCCGCAGGCATGCCCGCTCCCAGGGCAGCCGAGTTGTTGGGCACCGACCGCACCAACATCTCCAACATCGAGGCTGGTAGGTACGGCATCAGCGAGGATCGTCTGCGTCGGCTCGTGAGCATCTACGAGTGCGACGACGAGGAACTCATCGACGCCCTGGCGTCCATGACCGGAGGCCGCCGGAGCGGCTGGTGGGAGGAGTACCGGGGCAAGATCCCGCCCGATTTCCTCGACACATCGGAACTGGAGCACTACGCCACGAGCCTCCGCTCAGTCCAGACAGCCCATCTTCCCGGCATCTTCCAGACCGAAGACCACGCGCGCGCCCTCTTTGACTTGTTCATCCCGACCCTGCCCCGCCTCGAGGTGGAACTCCGCATCGCTCATCGGCTGGCGCGGCATGCACGAATCGCAGACGAGCCCGGCATCCCGTACATCGGTCTCATCCACGAATCGGCGCTGCGTATGCAGGTGGGCGGGCGCAAGGTAGCCAAAGCCCAGCTCACTCGCCTGCTGGAAGAAGGTGAGCGTGACAACGTCACTCTCCGGGTCATCCCGTTCACGGCAGGTGGCTTCCCCATGGCCGGCGACTCCGTGATGTACGCGGCGGGCCTCAGCCCTCACCTGGACACAGTCCTGGTCGACTCCCCGCTCGGCGCCACTTTCTTCCACTCCTCCACTCAACTCGCCAACTTCCGTCGGCGACTGGACGCGATCGAACAGGTGGCGTTGAATCCAAAGCAGTCATCAGATGCCATCGCCGAAATCGCCAACGACCTGTAAGAGGTGCCCGTCGTGTCCGCCCTGAAGTGGTTCAAGTCCTCCTACTCCGAGGCCAGTGGCAACAACTGCGTTGAGGTCGCCTGGATGCAGACAGGGGTCGCCCTGCGGGACAGCAAACGCCCGGCGAATGTGATCGTCATGGACCGGGCGTCGCTTGGTGCGCTGATAGAAAGCCTCAGGTCCGGTTCACTCGGGTCCGACCGCTGAGCAGGTCTTCGATCACGCCCTGCTGGATCGTGCGGAGCTTGGCAATCTGCCCATGCAGAGAATCGACTGCGCGGATTCCTGTACGCCAGGTCTCTACGATCTTCCGCTGCTCCTCGATGGGCACCACCGGGAACGGGGCATCCGCCAGCAGTTTTGAGTTGATCGTGTAGAGGCCGGAACTCGTAGCGCACCGGCTGATCCAGTACGAGCGAACAGCCTCCGAGTTCAGCCACAACATCGCGAACTCCGGTACAACCTCGTCGCGGTCGAACCTGAGCCGGAAGAGGTGGTTCTGGTAGAGCAGCCCCTCTTCGGCAGGACCGACCAAAGCAGCACGACCGATTTGCTCAGGATTCGCATGCCCTTCGACGACCAGGACGTCACCGGCCACGAGCTCGTACCTCGGGCGGTCGTTACTCGTCGATTCCAGGGCAGCGACGTCCGAGGTGTCGATCCATCCCATCCGCACGTTGGCCACGCGCAGGTAACCAGTGGCCCGCTTCTGCGGGGCACGATGCGCCCCCAGCGTGATGCCTGGGTCACAGGAGACCATCATCGTCTCCAGCGTCGTACCTGAGCTGTCCTGACTCCGAAGCAGTGCGGACACTGCGGCCGAGAGCAGGGTGCTTCGCTTTTGGGCAACGCGTTCGAGGTCCCCGATCCGCCGCTCGAACACCTCGTGCGCGGCGACGATGTCGCGTTGTTCGGCCAGCGGCGGAACTCCGATCTCCAGCGCGTTGAGTCGGTTCGTGTCCAGGCGCCCCGTGCCATGGCTGGTCTCCTCGACCATGCTCAAGATTGTCGGGGTCAGTACTCGCATGGCATACGCCAGGTAAAACGGATCGATGCTCTCGTCTGGGACAAGCGCCTTGCAGTCCTGGCCGAAGGCAACTTCGCGCTGCGTCACCCCAATTCGGAACTCCGACTTGAGGCTCATCCCTCTCACAATGAAAAGCACGGCGCCCTTGTCGACCAACCGTGAGCCGTTCTCGGCCCCAAGCCGGGTAACACGGCGCTCAGAATCCGTGATGCGGAACTGCTTCAGGCTCGCGCCGCTGATCCACGGGATGTCTCCGTCCCAATACGCTCCGTTCGAAGTGCTCGGCGTTCCTCCGGACATCCACCGACCGGCATCCGCCAAGCTGACCCGCTGCCACTGCTCAGGCCAGGAAAAGCTTCCGGTCTGCACCGTCTCAACGCCCATAACCCAGCACCCCCAGCCACTCCGCAAGCCTCTTTGCCGCGTCGCGGCTGGCGTCCTCCAGGTCCGTCAGCGACACCTCGTACTTCTCGGCCCAGCGTCGGAAGGAAGCAACGATCTCGCGGCGGCCCGCCGCCAACGCCGCGTTCAGGCGGTCGGACAGGTCACGGCGGAGGACCGTCAGGACGATGCTCTCCGGGCCGCCCTCCTCTGCCTTCTTCAGGTCCGCCGCCGCCTTCAGGTCCGGCAGGAAACGGTCATCCAGCGCCTTGCGCTTCTTGCGCGCCGCCGTCAGGGCCTTCTTGGCCGCCGTCAACGCCTTGTCCAAGGCGGCGAGTTCCTCCGGGGCGACCAGCTCCGCCGGTTCACCGGAGTCGGACTCGTCGTCCGTGTCCGTACCCGCATCCGCCACCGCCGCCCTCGACTCAGCCGCCGTCTTCGCCGCGGCCTCCGCCTCCGCGAGGGCCTTGTCGGCCGCCTTGACCGCGTCCAGGAACTCCGGGATCAGCTCCCGTACCACCGGCTGGTCAAGGGCCCTGCGGCGCTCGGCAGGGGAGACCGACGTGCGCTTCGCGTCGTCCGCGCCGCCCCCCGGGACCGCCGGGTCGACGATCGCCTCGACGGAGTCGACCCAGCCTTCCAGGACCCGCTCGAAGCCGCCCGCCGCAAGGGCCTTCATGTCGTAGCGGTTCTCCGTCCACCACGCAGCGATGATGCCGGCGGTCGTGAACTCGTCGAGGACCCCGGCTCCGCCGACCGCGGTCGTGAACCCGTCGAGAAGCCCGCTGCGCAGTCCCATCAGTTTCCGGTCCGCCGCGAGCCGTGCGAAGAGACCGGAACTCTTCGACCACCACTCGTCGAACGTCTCGCGCAGCTCCGCCTCCCGCGCGTACGTCAGTCGCGGAATACGGGCGGCCGTGGCCTCTGCGCCTTCCGGCAGGAAGTCGTAGTACTCGCCTGAGCCCTCCCGGCGCGCGAACAGCGAACCGGCATCGACTCCGTACGCCTTGAACAGCCTCTCCTTCGCCGCAACCTCGGCAACCGGCACGCCCCCGTACAGATGCGCCCGTACGTCCTGCGGCTCCGCAGGCGGCGAGTTGTCCACCCAGCGGCGGATGTTGAAGTTCGCCTCGGGGACGCCCTTCGCGTCGAGGGCGAGGAGTTCGTCGCGGTGGACCTCGCGCGAGTAGCCGTCGATGAGGCGCCATTCGCGGAAGACCGTCACGATCTTCTCGATGTGTTCGGGGCCGAGTTCGTTCTGGTTGCGGCCGGGCGTGAAGTCCCGGTCGGCGTTGATGAAGAGGACCTTCTCCAGGCGCTTCGGGTCGGTCTTCCCGTGCGGGGGCCGCAGGATCAGGATGCAGGCTGGGACGCCCGCGCCGTAGAACAGGTTCGGGCCGAGGCCGATGACAGCCTCCACGCAGTCCGCGCGGAGCATCCCGATGCGGATCTCGCGTTCCTTGCCGCCCCGGAAGAGCACCCCGTACGGCATGACGACGGCCGCTCGTCCGCCGTCCTCCTCCAGAACCGACACCATGTGCTGGACGAACATCAGGTCGGCCTTCTTGCCGCTCCCCGGCGTCCAGCCCCAGTGCATCCGCTTGCCGTGGTCCTCGTCGGCCTTGGCGACGGCGTCCTCGTCGTACGGGAGCGAGAACGGAGGGTTCGACAGGATCGCCGAGAACTTGCGCAGCCGCCCGTTCTCGTCGAGATGGAGTGGCTCGGCGAGGGTGTCACCGTGCTGGAGGTCGAAGGTGTGGATGCCGTGCAGGACCATGTTCATGCTGGCCATGGACCAGGACGGGCCGTTCTTGTCCTGCCCGTTGACCGACAGTTCCTCGGGGTCTCCGCCGTGTTCCTCGACGTGCTCGCGGGCCGCGATCAGCATGCCGCCGGAGCCCGCGCACGGGTCGTACACCGACTCCCCGGGCTGCGGGTCGACGAGGCGCACCATCATCCGCACCACCGAACGCGGCGTGTAGAACTCACCGCCGCGCTGGCCGGCCGAGTCCGCGAACCGGCCGAGAAGGTACTCGTAGGCAGCACCCAGCATGTCGGGGAACTCGAAGTCCTCGTTGCGCAGCCGGTAGAGGCTGAAGTGCCGGATCAGTGACCGGAGTTCGGGATCGGTGAAGCGCGGCTTGGTACCGACCACCTCGTTGAAGCTGATGTGCGAGGCGATGCCCGCGAGCAGGTCGTTGCCCTCCTGGAGCGCCACCAGAGCCTCGTCGAGGCCCTGGCCGACCTTCTCGGTCAGGGCCATGATGCCGGGCGCCGGGCTCTGCGGTTTCTCCGGATCGTGGTGTGGTCCACGCCACCAGCGGGCCCGCGGCGGCACGTAGAAGACGCGGGGGTAGGCGGCCGGATTGTTCGCCTTGGCCAGCGCCTTCGTCTCGTCGCCGCCGGTCTGCGCGAGCCGCTCCTCGTAGACCCGCTTCCACTCCGGCTCGAACTCGTCCGAGGCCCGCTTCAGGAAGAGCATCCCGAAGATGAAGTCGCGGTACTCGGAGGCGTCCATCCGGCCGCGCAGGATGTCGGCGGCCGAGAAGAGATGGCGTTCGAGCTCGGGCAGGGTGATTCGGGCCACGCGCGGATCCTTCGTACGGAAATGGAGGTACTACGGAAGAGTAGACGGCCCTCGAGCCAAGGAGCCAACCGCCCATAACCGAACATTCAGGGCGGCATGACCAGGGGTGTGACGCCGCCGCTCAGATCTTCACGATGCCCAGACTGACCAGGAGTCGCCACACGTCGGTGGACGGGTCCCGGTTCAGGACGTCGCAGTCCTTGGCATGTCCGGAGCGGGCGGCCCGCTCCTTCGCCGAGCGGCCGTACTTCGGCTCCTCAAACGTGGCGTTGGCGGGCTTGCACGAACCGTGCTCGCACTGACCGACCAGGGCACGCGCGTGCTGCACCGCCGCCTTCTCCTTGTCCTTCAGCACCTTGGTACGGAGGTCATTCAGACCTTTGTCGGGCTTGTCGAACCGCTTGTACGCGGGGTCGGCCTTGCGCAGCTTCTCCAGGACGTACGTGTTCTTCGCCGCGCCCTGGGCGCCGCCGAAGGGCTGGAAGTGCAGCAGCAACCACAGTTCGAAGGAGGGATGGGAGAAGCAGACCTCGGTGTTCGAGTCCGCTGCGGCCTCGAACGCCTCGGGGATGTCATGGTGGCTGTCCCGGTCGAAGAGCACCCAGGTCTCGTCCTCCCCCTGGGCGGCGTCGACGACCGCCTGGACGGCACGGGACGGGATCAGACCGTCGGCCTTGCGGACCGGCTTGATGGTGAAGGGCGGTCGGCCGGTCTCGTTGTCCCCGCTCCCGAACTCCTTGTTGAGGTACCGCAGGTAGTCGTACTCGGTCACCTCGCCCTCGCACCCCACGTAAAGCACCCGCTCGTGACGTGAGTACTGCAATGGAGGCGCCTGCGGCGGCAGCACCGTGCTCGCCGCGTCCTTCTTCGACCTGCGCCTGCTGCTCATACTCCGTGCCCACCCCGTTCGCTCACGCCGTCGCCGCCGCCTTCTCCTCCAGCCAGGACACCTCGCGGGCGATTTCGCCCGGGGTCACCCGGGGCACCGCTCCGTACCGGCCACGCAGATAGCCCCGCTCCAGGTCCTCGCCCTCCTCCGGATGGGCGGCGACCAGCGGATACAGCTCACTCGCGCCGGACTTCGTCTTGGCGGTGAGCCATACCTGATCGCGGCGGAGCGGACGGTCGAGTACGGCGTTGCCGAGCAGCGTGGCGTCGTGGGTGGTGAAGATCAGCTGGGCGCCCTTGGCGTTGGCCTTACGGTCCTGGAACAGACGGACGACCTCGGCGGCCAGCGTGGGGTGGAGACTGGAGTCGAGTTCGTCGACCAGCAGCGTCGTCCCGTTGTCGAGGACGGTGAGCATCGGGCCGAGGAAAGCGAACCACGCGTGCGTACCGAAGCTTTCCTCGGTGAGGAAGTCGAGGGCCAGCGCTTCCGCCCCCTCCGTCCGGTGCCGAAGAGAGACCGCGCCAGTGTCCGGATCGAGATCGAAGCCGGTGACGCCCAGGTCGGCCGCGGCCAGGAGCTGGACGAGTCGTTCGCGGTAGCCGGTGTCGTCGTGGAGTTCGGTGAGGCGGCGCTTGGTCCAGTCGGCACGGTGGCTGATATCCGCACCCGGGGTCATCAGCCACAGGTTGTTTAGGAACCAGCGGTGCAGGGCGGACAGTTGAGGGTCGTTGAGGGTGGCCGCAGTGGAGAGGAAGAGGGCGTTCGGCCGGGTGAGCGCGACCAGGTCGTCGCGGCGGCCGGTGAAGGCCGGACTCTCGAAGAGGTATTCATCGCCGTCCTCCGCCGGGCGGTCCGCCTCCCTGTCGAACCAGACCTGCCGAATGCCGCCCGGATAGGCGTGCAGCCATTCGGCCTCGACCCGGTCGTCGGAGAGTTCGAAGCCGTACGTGTAACGGACGGGTGTGCGGGCGCCGAGGACCAGGTCGACCTCGAAGAGGGTGGTCTCCTCGGCGCTGACGGCATCCAGCTTGAAGGGCTGCCGGTGAGGCACCCCGGGATACTTGGCCCAGTCCGCGAAGGAGGTGCGTACCGCCTCCCGCATGGCGTGGAACGCGCTGAGCAGGTTGCTCTTGCCGGAGGCGTTCGCACCGAAGATCCCGGCCACGGGTAGCACCAACACGTGCCCGCCGCCGTCCTGAGCGATCCCGCTGTCCCGCGCAATGCTGTCGGAACTGTCTGCTGCAGCGACGAGTGTCAGCTCGGCCTCGTCCCGGATCGAGCGGTGATTCGCCACTCGAAAGCGCAGGAGCACCGTCCACCTCCCGAAGGGGCGGGGAGGTCCCGCCGCCGGCTCACACTGTGCGGACCTTCCGCGACGGCCAGCCTATGCCGGGTGGCCGGACCGTGCCAGCTCCTGCGAGCCCTCGATGATCAGGCTGTGGCAGCTTCCCAGCGAGCCGTCGACGCGATCGTCGCCGAGCCCACCACGCGCGTGCCGTCGTACAGCACGATCGCCTGGCCCGGGGCGACGCCGCGGACCGGCGCGGTGAAGCGGACGTGCAGTTCGCCGTCGATCACCTCCGCCGTCACCTCCGTCTCCCCGCCGTGGGCGCGCAGCTGGGCGGTGTAGGTGCCGGGGCCGGAGGGGGCCGTGCCGCACCAGCGGGGCTTGATCGCGGTGAGGGCACAGACGTCGAGGGCCTCGGCGGGGCCCACCGTGACGGTGTTGTTCACGGGCGAGATGTCGAGGACGTAGCGCGGCTTGCCGTCGGGGGCCGGGGTGCCGATGCGCAGGCCCTTGCGCTGCCCGATGGTGAAGCCGTAGGCGCCCTCGTGGGTGCCCAGCTTGTTGCCCGCCTCGTCGACGATGTCGCCCTCGGCCTTGCCCAGCCGCTTCGCGAGGAACCCCTGGGTGTCGCCGTCGGCGATGAAGCAGATGTCGTGCGAGTCGGGCTTCTTCGCGACCGCCAGGCCGCGGCGCTCGGCCTCCGCGCGGATCTCGTCCTTGGTGGTGACCGTGTCGCCGAGCGGGAACAGGGCGTGGGCCAGCTGCCGGTCGTCCAGGACGCCGAGGACGTACGACTGGTCCTTGGCCATGTCGGAGGCGCGGTGCAGCTCACGGGTGCCGTCCTCGCGGACGATCACCTTCGCGTAGTGGCCGGTGCAGACCGCGTCGAAGCCGAGGGCCAGCGCCTTGTCCAGCAGCGCGGCGAACTTGATCTTCTCGTTGCAGCGCAGGCACGGGTTGGGGGTGCGCCCCGCCTCGTACTCGGCGACGAAGTCCTCGACGACGTCCTCGCGGAAGCGGTCGGCGAGGTCCCAGACGTAGAACGGGATGCCGATGACGTCGGCCGCGCGGCGGGCGTCCCGGGAGTCCTCGATCGTGCAACAGCCCCGCGCGCCCGTACGGAAGGACTGGGGGTTCGCGGAGAGCGCGAGGTGGACGCCGGTCACGTCGTGGCCTGCCTCGGCCGCGCGGGCGGCGGCGACGGCGGAGTCGACACCGCCGGACATGGCGGCGAGGACGCGGAGCGGGCGGGAGCGCTGCGGGGTGTCAGTCATAACCCTTCCAGGGTACGGGGGCGCGGGAACCGGAGCCCGCGAGTATCCGTTCTGGATCACATGGGAGAGACGAAGGACGGCTCGGGGCGGCGGATCGGGCGCCGGTCACTGATCGTGGGCGGGGCGGCGGCCGTGCTGGGCACGGGCGCCGTGCTGGCGCGCGACGAGCTGTCGCGGCTGTGGTATCGGGTGCCGGGGGTGGAGAGGCCCCGGGTGAAGGGCGCGGTCGACTACCGGGGCGCGCGCTGGGTGGCGGCCTCCTCGGCCAACTTCCGCTGGGCGGACCGGCCGGACGACTACGCGATAGACATGGTGGTCGTCCATGTCACCCAGGGCAGTTTCGACAGCGCGGTGCAGGTGTTCCAGGACCCGGAGCACGGCGCCGCGTCGCACTACATCGTCGGGCAGGACGGCCGGATCGCCCAGATGATCCGCGAGCTGGACGTGGCGTACCACGCGGGCAACCGGGACTACAACGAGCGGAGCATCGGCATCGAGCACGCCGGTTTCGTCGACCGCCCGCAGGACCTCACCGACGCGATGTACGCCGCGTCGGCCCGTCTGACGGCGGGGATCTGCCGGCGGTACGGCATCCCGGTCGACCGGGAGCACA
>NZ_MUND01000522.1 GCF_002154375.1 Streptomyces glaucescens | reverse complement strand
CGCTGCGGCGGGCCAGCACCCAGTGCCGGCGGTCGGGCCGGTGCCAGGGCCGCACCTCGACGCGTGCCCAGTCGTAGATCCGCAGGCCGTGAGCCCCGCTGCCGCAGGAACGACGCTTCCATTTCTGCCGCGGCAGGCCGTGGAACAGGTCATGGACAGGATGGTCGATCGCCCACCGGGTGACCACGGTGTCATGCCGGGTGGTGGCCATGACGTGGAAGACATCCGTCCGCTCCAGCTCCGACCGCCAGCCTTTGCTGAACCCGTAAGCGGCATCCGGTCACCCACCGAAACGGGATCTTGTCTGCGATCGCGCGGCGGACCATCGCCTTGGCCATGGCCACCTTGGTCTCGAAGGCGACCTCGTCGCCGATGCCGGCCCGGCGACACCTCTCGCGGTCGTCAGTCCAAGAGGCCGGCAGATACAGACGCCGGTCGATCAACGTCCTGCCACGATCAGTTGCATAGCCGAGGAAGACACCGACCTGGCAGCTCTCCGTCCGCCCAGCGGTTCCGGAATAGTGCCGCTGCACCCCCGCCGACCGGACCCGCTTCTTCAGAAAGCCCGTGTCGTCCACGACCAGGACGGCGTCCCGGTCACCGAGGTTGTCGACCACGTACTGACGCACATCGGCGAGCACCTCATCGGCATCGCCGCGAGCGCGTCCAGCAGGGGCATGAGCTGGGTGACGTCGTGACGGTTTCCGCTGGTCAGCGACACCGCAAGAGGTGTTCCGTGCCGGTCGGTGATCAGGTGGTGCTTGCTGCCGAGGCGGCCGCGGTCGACCGGCGAAGGTCCGGTGTGAGCCCCCCTTTGAGGGCCCGGACGTACGAGGCGTCCACCGCGGCGTCCTCCATGTCCAGCAGGCCGGCTCTGCGGAGTTCCGCGAGGAGGATCTCGTGCAGGCGGGGCCATACGCCGGCCTCGGTCCAGTCCCGCAGGCGCCGCCAGCACGTCACCCCACTGCAGCCGATCGTCTCGGTCGGCACGTCCGCCCAAGTCACACCCGTGCGCAAGACGTAGACGATCCCGCGCAGAGCCGCACGGTCATCCGCCGGCAGCCGGCCCGGATACCGCCGACGCCGCGGCGGGCGAGGAGGGAGAAACCGTGCGACACGTTCCCACAGATCATCAGGCACAAGATCATCCGACACCCCCAGAACTGTGCCGCCCACCAGCGCAACTGCCAAGGCCCCCAACCAAATTCATTCTGAAATGATCAGTAAGCACCTGCCGGAAAATAACCTGCGGGTTTTGCGACCTAAACTTGCAGGTCAACGCGCCGCCCGCCCGCATGTTGTTCTCCGGCAGGCCCTAACGAGCTGGTGCGTGATAGCGATGGAGTCGTGTTTGCCTGATCGGAGTCGTGGTCACGCGTTGGCGGTGCGGTCGGAGACGAGGCCGGCGATGGCCCGGTAGGTGGCGGGTAGGTCCTCTCGTCGGTGGGTCCAGCGGGTCAGCCGCTTCCAGCGTTTGTGATCGGCGAGTGCGTGCTCGACGGTGATGCGTTTCGATACTCGGCGTCGAAGGCGGTGTCATCACCGTAGCCATCGGCGCTTTCCTGGGTATGTTCCCGGGCTACTGACCCATACCAGTGCGGAGTACGAACGGGGCGGGGCTAGCTTGGCAGCAATGTCACGCCTGCATGCCGTAACCGGCTCAGAACAACGTGTCGGTGTCCTCGGTGTCTTCGGTCTGCGCCTGGACTGGTGTGCGGGTGCGGCGGCAACGCGCGGGCTCCGGATTCGCCCCGAACAGCGCTTGTGTCCCGCACTCGTCGGGCACAGCAGGTACCGGCCGGCACACGGCCGCGTCGACCAGGTCGAGCGGGGCGGAGTCGTCGAAGTCGGCACGCTTCATGCGGGTCCAGTCGCGGCCCTCGGGTATAGCGGTCACTGGCGCCCTCCTGTTGCGCTCGAGGCCGGGGGACGGGCAGCACGCCCCGGCGGCACTGGTGTCCAGGTCAGTGCCGTGCGGCGCTTGCGTTATACGGCAGGCCGCACAGGCGGCTGCCCCTGCGGTGACGGTTCCAGCCGCTTTCCTCCTCCTCGGTCCGTCCGTCATGGTGCTCGCCGCCCAGGGCGTCGGCTGACCGTCTGTCCATCCGTCTACCCACGCGGGTGGTGCGCGGATCACTCGCGTGCCGACGAGGGCGTGCCGCCCGAACTGCGGCACCAGCGGCAGGGTGACGGGACTACTTACCCGCTGAACTGCCCGGCCGGTGCTCTGCGGACATCTCCTCGTGCTCCGGCTCGGCGGGCCCAGACGGGCGCTGTGGACGCGGCGGCGAGGTACGAGATGCCTGTCCCTCGAGGAGCCAGTTGGCCATCGAGCGGATCCGCTCGGCGAG
>NZ_MUND01000521.1 GCF_002154375.1 Streptomyces glaucescens | reverse complement strand
GCCAGGGCGGGGGGGGGGCGTGGGTGCCGGGACGGCAGCGGGGGCGTGGACCGGCCGGTCACCTGAGGGCGGCGCCGTCCCGTAGGGGGACGGGCGTCCCGGGGTCGGGCACCGCGCCGCCGACGGAGGCCCGCGTACCGGCCTGTGCGGGTTCGGCGGCCGCTTCCGCCGAACCCTCCCGTCCCGGCGCGGCCGAAGCCTGGGCGGCCATGTCCCGCGCCCTCGCCGAACCGGCTGCGGGAGCGGCGGCGACGGCCGCGGCACCGATCAGCCCGGCGTTCAGAGCCAGCGCGGCCGGCACGACCCGGATGCCGCGTACGAAGTCGAGGGCCGCGTAAGCGGCCAGGTGCCGGCGCAGAGGGGCGAACAGCGTGTCACCGGACTGGGCGACACCGCCGCCGATCACGACGAGGTCGAGTTCGACCAGAGCGGCCGTCGCGGCGATCGCGGCGGCGAGGGCCTGCGCGGCGCGGTCGTACACGCCCCGGGCGACGGGATCGCCCGACCGGGCCGAGGCGGCGACGCCCGCCGCGCTGGCGGGGACGCCCGCGGGCGGGGTCCAGCCCGCCGCCAGGGCACGCGCGGCGATCGCCGTCCCGCTCGCCAGCCCCTCCACACAGCCCCGCGCACCGCACGGGCACGCGGCCCCGTCGAGGTCGACGGAGATGTGCCCGATGTGCCCGGCGTTCCCCGTTCGCCCGGAGTGCAGCCGCCCGTCGAGGACCAGTCCGCCGCCGATGCCCGTGGAGACCACCAGGCACAGCGCGTTGTCCGCCCCGCGGGCGGCACCCAGCCAGTGCTCGGCCGCCGCCATGGCGACGGCGTCCCCGACCAGTACGGGGTCCGCGTGAGCGGGCACGCGTGGATGCGAGCGCACCCGGTCGATCAGCGGAAAGCCGCGCCAGCCGGGGATGTTGACCGGGCTCACCGTCCCGGTGGCCCTGTCCACGGGACCGGCGCTCGCGACGCCCAGGCGCGCCAGTTCCCGCCACGCCGAGTGGCCGGAGAGCTCGTCCAGTACGGCCGTCACGGCGCCCATCAGGACCTCGGCCGGTTCACGGGCGGGGGTGGGGCGCTCCGACCGCACGAGCAGGCGCCCCTGCGGATCCACGAGCGCTCCGGCGATCTTCGTGCCGCCGATGTCGAGTGCTCCGTACACGACCATGCCGTCGGTCCTTTCTTGCGAACGGCGAGCCGGAGGGCTCGGCTCTCAGCTCCCGAGGACGGAACTCTGCACAGTGCTGACAACGTTGTCCAGTCAGGCGCCATCGTTTAGGTAGTGGTTTAGTAAATTCCTCGACCAAATCAGCGAAAAAGACGACACAGAGCTGTACAGAACCGGTTTAGTTCCCGAGGATCCTGGCTGTACCGTCAGCGACAGGACACGGACATCTCGTGAGTGACTTTCCTTCCTTCCCGGCCGGCTTCGTCCTCGGTGCGGCCACGGCCGCCTTCCAGATCGAGGGCGCGGCCCACGAGGACGGCCGCGGTCCCTCCATCTGGGACACGTTCGCCCGGCGTCCCGGGGCGGTTCTCGGGGGCGACACCGGTGACGTCGCGTGCGACCACTACCACCGCTACCGCGAGGACATCGCCCTGCTGAAAGCGCTCGGCGTAGGCTCCTACCGGTTCTCCGTCAGCTGGCCGCGGGTGCAGCCCACGGGCTCGGGGCCGGCCAACGCAGCGGGACTCGGCTTCTACGAGCGACTGGTCGACGGCCTGCTGGACGCCGGCATCGAACCCGCCGTCACGCTCTACCACTGGGACCTGCCGCAAGCACTGGAGGAGCGGGGCGGCTGGCGCAACCGCGACACCGCCCACCGGTTCGCCGACTACGCGGGGCTGGTGGCCGACGCGCTGGCCGACCGGGTGCCCCGGTGGATCACGCTCAACGAGCCGTGGTGCAGCGCCTTCCTGGGGTACGCCAACGGCCATCACGCTCCGGGGGCCCGCGAGGGCACGCCGGCCCTCGCCGCGGCACATCACCTGCTCGTCGGCCATGGACTGGCCGTACCGGTGCTGCGGGAGGCGGGAGCCCGCGAGGTCGGGATCACGCTCAATCTCGACCACGTCACCCCCGCCACGAGCACCCCCGAGGACGTGGCCGCGGCGCTGCGTGCCGAGACCCAGCGCAACCTGATCTGGACCGAACCGCTCATCGAGGGGCGCTACGCGGACAGCGAGGACGACACCTGGGAGGACCTGATACGCCGCGAGGCCTTCCGCCGCCCCGGAGACCTGGAGGTCATCGCCGCGCCGCTGGACTTCCTCGGCATCAACTACTACACCCCGTCGGTCGTCCGGAACGCGCCCTACCGGGATCCGGACCCGCTCTCGCGCACGGCGGACGACAACCGATTCGAGGGGGTGGGCGTACCGGAGGCCAGGCACACGGCCATGGGCTGGCCGGTCGTTCCGCACACCCTGCGCGACCTGCTCGTCGGCCTGCGCGAGCGGTACGGGGACGCGCTGCCTCCGATCCACATCACGGAGAACGGTTCCGCCGAGGACGACGTGCCGGCACCCGACGGAGCCGTCCATGACACCGACCGGATCTCCTACCTGGACGGACACCTCAGGTCCGTCGCGGCCGCGATCGCCGACGGTGTCGACGTACGCGGCTACTACGTGTGGTCACTCCTGGACAACTTCGAATGGGCGTACGGATACAGCAAGCGGTTCGGTCTCGTGTACGTGGACTACGCCACCCAGCGTCGTATCCCGAAGGACAGCTATCACTGGTACCGGGCCCTGATCGCCGACCGGGGCCGGGACGGCCTCGGCGAGGCGGCCGGAACGACGGGCTGAGCCTTTCGCGCGCCGGCACCGAGTGCCGCGGCGCGTTCGTGCCCCGCCCCTGCCACTCGTCGTGATCACCCAGCGATTGACGCCCGTCACGGCGGTGCCCAAGCTGTAGGAGAGGCTGGTGGAAGGGGCTGCGTTCGTGAGTGATGAGCCGAGCGGACTTCCCCGGCTGCTGACCGCGGCGGAGAGGGCGGCGCCGGCGGACGCCGTCGCCGTGGTGGCGGAGCACCTGCAGCGGCGTTTCGAAGCCACGATGATCTCCTTCCTCATCGTGGATCTCACGGGGAAGGCCGTGGCACGGCTGTCCACCGCCGTCGGCGTGGACGGCGGTCGGGAAGCGGAGCGGATCCCCCTGTTCGGGAGCGTCTACGAGGAGGTGATCCGCACCCAGCGGCTGTATCAGGAGGCGACCGGCCAGGGGCGGCGCGTGATCGCGCCGGTCACCAACCGGGGAGACGCCATCGGACTGCTGGAACTGCTCCTGCCGGCCGACCCCGGCGAAGAGGTGATCCGCGCCGTCGGGGAGGCGGGCCACATCCTGGCCTACGTCGTGATCGCCAACGGTCGCTTCACCGATCTCTACACCTGGGGCAGACGCTCGAGGCCCCCCACGCTGGCAGCCGAGATCCAGTACCAGCTGCTGCCCCAGTCACTGACGTGCGAGGCCGCGCAGTTCGCCCTGAGCGGCCACTTGGAGCCCTCCGAGGAGCTCAGCGGCGACACCTTCGACTACACGGTGGAGCACGACACCCTGCACGTGTCGGTGACCGACCCCATGGGGCACGACCTCGATGCCGCCCTGGCCGCCACGGTGCTGGTGGGCTCCCTGCGCGGCGCCCGTCGCGCCGGAGCCGACCTGGCCGGCCAGGCCGACCGGGCCGACCGGGCACTGGCCGACCACGGCCAGGGGCACGCCACCGGGCAACTGCTGCGCATCGGCCTCCGCACCGGTCGGGCACAGCTCGTCAACGCCGGCCACCCCTGGCCGCTGCGCATGCGCGGGGGGACGGCGGAGACGATCACCTGCGAGGTGGACCACCCGTTCGGGCTGCCCGTGTCCGTGCCCCACGCCTATCGCGTCCAGGACCTCGACCTGCGCCCCGGTGACCGTCTGCTCCTGCTGACCGACGGCATGCTCGAACGGCATGGCGAGCAGGTCGATCTGCACGCCCTGCTGGAACGCACCCGGGACCTGCACCCCCGGGAGACGGCGCTGACACTGACATCCGCCGTCCGGGACGCTGCCGGGGGCCGGCTCGAGGACGATGCCACCGTGATCTGCCTGGACTGGTACGGCCTGCAGCAGACAGAGCGGCACGTCAGCTCCGGCGCGGACCTCGGGAAGGCCTCGGCCGGCCGGACCGAGCCGTGGCCGTGATGAGGGCGGGGTCGCTCCGCGCAGCGCGTCGGCGATCCGTCCGCTCGACGGGTGGCATGCGGTTCACCCCCGCGTGGCGGTGAGACGACCGGGAGACCATCGGGTGAGAGCACTGCTGTGTTGCTTCGAGTGACTGGCGGGTCTGAAGGGGTAGGCGGAGTCGACGCGGAGACGCCGGGTCGAGCGGCCGGAAACAACGGCCGGCGGCGTCTCGTACCAGCAGGGCTCGGTAGCTCGGCAGGCGGAGCGGAGGGAGGGGCGCAGCGCGGTGACGATCGGTGACGCCGTGTTCATGTGGCTGGGGGTGGGTGCGCTGCTCGCGGCGGTGCTGCCGCGGGTGGTGGCCGGGCGGGCGTTGTCGATGCCCCTGGTCTTCCTGGTGGGCGGCATCGGTGTGTACCTGTTGCCGTTGCCGCTGCCGGAGATCGACCCGGTGGACGACCGGCTGGTGGCGGAGCACCTCACGGAGATCTGCGTGATCATCGCGCTGATGGGCGCCGGGCTGGCGCTCAACCGGCCCGTGGGGCGGCGCCGATGGGCCACCACGTGGCGCCTGCTGGGCGTCACCATGCCGCTGACCGTCGTGTGCACCGCCCTCACGGCCTGGTGGCTGCTGGACTGGCCGCCCGCTGCCGCGCTGCTGCTGGCCGCCGTCCTCGCGCCGACCGACCCGGTGCTCGCCTCGGAGGTGCGGGTGGGGGAGCCGACCGAGGACGAGCACGACGAGGACGAGGTGCGGTTCGCTCTCACCAGCGAGGCGGGCCTGAACGACGGCCTGGCCTTCCCGCTGACCTACGCGGCGGTCGCGCTGGCGGCTGCCGCGGGCAGCGGCTGGTCGGCGGACTGGCTCGGCGCGTGGGTGCTGAAGGACGTCGCGGTCAAGTGCGGGATCGGTCTGCTGAGCGGATGGCTGGTCGGCCGGCTGCTGGGCTGGCTGTTCTTCCGGGCCCGTTCCACGGTGCTGCGGCTGTCGGAGCACCGGGAGGGCTTCGTCGCCCTGGGCGCCACGTTCCTGGCGTACGGGGTGACCGAGACGCTCCAGGGCTACGGCTTCCTCGCCGTGTTCGTCACCGCGTGCTCCATCCGGGCGGCGGAACGTGCTCACGGCTTCCACAACGTCCTGCACGACTTCGTGGAACAGGTGGAGCGTCTGTTCACCGCCGTGCTGCTGTTCCTGCTCGGCGCGTTCGTCGCGCTGGGCGGGCTCGCCTCGCTGACCTGGCAGGGCGCCGTCACCGCGCTGGTGCTGCTGTGCGTGATCCGGCCGCTGTCCGGGTGGGCCGGTCTGCTCGGCAGGCGCATGCGGCGCAGGGAACGCTGGGTGGTCGCGGCCTACGGCATCCGTGGCATCGGCTCGCTCTACTACCTCGCCTACGCCCTGGGGCAGCACGCCTTCCCCGTGCCGGCGCGAGAGCTGTGGGCGGTCGTGACGTTCACCGTGCTCGCCTCCGTCGTCCTGCACGGTGTCACGGCCGGACCGGTCGTGACCCGCCTCGACCGGCTGCGCGGAACCACGCCGCCACGCCCGGAGGGCTGACAGCGGTTCCGTGCCGGGTCTCGCCCGGCGGGCGGCGCGGCGCTCCGGACCAGCCGCGCCCGGGGCTGGGGGTGCCTGGATGTACGAGTGTTCCGGTCGGCCGACATGCACGGTTTGTCCCCTGTGGTCACGATGTACGTGCCGGCCTGTCCGGCGCGACGGATTCCACCAGGGAAGCCATCGGCACAGCAAGGAGACCACCATGGCGAGCATCAGTCCGATCGACCTGCAGAAGGCCCTCAAGGGCGCCGAATATCCCGCCCGCCGGGACGACCTGGTCTCACTGGCCAAGGACAACGGCGCCGACGACGTCCTGGTCGAGAAGCTCTCCAACGCGTCCACGGACGAGTTCGACGGTCCCAACGACGTCCAGAAGGTCGTGTTCCAGGACGAGTAGCGCCGACCGGCGCGTGGGCCCGAAGGGCCGGCGGCCCGCCGCGCTCGAACGGCCCGGACGTGCTGCGGCCGGTGCCGGCCGGCCGGGCAGGTCAGCCGGGGTCGTCGAACATGGCCAGCAGTGCCTGCTCGTCCGTCTCCGGCGCGGGCTGCTCCGGCTGCGGGATCTGCTCGGCCCACACCGTCTTGCCCTGCGGCATGTAGCGGGCGCCCCAGCTCTTGGTGTACTGCGCCACCAGGAACAGGCCGCGCCCGCCCTCCTCGGTCGTGGCCGCCCGCCGGATGCGCGGGGAGGTGTTGCTGCGGTCGGAGACCTCGCAGATCAGTGAGTCGTCGCGCAGCAACCGCAGGCTCACCGGCCCCTGGCCGCCGTAGCGCACGGCGTTGGTGACCAGCTCGCTGACCACCAGCCCGGTGTTGAAGTCCAGTTCCGACATGCCCCACTCGGCGAGCTGGGCTCGGGTGAGTGCCCTGGCCCGTGCCACGGCCGTGGGCTCGGACGGAAACTCCCAGCACGCCACCCGTTCCTCGGGCAGCGCGTGCACCCGGGCCAGCAGGAGGGCCACGTCGTCGTGCGGGCCGCCGGGCGGGAGGGTGTCCGCGACCCGGTCGCAGATGTCCTCGAGCGCCGGACCGGCGTGCTCCAGCGAGGCCAGCAGCTGACCGGTGCGCGCGTCGGTGTCCCCGTAGCCGCGGCTCTCCTTGAGCAGGCCGTCGGTGTACATCGTCAGCAGACTGCCCGGGGGCAGGTCGACGGTGGCGGACTCGTACGGCTGGAGGCCGCCGAGCCCGAGCGGCGGACCGGCCGGAAGGCCGATCAGCTCCGCCTTCCCGCCCGGTGTCAGCACGGCGGGCGGCGGATGACCTGCCCGTGCGGCCGTGCATCGGCAGGACACCGGGTCGTAGATGGCGTACAGGCAGGTCGCTCCGGTCGCCGGGTCCTGTTCGCCCGCCGAGTCGTCGGGGGTGCGGCTGACCAGGTCGTCAAGATGGGCCAGCACCTCCTCGGGCAGCAGGTCCAGCCCGGCCAGCGTCCGTACCGCGGTACGCAGTCGGCCCATGGTCGCCGCCGCCTGCAGACCGTTTCCGGGCACGTCCCCGACGACCAGCGCCACACGCATCCCGGACAGCGGGATCGCGTCGAACCAGTCACCGCCCACGCCTGCCCTGGCGTCCGCGGGCAGATAGCGCGAGGCGAGGTCGACGGTGCTCAGCCGGGGCAGGGCGTGCGGCAGCAGGCTGCGCTGGAGCGTGAGGGAGGCGTGGTGCTCCCGGCGGTAGCGGCGGGCGTTGTCGATGCTGATCGCGGTACGGGCGGCCAGCTCGCCCGCCAGCGTCAGGTCGTCCTGCTCGTACGGCTTGGTCCTGCCGCGGCGGTAGAACCCCGCCAGCCCCAGGAGGGAGCCCCGCGCGGACAGCGGAGCGGCCAGGTAGGAGTGCTCGCCCTCGCCGAGCAGGTCGACGGGGTGCACCCGGTCGGCCGGGTCATCGGCCAGGGCGGCGGTCACCACCGAGTCCGTCACCGGTCGCCCGGTGTCCAGGCACCGCGCCTGGGGCGTACCGGCGGGGAAGCCGCTCGGCTCGTTCACACCGCCGGTCATGGTGTCGCGTGACCCCTCGCCCGCCCAGACGGCCACCCGGCGCAGCGCCACGCCGGGGCGCAGCCGCCCGGGGGGTGGCTCCTCGCCCGCCAGGACGCCTTCGACCAGGTCGACGACGACCAGATCGGCGAAGCGCGGCACGGCGATCTCCGCCAGCTCCTCGGCGGTACGCCGCATGTCCAGAGTGGTGCCGAGCCGGGCGCCTGCCTCGTTCAGCAGGGACAGCCGCCCGCGGGCCTCGGCGGCGAGCCGGCCGACGCCCGGCTCGCCGACCAGTAGCAGCCATGCGTCGGCCGGTCCGGCGGCGGGCGGTTCCTCCGATGCCCCGGAGGGATTCGCCCCCGCTGCCTCGGTGGGACGGTCCAGGAGCGGCACCTGGCGGCCGTCGGGGGCCGTCGCGGTGCCCGTGCCGAGCGCGTCCCGGAAGCTGACCTCGACCGCCGCGCCCTCCGCGTCGCCGTGGTGCAGCTCCCGGCGGCGCAGCACGGCCACGCGACTGCCCGCAAGCGGCACCTCCGCGAATGTCTCACCCGACGAGGAGATCAGATCGACGGCGCGCTCCAGGAGTGTCAGCCGCTCCTGCGCGGCCAGCGGCGGGGCCGTCCCGGCGAGCCGGGACAGCTCTCCCGAGCCGAGGTCCAGCTCGGCGTGACCACCGCGCTCCCTGGCCTGCTGGAAGGAGTGCATCAGCTCCAGCTCGCGGGCCGTGCTCAGTTCCAGCAGGCGTTCCCCGATGCGTTCGGTGGCGTCCTGCAGCACCAGGGCCATGCGCGGGTCGGCCAGCGCCCGGGGCACGGAGAGGTTGACCGCGCCCCGCACGGTGCCGCCCACCGGGTCGCGCACCGGCGCGGCCATGCAGGTCAGCTCCTTGAGCTCGTGCAGGAAGTGTTCGTGGCCGACGACCACGAACGGCGCCCTGGTGCTCAGCACCATGCTGACGCTGCTGGTTCCCATGAACCGCTCGTCCACATTGGCGCCCGGCACCAGGGAGGCGGCGTCCATGAGTTCCAGCCCCGCCGGGTCGCCCCAGCGTTCCACGATGTTGGCCCGTGAGTCGGCCAGCGCCACCGTCACCGGCACGCCCGAGAACCGCTCGCACAGCCGGGCCAGCACCGGCGCGGCGGCCCTGATCAGCCGGGAGTCGGGATCCAGGTCCCTCTCGACGGGCAGGTCCGCTCTCTCGCGGTCGATGCCGAGCGACTGCGAGCGCTGCCAGGAGGCCAGGATCTCCGGGCGTACTCCTCCGGCCGGAGGCCTCCGGCCGTCGTGATCGCTGCCCGGGGCAGTTGGGAACGACTCCACGGCATAAGGGTAATCGGGCAAATGGGGCATCTGCTCGGTGTGGGCGCTCCCAGGCCCTCAGCAGGCGGCGGTGGTGCTGTCCACCCGGACGGGGGCGTCGGTACGGGCGGCGATGTCCTCCACCGTGACGCCGGGCGCGGTCTCGACCAGGGCGAGGCCGTCGTCGGTGACGTCGAGGACACCGAGGTCGGTGATGATCCGCTGCACACACCGTTCGCCGGTGAGAGGGAGCGCGCACTCCGTACGGATCTTGGGGCTGCCGTCCTTGGCGGTGTGCTCCATGAGCACGATGACGCGGCGCGCGCCGTGCACGAGATCCATCGCGCCGCCCATGCCCTTGACCATCTTGCCGGGGATCATCCAGTTGGCCAGGTCACCGCGCTCGGAGACCTGCATGGCGCCGAGGACGGCGGTGTCGACGTGACCGCCGCGGATCATGCCGAACGAGAGGGCGGAGTCGAAGAAGGAGCCGCCCGGCAGGACGGTGACGGTCTCCTTCCCGGCGTTGATCAGGTCCGGGTCGACCTCGTCCTCGGTGGGGTAGGGGCCGGTGCCCAGGATGCCGTTCTCGGAGTGCAGCACGACGTGCACGCCGGGCGGCAGATGGCCGGGGATCAAGGTGGGCAGGCCGATGCCCAGGTTGACGTAGGAGCCGTCGGAGAGTTCGGCGGCGGCTCGGGCGGCCATCTGTTCACGGGTCCAGCTCATGCGCGTACGGTCCTCTTCTCGATCTGCTTGTCGGCGGCCTCCTGGGGGCTCAGCCGTACGACCCGCTGCACGTAGATGCCGGGCAGGTGCACCTCGTCCGGGTGCAGCTCGCCCGGCTCGACCAGTTCCTCCACCTCGGCGACCGTGACGCGGCCGGCCATGGCGGCGAGGGGATTGAAGTTCGCGGCGGCCCGGCGGAAGACCAGGTTCCCGTGCCGGTCACCGCGCCAGGCCCGCACGAGTGCGTAGTCGGTGGTGACGGCGTGCTCCAGGATGTGCGTCCGGCCCGCGAAGTCGCGGGCCTCCTTGGGCGGGGAGGCGACGGCGACCGTCCCGTCGGGCGCGTACCGCCAGGGCAGGCCGCCGTCCGCGACCTGGGTGCCGACGCCGGCCGGGGTGTAGAAGGCGGGGATCCCGGCGCCGCCCGCCCGCAGCCGCTCGGCGAGCGTGCCCTGCGGGACGAGTTCCACCTCCAGCTCGCCGGCGAGGTACTGGCGGGCGAACTCCTTGTTCTCGCCGACGTAGGAGCCGGTGACGCGGGCGATGCGGCCGGCGGCGAGCAGGATGCCGAGGCCGCGGCCGTCGACGCCGCAGTTGTTGGAGACGACCTCCAGACCGGTCGCGCCCTGTTCGTGCAGGGCGCGGATCAGGACCTCGGGTACGCCGCTGAGGCCGAATCCGCCGACGGCGAGCGAGGCTCCGTCGGGTATGTCGGCGACCGCCTCGGCGGCGTCGTCGCGGACCTTGTTCACGTGCGGGTTCCTTTCAGGAGCGAGCGCCGGGCGGCACGGCGGACCGGCCGCCGCCCATGACGGGGCCGGCGCCGGTGATGGGGGCGGCCTCGCCGGAGGCGAGGAGGACGGCGGCGTGCAGCACGTCGTCGGGCCGATCCGACGGCCGGGGGCCGACGCAGTGGGCGCGGATGCCGTACGGAGCGCCCTCGGCGGCGATCCGACGGGTCAGGGCGGTCAACTCGGCTCCGGCGGTGCGGCTGCCGGCGAGCGACCCGGCCGGTCCGGCGGCAAATCCGACGGTGAGGACGCACCCGCGCGTGCGCTTCAGGTGCGGCCAGGCCGCCCGGACGGTCAGCCGCACCGACTCGAGGCCGGCCCGCAGTGCGCAGGCGAAGTCCTCGCAGGGCCGGCTGCCGGTCACGCCGGACCGGACGGCGCCCGCGTCGGCGTGGACGATGTCGATGCCGCCGAACGCGTCCGCGGCCTCCCCGACCCAGGCCCGGACGGAATCCTCGTCGGTGACGTCCAGGGGCCCGGGGGTGAGGGCGATGCCGCCCTCACGGGCGATGAGCCGCTGCGTCTCGACGGCCTCCTCGTGCCGCAGGTCGCCGCCGACCACGAGCGCGCCCTCGGCGGCGAACCGTACGGCCGCCGCCCGGCCCCGACCGCGAGCGGTACCGGAGATCAGCGCCACCTTGCCGTCGAGCCGCTTCACGGCGCCGCCTCGCGCAGCGCGTCGGAGACGGACTTGACGCCGCCGTGCGCGGTCAGCCCGCCGTCGACCGGGATCTCCGCGCCGGTGACGAACGACGACTCGTCCGACAGCAGGAAGACCACCAGCGGGGTCACCTCGTCGACCGTCCCCGTGCGGCCCAGCGGGGTCTCACGGATGTTGGCCTCGCGGAACGCCGGAGCCGCGGAGGCGGTCATGTCGGTCTCGATGTAGCCCGGGTGCACCGTGTTCACGCGGATGCCGCGCGGCCCCAGCTCCAGGGCCGCCGTCCTCGACAGACCCCGCAGCGCCCACTTGCTGGTGGTGTACGCGACCGGGTAGTGGGCGGTGAGGGCCGCCGAGGAGCCGACGTTGACGATCGACGAGCCGGCGGGCATGAGCGGCGCCAGGTGCTGGATGCCGAGCAGCGGGCCGGTGACGTTGACGGCGTGGACGCGTGCCATGTCCTCGGGGCGTACGTCGCCGACCCGGGCCCGCCAGGTGACGCCGGCGTTGTTGACCAGGCCGTGCACCTGGCCGTACGCCTCCCGCAGCGCGCCGGCCAGTTCGGCCCAGTCCTCCTCGCTGGAGACGTCGAGCCGGCGGCAGCCGGGCGCGGGGGTGAGATCGGTGGCGATGACGCGGGCGCCCTCACGGGTGAGGGCCTCGGCCTCGGCGGCGCCCTGGCCGCGCGCCGCGCCGGTGACGACGACGACCTTGCCGAGCAGCCGCTTGGGGCGCAGATCGCTCACGGCCGCTCCCGGGAACGGCGACGACCCGTCGGCAGGGGGACGGGCTCGACACCCGCGACGACCGTGTTGGTGAGGGTGCCGATGCCTTCGACGGTGAGGCGGACGGTGTCGCCGGGCCGCAGCGGGAGCGGGGTCCGCTCGCCGCGCCGCCCCCACAGTTCGGCCAGGCAGCCGCCGTTGCCGCAGGTGCCGGAACCCAGGACGTCGCCGGGGACGACGCGGGTGCCGCGGGAGGCGTAGGCGGTCATCTCCTCGAAGGTCCAGCTCATGTTGGACAGCAGGTCCGTGCCGACGACCTGGCCGTTGATCTCGGCGGTCAGGGCGAGGCGCAGGAAGCCGTCGCCGTCCCGGTGGGGCTCCAGTTCGTCGGCGGTGACGAGGTACGGGCCGAGGGTGGTGGCGGTGTCCTTGCCCTTGCAGGGGCCGAGGCCGACCTTCATCTCGGCGGACTGGAGGTCGCGGGCGGACCAGTCGTTGAAGACGGTGTAGCCGACGATGTGGTCCCGGGCCTGTTCGGGGGTGAGGTCGCGGCCCTCCCGCCCGATCACGGCGCCCACCTCGAGTTCGAAGTCCAGGACGGACGACCCGGGCGGCACGGGCACGTCCTGACCGGGGCCGTAGACCGCGTGCGGGTTGGTGAAGTAGAACGTCGGTGCCGCGTACCACTGCTCGGGGACGCCGCCGGTCCCCTCCACGGAGCGGCGCACCCCCTCGACGTGTTCCTCGAAGGTGACGAAGTCCCGTACCGAGGCGGGCTGGAGCGGGGGCAGGAGCCGCACCTCGGAGACGTGCGGGCCGGGCGGCACGTCGAGGGCCGCGGCGCCGGCCGCGAGCAGGCCCGGGAGCCCGCCGGTCTCCTGGAGGAGAGCGGTGAGCGACGTGACCCCGGGCAGCGGCATCAGAGTGCCGTCCTCCTCCACGACGGCCACCCGGTGGCGGTGTCGGTGTTCGTAAGCGGCGAAACGCATGGTGCGGCTCCAGCGGAGTGGGATCGGGCGCGGGACGGGGGCGGGACGCGTGCCGAGCCGGGACCGGGGACGCGGCAGCGCGCGTCAGGGCAGGGGCCGCACTGCCGCGTCCCCGGAGTCGGCGGGAGATCAGACCGGCGGGGCGACGAAGACGCCGCGGTCGGGGTCGTTGAAGGACTCCTTGGCGACGAGTTCGTTCATGGGGTTGGCGGTGCCCCACTGGTCGGTGACCTCGGGCTGGGAGAAGTCGTAGACGTGGGGGTGCCAGGTGTCCTCGTCGAGGAGTTCCAGCTCGGTGGTGTACTCGACGGTGTTGCCGTGCGGGTCGAGGAAGTACGTGAACGTGTTGTCGCCCGCCATGTGCCGTCCCGGGCCCCAGATCTTGCGGAAGCCGGCCCGGATGACGCGGCCGGAGCCGCGCATGTACTCGTCGAGGCCGCGCATCTCGAAGGAGATGTGGTGCAGCGAGGTGTGCGGGCCCTTGGCCAGCGCCATGGAGTGGTGCTGGTTGCTGATCCGCATGAAGTGCATGACCTCGCCCATGTGCGGCGAGCTGAGCGTGTCGGAGAGGCGGAAGCCGAGGTGGCGCTCGTACCACTCCCGGGTCCGGTTCAGGTCGGGGGAGTTGAGGACGACGTGCGACAGCTTGACCGGGATGGCCTCCTTCTCCTCGATCCTGCGGTGCCGGCGGACCTCCACGTCCGCGGAGACCTCGATGGTGCGGCCGTCCACGTCGAAGAAGCGGAAACCGTACCCGCCGCCCGGCGTGTCGACCTTGCCCGGCTGTGAGATCAACCGCACGCCGCCGGCGAGGAGTTCCTCCGCGAGGGTGTCGACGTCCTCGCGGGACGCGGCCCCGTAGGAGACCAGGTCGAGCCGCTTCTCGTCGGCCTTGCGCAGCCGCACGACGTACTGCTCCGGGGAGCCCTCGGCGGCCAGGAAGGAGATGCCGGAGTCCTCGGCGACCTTGGTGAGGCCCCAGACGCCGGCGTAGAAGCCGAGCTGCTTGGCGTAGTCGGGCACGGCGAGGTCGACGTGCCGCAGATGGGTGAGCAGGCGCATGTGTCAGTCCTTCCGGAGGAGGGCGGCGGCGTTGCCGCCCCGTACGGCGTCGAAGTCGGCGGGGGAGAGCCGCGCGGCGCGCAGGGCGGCGACGGGGTCGTCGGTGCCCATGTCGAAGGGGAAGTCGGAGCCGAGCAGCACGCGGTCGGCCCCGGCGACCCGGATCAGCTCGCGCAGTACGTGCGGGTCGTGCACGAGGGAGTCGAACCAGATCCGCCTCAGATAGCTGCTGGGCTGGTGCGCGCACCCGGCACCCGCGTCGGAGCGGACCGTCCAGGCGTGGTCGGAGCGGCCGATGTGGGTGGGCAGGTAGCCGCCGCCGTGCGCTGCGATCAGCTTCAGGCCGGGGTGCCGGTCCAGGACGCCGGAGAAGATGAGGTGCGACAGGGCGACCGCGTTCTCCGTGGGCTGGCCGACGGTGTTGGACAGGTACCACCGGTCCAGCCGCTCGTCGAGCGTGCACCCGAAGGGGTGCAGGAAGACGAGGGCCCCGGTGTCCTCGGCGCGTGACCAGAGTGATTCGTAGGCCGGATCGGACAGTTCCCGCCCCGGGGCGTGGGAGGAGATCTCCACGCCGGTCAGGCCCTGTTCCAGCGCGTGATCCAGCGCGAGCACCGCCTGGTCCGGGTGCTGGAGCGGGACGAGCCCGAGTCCGCGCAGCCGGTCGGGAGCGGCCGAACAGTGCGCTGCCGTCGCCTCGTTGGCCAGCCGGTACACCTTCTCCGCCGTGCCCTCGTCCGCCCAGTAGTGGTAGTGCGAGGGGGACGGGCTGACCAGCTGCACGTCCACGCCCTGGGCGTCCATCGCCGCCAGGCGCACGGCGGCGTCGGTCAGCCGCGGGATGCGCTCGCGGACCATCGGTCCGCTGACCGCGAGGGCGGCGGGCCCGTTGCGCCGGGCGTCCAGCTCCCTCGCCGTCGCGTGGCCGGGCAGACCGGCCACGAGCGCGTCGACCTCGGGCAGCAGGACATGGGCGTGCACGTCGACGGTGGGCGCGGTCACGGCAGCTCCCGGAGCATCGTCATGGTGCGCCCCATCAGGCCGGGGACGTCCGCGTCCCGCACGCCGTCCAGCTGCCACTGCCCGAGCTGCACCGAGGCGTCCACGACCGGGCGGACACGGGCGATCCGCCGGTCGTGGTACGCCTGGAGCAGCGCGTCGTCCCAGGTGCGGGACTCGGTCAGCATCCCGGCGAGGACCCAGGCGTCCTCCAGGGACAGCGCGGCGCCCTGGGCGAGGGTGGGCGGACAGCAGTGCGCGGCGTCGCCGGCCAGCACCACGCGGCCGCGGTGCCAGGACCCCTCGACCAGCATGCGGTCGAACCAGGTGTAGTTGACCTTCGCGGGGTCGGTGATGTGCGCGGTGATCTCCGGCCAGTGGCCGCCGTACGCGGAGGCCAGGCGGCGCATCTCGTCGGCGTACGACTCCGGGGGTATGCAGGCGCGGTCGCGGTTGGCCTCGACGACGTACGCGTAGAGGGTGGTGTCGCTGGTGGGGCAGTAGCCGGCGATGTAGGCGGGGCCGCCGTAGGCGAGGTCGGTGCGGGTCACACCCGCCGGGCGAGGCGCGGCGACCCGCCAGATGGCCATGCCGGTCGGTTCGGGCTTGGCGGTGATGCCGACGGCGGCGCGGGTCGAGGAGCCCAGACCGTCGGCGGCGATCACCAGGTCGTAGCGGCCCTGTGTGCCGTCGGAGAACCGTACGCAGACGCCCTCGCCGTCCTGGTCGAGGGTCTCGGCCCGGGTGCCGAGGCGAACGGCCGCTCCGGACGCGCGCACGGCGTCGATGAGGATCTGCTGGAGCCGGGGGCGCTGCATGCCGACCGTTGCGGGCAGGTCGTCGCCACCGGTGCGCAGGTCGTCCTGGACGTGCAGGACGGTGCCGTCGGGGGCGGTGATGCCGACCGAGCCGAAGGCGTAGCCGGACTCCTTCACCCGCTCCCACACGCCGAGTTCGCGCAGGACCCGCAGGGCGTTGCCCTGGAGGGTGATGCCGGAGCCGGCGGTGGCGTTCCAGTCGTCCTTGGCCTCGATCAGGTCCACCGCGATCCCGGCCCGGCGCAGCAGGATCGTCACGGCGTTGCCGGCCGCGCCGCCGCCGACGACGAGGACCGTGCGGGGTGTGCTCATGGGGAACTCCTTCGTTCCGCGCTTGCTGGGACTGGGGGTCACTTGACGGCGATCGGGTTGACGGGGGAGCCGACCGCGCCGGTGATGGGCAGGGGAGCGGCGGTGAGCGAGAACTCGTACACGCCGTCCGCCGCGCAGTCCTCGGCGAGCGCTTCCAGGTCCCACATCTCGCCGATCAGCAGCCCGATGTGCGGGATGGCCACCTGGTGCAGCGGCTGGAAGGCGTGCTCGAACTCGTTGGGCCGCACCTCGAAGCCCCAGGTGTCGGTGGCGATCGCGGCGATCTCGCTGCCGTGCAGCCAGCCGGCCGTGGTGAACGACAGGCCCGGGGCGGGACCGCCCGCGTAGTCGCCCCAGCCGTCCCGGCGGACCCGGGCCAGCTGCCCGGTGCGCACCAGCACGATGTCACCGCGGCCCACCCGTACGCCGTGCGCCTCGGCGGTCGCCGTCAGATGCTCCTCGGTGATCGCGAACCCGTCCGGCAGCTCACCGTCTTCACCGATCACCCGGCCGACGTCCAGCAGCACACCGCGCCCGGCGACGTACGGGGCCATGTGCTCGATGCCGGTGACCAGGTCGCCGTCGGAGGTGACGACCTGCTCGGCCGGGCGCCCGTTCCACGCCTTGCCGTGGTCGAAGATGTGCCCGAGCCCGTCCCACTGGGTGGAGCACTGCAACGGCATCGCGATCACGTCGTCGGCGCCGCCGATCCCGTGCGGCAGGCCCTGGTTGCCCAGGGCCGCGTCGGTGCCGGTGTCGAGCATGGTGTGCACCGGGTTGGTGCGCCGCCGCCAGCCCTTCTGCGGGCCGTTGATGTCGAAGCGCTGCGACAGGGAGAAGCTGACGCCCCGCCGGACCAGTCCGGCCGCCTCCCGGCGCTTGGCCTCATCCAGGAAGTTGAGCGTTCCGAGCACGTCGTCGTCGCCCCAGCGGCCCCAGTTGGAGCACGTCTTGGCCGTGCGCGCGATCGCTCCCTCGGGATCGGTGCGGTCCAGGGTCACTGCCCCGCCTCCGCCACGCAGCGGGTGCGCTGGGCGCCGAGCCCGGTGATCGAGCCGTCCATCACGTCGCCGTCGCGCAGCAGCCGGCCCCAGTGCATGCCGTTGCCAGCGGGGCTGCCGGTGAGCACCAGGTCGCCGGGGAGCAGGCGGGCGGTCCGCGAGGCGTAGGAGACCATCCGCGCCACGCTGAAGATCATGTCCTTGGTGGACTCGTCCTGCATGGTCTCGCCGTTCAGCTTGAGCGTGAGCCGCAGATCGCCGGGGTCGGCGATCGACCCGGCGGGCACGATCCACGGGCCGAGCGGAGTGAAGCCGGGCGCGTTCTTGCTGCGCAGCCAGTCGGTGCCGATCTGCGGCATGTCCCGGCGGAACACGGTGGCCCGGTCGGTCAGATCGTTGGCGATCGTGTAACCGGCGACGTGCTCCAGCGCCTCCTCGACGGACACCCGGTGGGCGGGCCGGCCGATCACGGCCGCCAGCTCCAGCTCCCAGTCCGGCTGCTCGGCCCAGGCGGGCAGCACCACGTCGTCGTAGGGGCCGGTGATCGCGCTCGGCAGGCCGATGAAGACGTACGGCAGGTCCTCGGCCGCCCGGCGGTCCATGATCTCCGCGGCCTCGGCGCGCCGCTCCTCCTCCGGGCGGTCGTCCCCGGGGGCGCGGTGCGCGACATGCAGGTCGATCACGTGCTGCCGGTAGTTGGCGCCGGACTGGAACACCTGGCGCGGCTCGACCGGGGCGTGCACCCGGAGACCGGCCAGCGGCACGCGCTCCGCTCCGCTGTCGTCGGCCAGCTCCGCGAGACGTGGGGCGGCCGTGTCCCAGTCGTCCAGCAGACTCCGGACGGTCAACGCCCCGTCCCCGAGGGCGAGTCCGAGATCGAGGGCCCGGCCGTCGGGGGTGACCAGGGCGGGAAAGGCCGGTCCGTCCGGAGCGGAGAGGGTGGCGAGGGCGAAGGGTCCGGCGAACAGTGCGGACGCGGCTTCAGGTTTCACGGACATGTCCTCCTGATTGCGGTGTGACTAATCTGGACCCGCCACCCGCGATCAGGGAAATAGATTCCGTGGATGATCATCATCCACGGGGTAGATTCTTGCTGGTCGACGCCGTACAGCTAGGGAAGAGCCCGTGAATCTGAGCCGCCTCGACCTCAACCTCGTCGTCGCCCTGCGCGCGCTGCTGGAGGAACGCAACGTCACGCGAGCCGGACAGCGCATCGGGCTCAGCCAGCCGGCCATGAGCGCCGCCCTGGCCAGGCTCCGCCGCCACTTCGACGACGACCTGCTCGCCCGGGTCGGGGGCCACTACGAACTCACCGCCCTGGGCCAGGTCCTGCTCGACCGCACCGCGACCGCCTACGACGTCCTGGAACGCCTCTTCGCCAGCCAGGCCGAATTCGACCCGACGCGCGAGAGCCGCGAGTTCAAGCTGGTCGCCTCCGACTACGCCGTCGCCGTCTTCGGCGCGGAACTGGCCCGCGTCGTGCACGAGGAGGCTCCCGGCATCCGGCTGCGTTTCGCTCAGACCCCGACCACGGTGGTGGACGCCACCGAGACGCTGCTGAGCACGACCGACGGACTGCTCATGCCGCACGGCGTCATCAGCGACTTCCCCGCGACCGACCTGTACGGCGACCGCTGGGTCTTCCTCGTCGCCGACGACCACCCGAGCGTCGAGGACCGCCTCACGCGCCAGGACCTGGCCCGGCTGCCCTGGGTCACCTACCAGCGCACCTACGACGCCCCCGCCGTGCGGCAGCTCGGCATGCTCGGCATCGAACCCCGGGTCGAGGTCTCCGTCGACAGCTTCCAGATCATTCCGCTGCTGGTGGCGGGCACCCGGCGGATCGCGCTGATCCAGGAACGCCTCGCCCGGCTCCTCGCACCGCTCGCCGCCGTCCGCGTGGTGGACCCGCCGTACGAGGCGGTGCCGCTACGGGAAGCCCTCTGGTGGCACCCCGTGCACACCCACGACGCGGCCCACATCTGGCTGCGGGAGACGGCCGCCCTCGTCGGGCGCAGGATGGCCGACGCGCCCGGGGAGTGATCCACTGGCCGACGTGTGCGGCCCGCGACCGGTCGGCCGGTGCGCCCGGGCCGTGCCCCGTTCGACGGACCGCGACCGCCGCCACCGGTCATCCATTCGCTGGATCGACGGCATGCACGGCCTTCACTGACTCACGAGACCCAGCGGGTGGCTCCCGTCGCGGGGGCAGACGGCGATGGTGAGGCGGCCCCGGCCGGGCGAGACGCCTGTCGGGACGCCGGCGCCCGGGACCGCGAGGTCCCGGCGATCCTCCTCGGGAATCCAGCTGGTGGTCCCGGGGTCCCATTCGCGGTGGTCCGCCGTCAGCAGCGGTGTCAGTTCCGCGCCGCACCCGGAGCAGGCCAGTCGGGCCGGCCCGGTCAGGTTCCACGCGATGTGTCCGCCGACCTTCCAGCCGGGTGCCGTGGACAGGTCGTAGATGTACTGGACGCCTTCGTCGTCCTCCGGCCCCTCCCAGGCGTCGATCCGCGCCTGCAAGGAGGGGGACAGAACCTCGAGGTAGGGATACTCGACCACCTCCTCGGGATGCACGACACAGGGGGACGGGACGAGTTCCTCGCGGCCGACCACCTCGGGGAACGGCTGCTCGGCCGACGGCCGGGTGACGTCCTCGGAGCGGCGCCGGCGGAGGTGCACGTGGAGGTCGTGCCGTGTCTCGCCGTGCCGTTCGAACGGGCACCAGAAGACCTGGAACAGGTCACCTTCACCGGTGTCGGGCAGACCGGGGACGTCACGCCGGTACAGCTGGGCGACGGCGAGCATCGGGACGGGGTCCGTGTCGGAGAGGTGCGGGGCGTGCCGGCCGCGCTTGAATCCGCGCATGACCGCGATCTCTTCGTCGGTCGGTCCGGGGTCCGGCCGGCGCCGTCGGGCCTCCTCCAGGATCTGCCGCGTGCGCACCACCTCGGTGTAGCGGTAGCCGCTGGACCGCTTGTGCGGAAGGGAGCACACCGGCCAGGGCTCGTCGGCGGGCCACAGCATGGGCCCGCCGACCGAACTGTCCCGCGCCGTGGGCGCACCGGGGCGAGGGTGCAACCGGGTGGCGGTCCGGCGCAGTGCGGCCAGTTCCGGGAAGAGGGCTTCCACGTCGACGGGTCGGGGCGGGGTGGTGCGCGGCATGAGTCAGGGGTTCCCTGGGGGG
>NZ_MUND01000520.1 GCF_002154375.1 Streptomyces glaucescens | reverse complement strand
GCCGCCACGGAAGCGGTCGCCTGTGGGATGGCAGGTCGCCTGGATGGCGGTGCGGGCGGCGAAGTCCGCGGTGCGGGCGGCCAGCTGGGCGAGGAGGTCCGTGGACTCCGGGGGGTTCGGCTCGTGGCGCAGGTCGGTGAGGAGTTGGCGGGATTCCGTGGCGGCTCTGCGGGCCGAGCGGGCGACGAGGTCCGCTTGCCGGCGCAGCACCGCCGCGTCCGGCGCCGGCGCGTTCGCCGAGGCGGCCAGGCCCTCCGCGGCGAGTGCCACGCCGTGCAGGGTCTTGGCCACCGAGTCGTGCAGTTCGCGGGCGAGGCGGGCGCGTTCCTCGGCGACCGCTTCCGTGGCGGCGAGGCGGGCCTGGACGGATGTGAGGGCCTGGGTGGCCTCGCCGAAGCGGAGCATGAGGCCCCGCAGGGCCGAGCCGGCCGCCCCGGCGATGACGCACAGGCCGGGCAGGAGCAGGGCCTCGGCGGCGGTGCGGTGCTCGGAGCGGGCCAGGGTCGCCTCGACCAGGAGGAGGATCACCGACTGGAGGGAGGCGAAGCAGGCGGCGCCGCGCCAGCTGTAGGCGAGGCCGGCGAGCAGGGGGGTGCAGACGCTGACGTAGGCGAGGGTGGTGTCGGGGCCCGCGGAGACGAGGAGGAGTGAGCCGAAGAGGGTGTCGGCGGCCAGCAGGGTGGGGTGGCGCAGGAGGAGGGGGCCGAAGCGTTCCCAGTCGCGGAACAGGGCGTACGACGCCATGAAGGTGACCACGACCGCCGCGCCGACGAGGTTGGCTCCCAGGCCGGGGGCGGCGTTGAGGAGCGCGGCGGGGGCGGCCAGGGCGATCATGGCCAGCCGGAATCCGAACACCTGGCGGCAGAGCGCCTGGAGCGCGTTGACCTGGAGGGAGAGGGCGGGGGTCGCCACGTTCTGCGCGGAGGCGGATGGCATCGGGGGCGTCAAGGATGTCGGAGGCGTTGGGGGCGTCAAGGGCGTTGAGGGTGTTGGCGGCGCCGGGGGCGTCGGGGTCTTGGCTCGCCGGGTCTCCGTCGGCTGTCCCGTGCCTCGGCGAAGCCGCAGCCCCGCCTCGCCCAGCCCCGCGGCCCACAGCCCCGCGGCCCGCAGTCCGGCCGCGCGCAGGCCCGTCGCCCGGCGGCCCGTAGGAGTCGACATCGTCGCCATGTGTCACTCACCCGTGATGGTGCCGAAGTCCGTCCCGGAGCCCAGCAGGAGGCCGGCGCCCAGCAGCAGCATCGTCGCCGGGACCATGAAGGTGGTGATCATCATGGTGGCCTTGGGTACGGCTCGGGCCGCCTTGCGGCGGGCGTTCTGCGCGTCGGTGCGCCGCATGTCCTTGGCGAGGGCGACGAGCGTGTCCACGATCGGGGCGCCCAGCTCCTCCCCCTGCTGCAACGCCGTCACGAACATGGCGACCTGCTCGGAGTCGTTGCGGCGGCGCAGTTCGGCGAAGGCCTCGCGGCGGCTCATGCCGAGGTCCATCTGGCGGAGGGTGATGCGCAGCTCGTCGGCCCAGGGGCCCGCGTAGCGTGACGCGACGCGGTCGAGTGCCTGGCGGAAGCCGAGGCCCGCGCTGACCACGACGGCGAGGACGTCGAGGAAGTCCGGCAGGGTGCGTTCGATGACGTCCCTGCGGACGCGGATCGCCGACCAGATGCCGACCTCCGTCCAGAACGCCCCGAAGGCGAGCAGCAGGAGGGTCATGAGGAGGTTGCCCTGGAGCAGGAAGATGAGGCCGCCCGCGCCGCCCAGGGCGCCGTACACTGCGCGCCTCGCGGCGTAGCGGTCGATGGTGAGGCCGCCGGGGTTCCCCGCCAGGTCGATCTTGCGACGGTACCTGGCGACCTGTTTGGGGCCCATGAGGCGCAGTACGGCGGGCGCGTACCGCATGCCGAGGCGGTCGACGAGCGAGTCGACCGCGCCCGTGCGGGTGGCGCCCACCTCCAGGGCGAGCGCGAGGTCGGTGGGCAGTTTGGCGTCCGCCCGGTACATGCGGATCCCGGCGAAGACGCCCCCGACGCCGACGGCCGTCAGCAGGGCCAGCAGCAGTGCCATGTCCCAGGTCCCCCTTTCCTAGAAAGACTCAGGTTCCTCAGACGTCGATCCGGGACATCCGGCGGATCAGTACGAATCCGACCGCGTACAGCGCGAACGCGATGATCACGCAGGCCTGGCCGACCGGCGAGCCGGTCATCCGTTCCAGGGCGCCGTCCTTCACACCGTTCATCAGGAAGAGGGAGCCGATGCCCATGACCGGGACCGCGTACGAGGTCATGTTCACCTGGGAGAGCTGGGTGCGGATCTCCCGCCGGGTCTCCTTGCGCTCCTCCAGCGTCTCGGTGAGGTTGCGCAGTGCGCCGACCAGCTGGCCGCCCGCGCGGTTGGCGAGGACCAGGGTGGTGACCAGGACGACGAGTTCCCGGGAGGGGAGGCGTTCGGCCAGCTCGCCGAGCGCGTCGTCCATCGAGGCGCCGACGGCGAGCTGGTTCGCCACCTTGGCCAGCTCCTCGCCCGCGGGGGCTTCGAGTTCCTCCGCCGCCATGCCGATGGCCGTGCGCAGGGCGAGCCCGGCGTGGGTGGCGTTGGCCAGGATGCGGGCCAGTTCGGGGAGTTGGTTGATGAACCGCTCGATGCGCTTCTGGCGCTGCCAGTTGAGGAACTGCAGCGCCGCCCATACGCCGAGCAGACCCGCGATGGGGCCGAAGAAGGGGGCGAGGGCCGCCTGTCCGACGAGCCAGAGGCCGGCGACCGCGGTGAGCATCGCGGCGAGGAACTCGCCGGGGGTGACGTCCAGTCCGGTCGCGGCCAGCCGCAGTTCCAGGCGCCGGCCGGCCTTGGTGCGGCGCACCCGGCGGTCGAGGCCGCGGAAGCGGCGCCGGCGGCCGGTGACGGGGACCTGGCCGGTGGCCGTGAGCCGGTCGACGAGGGCCTGGCGCTGGGCGCGGCCCGTGGCGTAGGCGTGCACGCCGGCGACGGCGAGGACGCAGGTCAGCAGGGTGATCCCGGTCGTCAGGGAGACGAGGGTGGTCAGTTCCATGGCGTTCTACCTGGCTCCACTGGCTTCACTGGCTCCATGTCGTGCTACCTGGCCTCTCGGGTCGCGAGCTGGTCCGCGGTGTGGGCGACGCCGTAGGCCTGGGGGATGGGCTGGCCGGCCAGGTAGAGGCGGTCGGCGGTGCGGCGGGGCAGCGGGAAGTGCCGGAAGGCGCCGTGGACCCGGCCGTCGGGGGTCATCGGCTGCGCGTCGAACCGGGCCACGGTGGCCAGCCGGTACGGCTCTCCGCCGTGGCTGTCGAGGAGGGCGATCTCGGTGACGCGGCGGGCGCCGTCGGCGAACCGGGTGAGCTGGACGATGACGTCGACGGCGCTGTTGATCTGGTCGTGCAGGGCGACGAAGGGCACTTCGACGTCCGACATGGACGCCAGGGTCTGGAGCCGCATCAGGGCGTCCTCGGCGCTGTTGGCGTGGACGGTGGCCAGGGAGCCGTCGTGGCCGGTGGACATGGCCTGGAGCATGTCCAGGGACTCGCCGCCGCGGACCTCGCCGACCACGATCCGGTCGGGCCGCATGCGCAGCGAGTTGCGGACCAGGTCGCGGATGGTGATCTGGCCCTTGCCCTCGACGTTGGGCGGGCGGGACTCCAGGCGGATGACGTGCTGCTGCTGGAGCTGGAGTTCGGCGGAGTCCTCGATGGTGATGATCCGCTCGGTCTCCGGGATGAGGCCGGAGAGGGCGTTGAGCAGGGTGGTCTTTCCGGTGCCGGTGGCGCCGGAGACGATGACGTTGAGCCGGGCCTGCACCAGGCCGGCGAGCAGGTAGAGCATGGGCTCGTCGAGGGAGCCGAAGCCGATCAGCTCGTGGAGCGTGAAGGAGCGCGGGAAGCGGCGGATGGTGAGGGTGGGGCCGGTGAGGGAGAGCGGCGGGATGATCACGTTGACGCGCTCGCCGGACGGGAGCCGGGCGTCGACCATCGGGTTGGACTCGTCGACCCGCCGGTTGACGGTGGACACGATCCGCTCGATCGTCTGCATCAGCTGGTCGTCGGAGGCGAAGCGCAGCGGGAGCTGTTCGACTCGGCCGCCGCGCTCCACGAAGATCGCGTCGGGGCCGTTGACCATGATCTCGGTGATGGAGGCGTCCTCCAGGAGCGGTTCCAGGATGCCGAGGCCGAGGGCCTCGTCGACCACCCGGCGGATCAGCTGGGCGCGTTCCACCGTGGACAGGACGGGGCCCTCGCGGCTGATGATGTGCCCGAGGACGCGCTCCAGGCGGGCCCGGCGCTCGGCGGCGGCGAGCGCGCTCATCTCCGCGAGGTCGATCTCCTCGAGGAGCTTGGCGCGGTAGGAGGCGACCAGGTGGCCGTCCTCGCCCCGGGTGCCGTGCTCCTCGGGGGAGTTGATACGTGCCCGCAGGCTCATGGCTCCGTACTCCTCGGTCCGTGGTCGCGGGGCATGGTGGCGGACTTGTGGGCGTCGCCGAAGTCGAAGCCGGGGACGACGGAGGGAATGTCGACGGTCGCGGTGACCTCCACCTCGTCGCCTCCTCCGGCGCTGGTGCAGGACGTCCCGCCGGCCAGCCACCCGCTGACCGCGGCCTGGCAGTCCGCCGTGTAGGGCCCGTCCAGGGAGGCGCTGCGGGCTCCGGCGCGGGCCGCGGTGCCGGCCTGCTGGGCGGCGTACGCGATCAGCCCGAGCTGGACGGCGGCCAGCGCGACGAGGACCAGGATCGGGATGAAGCCGAGGTACTCCAGCGCCACCTGGCCTCGGTCCCGGGCTCTCCTGTCGTACGGCATCTCAGTCCGTCTCCTCCTCGACGGCGCCCGCGTGGCCCGTCACCTCGAAGGGGAAGTCGACCGTGCCGGGGAAGAGGACGGGCACGCTCAGGGTGACGTCGGCCGTGACGTAACCGCCCCCGCCCGAACAGCTCACTTGCGCTCCCCCCTCCCAGGCGGCCGGCAGTTTGTCCCGCCCGGCCGCCTCGCAGGCACCGTCGCGCTCGCCCGGGCCCGCCTCGGTGGCGGCCCGCACCGCCTCGTCGGCAGCGTTACCCGCGAGCACGTAGGTGTATCCCAGGAGCACGAACTGCCACAGCAGCACCAGCGTGAGCAGGATCAGCGGGGTCATGCCGAGGAACTCGATCGTGACCTGGCCGCCGTCCCGGTGGCGTGGGTGCCGTATCCGCGTGCGCCCCATGGTCAGCCCCCCGAGTCCCGGCGCCTGCGCAGGCTCACCGCGCCCCGGTCGCCGCGCAGCCGCCCGCCCGCCCTGCGGTCCTCGGGTGCCGCCTTGACCAGCCCGAGTTCCCCGGCGAGGGCCCACAGGGCCTGTTTGACGGTGCTGCGGTTGTCCAGTTCGTGCAGGCGGCCCGCGTCCACGACGGCCTGGAGTTCCTTGAAGTGGGCGGGGACGGTGGTCGCGGTCACCGCCGTGCCGGTGATCCTGCGGACCAGCGCGGGCTGGATCTCCGCGGCGCGCGTGTGCCGGTTGACGACGATCGTGGTCTCCTCCGCCTTGCGGATCTGGAGCCGGTCCCACATGCGCACCGTGCGTTTGGCACCGCGTACGGCGATCACGTCCGGGGTGGTGACGAGCAGGGCGGTGTCGGCCATCTCGACAGCGGCCGCGCCGGCCCCGGTGAGCTGGGCGCCGCAGTCGACGACGACCGTCTCGTAGCGGGAGCGCAGGGCGCTGACGATCTGCCGGGCGGCGCGGTCCGTGACCTCCTCGCCGCGTTCGCCCTCGCCGGGGGCGAGCAGCAGGGCGAGGCCGCTGTCGTGGCGGAAGACGGCGTCGGCGAGGACGCGCGGCGAGACGTCGGTGATGGCGGCGAGGTCCACGACCGAGCGGCGGAACTGGACGTCGAGGTAGGAGGCGATGTCCCCGGCCTGGAGGTCCATGTCGAGGAGTGCGGTGGTGCGCCCGGAGGCCTGGGCGGCGAGTGCCAGCTGGACGGCGGTGACGGTGGTGCCGACGCCGCCCTTGGCCCCGCTGACGGTGACGACCGTGCCGCCGGCGCCGGTGGAGACGTCACCGCCGTGGCCGAGATGGCGGCGTACGCCGGTGGACCACTGGGAGACCGCCTGGACGCGGCTGGCGAGTTCCTCGTAGCCGAGCGGGAGGGTGACCAGGCCGCGGGCGCCGCAGTCCATGGCCGCCTGGAAGAGGCCGGGGCTCGCGTCGGAGGTGACGAGGATGACGCCGACCGCGGGGAAGCGGAGGGCGACCTCGCGGATCAGTTCCAGGGCGGGCACGGGACCGATCCGCTCGTGCACGACCACGACTTCGGGAAGTTCGTCGACGGACTCGGCGGCGAGCCGGGCGAGGGTGTCGACGAGCTGGGTGGAGTCCGCCACCGGGGCCACCGGCTCGGCGTCGGGGAGCTGGCTGAGCAGGGTCGTGACGGAGCGGGCCGCGTCCGCGTCGCCGACCGCCGGCAGGATCCTCGTGGGCATGCGGGCCTCTCACTTGTCCTTCGCGAGTTCGTACGTCCGGTCCTCGTCGGGGACCGCGGAGTCGCCGCCGGGCGCGACCAGGGCGAGCCGGACCCGCTCGGCGAAGGACTCGGCGTAGGTGATGCGCTGGGCGTCGAGGGCGGAGAGGGCGAAGGTGATCGGGACGGCGTCGGTGGGCTCCCGGCCGCGGTCGTTCTCGTCGGGTTTCAGGGCGGTCAGCTCGCCGACGTCGAGGACCCGGGCGTTGGTGACGATGATCTTGGACTGGTCGGGGGCGCCCTCGCGTTCGCCCTCGAAGGTGGCGTAGACGTTCACCCGGGCACCCGCGGTGATCTTCCCGGCGACGCCGGTCGCCGCGTCGATCAGGATCGCGACCTCCTGCTCGCCCGGCCGGAGGGCGGGCCGCTCCACGATCATGTCGGTCTGGAGCAGGGAGCCCGGCCGGAGGGTGGTGACGGCGATCTTGCCCCGGATCTCCGCCAGGTCGCGGACCGCGGTGGGCGACAGCCACCGCTCCGGCATCGAGACCCGCTCGAACTGGGCGGCGGTCAGCGGGGTGTAGGGCTCCACCTCCGCCTTCAGGCGGTACGCCGTGACCTCGGGGCCGACCTTGGACTTCACGTCGTTGACGACGGAGAGGACGCCCGCGAACGCGCCCAGGGCGCACAGGACGGACAGGAGGAGCAGTATCACGCCGCGGCGCTGACGGGAGTTCATGACGCGGGGAACCTCATCGGGGGGTGGCGGTCGGGGTTTCTCGGGTGCTCATCGGGGG
>NZ_MUND01000052.1 GCF_002154375.1 Streptomyces glaucescens | reverse complement strand
GCCTCGTCGAGTTCGGTGACGCCGTCGTGGTCGTCGGCGTGCAGGACGGCGACGAGGGGCTCCGCGGTGCCGGAGACACTGCAGACGAGGTGCCGGTGGCCGGGTGGCGCGGTGTCGAGGATGCGGACGAGGAGGGCGGAGGCCCGGGTGAAGGCGGAGCGCCCGAGGTCCTCGCCGCAGGTCGCGCAGGAGCCGAGCCGGGCGAGGAGGGTGGAGGCGTAGTCCCAGGTGGCCTGCCGGACGGCTTCGTCGACGAGGGTGGGGACGAGGTCGGTGAGGGGCTGGCCCTCGTAGGGAACGGTGGGGCCGGTGGCGGCCAGTTCGGCGGTGAAGCGGCTGCGGCTGGACGGGGTGTCGGGGTCGAGACCCTTCTCCGCGCAGTAGTCGGCGTATTCCTCGGGGTCGAAGAGGGCGACCGTGGTGTGGGTGCCCTGGGCGGCTCGGGTCTTGAGGAGGGCCTCGACCTGCTGGAGGTAGGTCTGGTGGTCCTCGAAGGTGAAGCTGCGATAGCGCCGCATGGCACGGAAGTCGTGCTCGTCGGTGAGCAGGCCGAGGGTGCCGGCGATTTCGCGGCGCAGGACCCGTCGCATGGTCAGGCTGTCGGTGTGCGTCATGTTTCCCCCTGTGCACGCAGTCGATCAATGCTCACTCACGGTAACCGGCGGCACTGACAACGGCGTGCGAGCGGCCTCGGACAGCCGGGGTTCCGGACGGTCCGAGGCCGCTGCAGGGGGTGCTCGCGGCGGTGGGGTCAGGCGCGCTTGCGGGCCAGGTCCTCGTAGAAGTGCAGCAGGTCGAGGTTGTCGATGGAGCCGGGGTTGACGGCCTTCTCCAGCGGGGTGCCCTGGAGCAGGCGCTTGACCGGGACCTCGATGCGCTTGCCGGTGAGGGTGTGCGGGATGCCGGGCACCGCGATGATCTCGTCGGGGACGTGACGCGGGGAGAGCTGTTCGCGGATGGTCTGCTTGACGCGGTTCAGGAGGGCGTCGTCGAGGACGGCTCCGGGGGCCAGGTGGACGAAGAGGGGCATCCAGTAGCCGCCGTCGGGCTGTTCGATGCCGATGACGAGTGATTCCTTGATCTCGGGGAGGCGCTCGACGGCTTCGTAGATGTCGGCCGACCCCATGCGCACGCCCTGCCGGTTGAGGGTGGAGTCGGAGCGGCCGTGGATGACGACGGAGCCGCGGGAGGTGACGGTGATCCAGTCGCCGTGGCGCCAGACGCCGGGGTAGGTGTCGAAGTAGCTGTCGTGGTAGCGGCTGCCGTCGGGGTCGTTCCAGAAGTAGATCGGCATGGACGGCATGGGGTTGGTGACCACGAGTTCGCCGACCTCGTCGGTCAGGGGCTCGCCGCTCGGGTCCCAGGACTGCAGGTCGGTGCCGAGGCCGGGGGCCTGGAGTTCGCCGATGTGGACGGGGAGGGTGGGGACGGCTCCGGCGAAGCAGGAGCAGACGTCGGTGCCGCCGCTGACGGAGGCGATCCACAGGTCGTCACGGACCTCGTCGTGGAGCCAGCGGAAGCCGTCGGGCGGGAGCGGGGAGCCGGTGGTCGCGACGCAGCGCACGGCGGAGAGGTCGTGGTCCCGCGCGGGGTGCACCCCCGCCTTGCGGCAGGCCATGACGTAGGCGGCCGAGGTGCCGTAGAGAGTGGCTCGCGTGCGTTCGGCGATGCCCCACTGGGCGCCGGTGCCGGGGTGCCCGGGGCTGCCGTCGTAGAGGACGATCGTGGTGCCGGTCAGGAGGCCGGAGACGAGGAAGTTCCACATCATCCAGCCCGTCGAGGTGTACCAGAAGAAGCGGTCCTCGGGGCCGAGGTCGCAGTGCAGGCCGAGCTGCTTGAGGTGCTCGACGAGGATGCCGCCCTGGGACTGGACGATGGGCTTGGGCAGGCCGGTGGTGCCGGACGAGTAGAGGACCCACAGCGGGTGGTCGAAGGGGACTTGCTCGAACTCGGGGTCCACGTCCGCGCCCGTCAGGGTCGCCCACTCCACGGCCCCTCCGGGGGCCTCGGTGCCGAGGAGGGGGATGTGGACGACGGCGCGCAGGGTGGGCAGCTCGCGGCGCAGTTCGGCGACGGTCTCGCGGCGGTCATGTTCCTTGCCGCCGTAGCGGTAGCCGTCGACGGTGAACAGGACGACCGGTTCGACCTGCTGGAAGCGGTCGAGGACGCTGCGGGCGCCGAAGTCGGGGGCGCAGGAGGTCCAGACGCCGCCCACCGCCGCGGTGGCCAGGAGGGCGACGACGGCTTCCGGGATGTTGGGGAGGTAGCCGCTGACGCGGTCGCCGGGGCGTACGCCGAGGGTGCGCAGCTCGGCGGCCAGGGAGCCCACCTGGCGGCGCAGCTCGGACCAGGTCACCGCGCGGGGTACATGGGTTTCGTCGACGCAGAGGAGGGCCGGTTCGTCCGCGCGGGTGGCCGCGGCGCGCAGGGCGTGTTCGGCGTAGTTCAGGGTGGCTCCGGGGAACCACTGGGCTCCGGGCATCGTGCGGTCGCCCAGCACGCGCGCGTAGGGGGTGGAGAAGCGGACGTCGAACCATTCGGTGACGGCTTTCCAGAAGGTGTCCAGCTCCTCGACGGACCAGCGGTGCAGTGCGGCGTAGCCGCCCTGGGCGGGGGCGCCGTGGTGCTCGGCGGCCCAGGTCTGGAACCTGGTGATCTGTGCCTGGGCGATGCGTTCCGGATCGGGCTGCCAGAGCGGCTGGGGGTTCACGGTCGACATGGGGCGGCTCCCGGACTGTGCGCGTCGTGTGCGTCCTCCGCGCACGTGCTGGGGTGTGCGCGTGACGCGGCTGACACGGACGATGCCATGTGATCGACTTCCACACCAGGGTGCGCCCCACATAGTCCCTCTCGTGAGGATGTGGTCGCGGCACGGGTGAACGGCAGTTGAACACGACACGCGTACCGTCCGAACAGTGGCAGGGTGAGCAGCATGGACGGTCGTGACCTGGTGCGTTCGTTGAAGGCGGTCGGTTCCGTGGGGGCGGCGCAGGGGTTGCGTACCGTACGGGCGGCCTGGCGCAGGCAGCGCGCCGACGCCCTGGGGCTGCCTCCGCGCGGTGCGGAGCGCGCGCGGGTGCCCGGTGTGCTGGAGTCGGCGGAGCCGGGGCCCGGCGGAGGCACACTGCGGTTCGGCGCGGCGGAGCTGCGGATCACCGTCACGGTGAGCGGGGCCGTCTTCTGGGGCTGGGACGGGGCCGGTCCGGAGCCGTCGTACGCGCTCGCCGGACGCTGTCCCGACCCCGATCCGCGGGCCGTGCTGGAGCCGGACAAGGACGGTGGCTGGCGGGTGATGGCCGAGCGGGTGACGGTGGTGGTGTCGCGGCTCGGCGCGATCGAGGTGCGCACCCCCGGTGGCGTGACGCTGCGCCGCGATCTGCCGCCCCGGTGGTGGGAGCCGGCCGGCGGGGGCCCGGCGCGCTGGACGCAGCGGTCCGAGGTGCCGGCGGACGCGCGGTTCTTCGGGCTGGGCGGACGGGCGTCCGGGCCTCGGTTGCGGGACGGCGCCTACCGGCTGTGGAACACCGATCCCGGGCGTGCCTTCGCACCCGGGGACGATCCGCTGTACATCACCATGCCGGTGCAGTGGGTGGTGAGCGACGCGGGCACGCATCTGGTGTTCCACGACAGCACGTGGGACGGCACGGTGCTGCTGCGGGAGGGCGTGGAAGGGGCCGGTTCGGGTCACGACCGGGCGGGGACGAGCGAGCTGCGGATGGAGGGGGGTCCGCTGCGCTGCTGGGTGATGGTGGGCACCCCCGCGCGCGTGCTGCTCGCCTGGGCCTCGCTGACGGGGGCGCCCGCGCTGCCGCCGGCGTGGGCGCTCGGTCATCATCACGCGCGGTGGGGCTTCGGCAGTGAGCAGGAGGTGCGGCGGATCGTCGCGGGCTATCAGGAGCGTGGTCTGCCGCTCGACGCGGTCCACCTGGACATCGATCACCTCGAGGAGCACCGGGTCTTCACCGTCGATCCGGATCGCTTCGCCAAGCTGCCGCAGCTGGCGGAGGAGCTGCGGCAGGACGGGATCCGGCTGGTGTCGATCGTCGACGCGGCGGTGAAGGCCGAGCCGGGCGACGCCGTGTACGACAGCGGGACGGCGGCGGACGCGTTCGTGCGGGATGCCTCCGGGCAGCTCGTGCGGGGGCTGGTGCGGCCCGGGGAGTCGGTGTTCCCGGACTTCACGCACCCGCGCGTGCGGCGCTGGTGGGGCCGGCTCCACGAGGAGCGGCTGGCGCAGGGTTTCTCGGGGTTCTGGCACGACATGAACGAGCCGACCTCGTTCGCGGCGTTCGGCGAGACGACGCTGCCGCGGTCGGCGCGGCACGGGCTGGAGGGGCGCGGGGGCGATCATCGCGAGGCGCACAACGTCTACGCGCTGTGCATGGCCCGGGCGGGGTACGAGGGGCTGGCCGAGCTGGCGCCGCGCCAGCGTCCGTTCGTCTTCTCGCGCTCCGGCTGGGTCGGTATGCAGCGCTACGGGGGGACGTGGTCGGGTGATGTGGCGACGGGCTGGGCCGGGCTGCGGGCGTCGCTGGCGCTGGTGCTGGGGCTCGGTCTGTGCGGGGTGCCGTACTCGGGGCCGGACGTGGGGGGCTACGACGGCAGTCCCGATCCGGAGCTGTTCCTGCGCTGGTTCCAGCTCGGCGCGTATCTGCCGCTGTTCCGCACCCACGCGGGTCCGGGGGCGGGGCGCAGGGAGCCGTGGGAGTTCGGTCCCGAGGTGCTGGAGCACGCGCGCGTGGCGCTGCTGGAGCGGCGCCGGCTGCTGCCGTATTTCGTGACGCTGGCGCAGCTGGCCCGGCGTACCGGAGCTCCCTATGTGCGGCCGGTGTGGTGGGGCGCGCCGGAGGAGCGGGCGCTGCGCGACTGCGAGGACGCCTTCCTGCTGGGCGACTGCCTTCTGGTGGCGCCGGTGCTGGATCCGGGCGCGGAGCGGCGGACGGTGCAGCTGCCGCACGGGCGCTGGTACGACACGGTCACGGGGCGGGCGTACGAGGGGCCGGCGCGGGTGCTGGCCGACGCTCCCCTGTCGCGGATTCCGGTGTTCGCGCGCGCGGGTGCCGTGCTGCCGGTGCGCGGGGACGACGGTGGTCTGGAGCTGGAGGTGTGGGCTCCCGCGCGGGGGCGGACGGGCCGAGGGCTGGTGGTGCCGGACGCCGGGGAGGGCTGGGAGGAGCCGGCGACCGAGCGCTATGTGTCCCGTCGTTCGGGCCGGCGGGTGGTGGTCGAGCGGGAGGGCGAGGGCGGCGCGGCCGAACCGCCCTACCCGGTGCGGATCCGCGGCTTCGGAGAGGGATGAGAGCTGACGTGGGGAGGGACACCCCCTAGGTCGTGTCCGCAAAGTCCCGTCGTCCGCCCGAAGGGCGGGCCCCGCGGCGTCTGGTGCGTGCTCTCGGCGCGCCGGGCGGAGTCCCA
>NZ_MUND01000519.1 GCF_002154375.1 Streptomyces glaucescens | reverse complement strand
CGGCGCTCCGGGAGCGCCGGTCCCTCCGGGAGGCGGCGGGGGCGATGCCGCCGGTACGGCGGGGGAGCGCGCGGAGCCGGGGACCGAGACGGCCACGGCGGGGCGGGAGAAGGCGCCCGCGAACGCGCCCGCCGGAACCCGGGGCAAGCCGGCGGCGAAGGCGCCGGCGAAGACCGCCGCCAAACCCGCCTCCCGTGCGCGCAGGTCGCCACGCAAGTCGACGGGGAGCGGCGGGCCCGCGCGGCGGGGCGGTGACGGGCCCGAGGAGAACTGAGACCGGGACACACGACGGGGGCAGGTGAGGACATGGGCACGACGTACGAGACCGGCACGGAGGGCGGGACCGGTGCGGGGGACGCGACTGGCACGGGGAGCGCGACCGCCGGTACGGGCGACGCCGCCGCGCTGATCGCGGAGATCCGCCGCGTCCTGGCGCGCGTCGACGCGCACGCGGCCCGCGCTGCCGACCCGGACACCTCCGCGGCGGCGGCCGGCGAGGACACGCCCGCGCCCGCCGGGGAGCGGGCCGTGGCCCTCGTACCGCCCCGCACGGGCCCGCTCGACGTGCTCGTCGCCTGCTTCGGCCTCACCTCCTTCGAACGGGACCTCGTCCTGCTCACCGCGGCACAGGAGCTGGAGCCGACGACCGCCGCGCGGTGTGCCGCCGCGAGCGGCGACCCGGAGCGCGCGTACCCCACCTTCTCCCTCGCCCTCGCCGCCCTCGCCGAACCCCACTGGAGCGCGCTGACCCCTCTCGCGCCGCTGCGCCGCTGGCGGATCGTCGAACCCGCCGACGACACCTCCCTGACCACCGCCCGGCTCCGCCTCGACGAGCGCGCCCTGCACTTCCTCCTCGGCTCGCCCTACCTGGACGCCCGGCTGCACGGCCAGTTGCGCCGCGCCCCGGTCCCGGACCGGCTGCCGCCGTCGTACGACCTCGCCGCGGACCGGATCACGACGGCCTGGACGACGGGCGCCCGCGCCGACGTACCGCCGCTGGTCGAGGTGACCGGCGGCGACCCGCGCAGCCGGGCCGACATCGCCGCCGCGGCGGCCGCCCGTGCCGGACTCGGCCTCTACACCATGAACGCCGAGGACATCCCGGCCGACCCCGCCGAACGCGACCGGCTGGCCCGGCTGTGGCAGCGCGAGGCGATCCTGCTGCCGGCCGCCCTGCTGGTCGAGGCGGGCGAGCTCGACCGGGACCAGCGGGCGGCGACCGAGGCGTTCCTGGCCGGGGCCGCCGTACCCGTCGTGGTGTCCGGGGCGGAGCCGCTGAGCGCGGAACACCCGCACGGCACCCGGGTTGCGGTGCCGCGCCTGGACGACGAGGAACAACTCGCCGTATGGGCCGACGCGTTCACCGGCACCGGCCTCGACGAGGGCGAACTGCGCTCGCTGGTCGCCCAGTTCCAGCTGATGCCGCACGTCGTTCGCACCGCGGCCGACACCGTACGCCGTGACCTGCCCGGCGAGGACGAGCCGGACGCCGCGCGCCTCGCCTGGCGGGCGGGCCTGGAGGAGGCCCGCCTGGGGATGGACGCGCTGGGCCGCCGTATCGAACCGCAGGCCGGCTGGGACGACCTGGTGCTGCACGAGCGGCAGACAGCCGTGCTCCGGGAGATCGTCGCCCACGTACGGCAGCGGCCCACCGTCCACCAGCAGTGGGGCTTCGCCGCCACCCTGCGCCGCGGCCTCGGCGTCACCGCGCTGTTCGCGGGCGGATCGGGGACCGGCAAGACGCTGGCCGCCGAGGTGATGGCGAAGGAACTCGGCCTGGACCTCTTCGTGATCGACCTCTCCCAGGTCGTCAGCAAGTACATCGGCGAGACCGAGAAGAACCTCCGCCGGGTCTTCGACGCCGCCGAACGCGGCGGCGCGCTGCTCCTCTTCGACGAGGCCGACGCCCTGTTCGGCAAGCGCAGCGAGGTCAAGGACAGCCACGACCGCTACGCCAACCTGGAAGTCAGCTACCTGCTGATGCGGATGGAGGCCTACCGCGGCCTCGCCGTCCTCACCACCAACATGAAGAAGGCCCTCGACACCGCCTTCCTGCGCCGGATCCGCTTCGTCGTCGACTTCCCCTTCCCGGCGGAGCACGAGCGCGCCGAGATCTGGCGCCGTGTGCTGCCGGCGCGGGCGCCGGTGAAGGACCTCGACCCCGCCCTCCTCGCCCAGCTCACCGTGGCGGGCGGCTCGATCCGCAACATCGCGCTGTCCGGGGCGTTCCTCGCGGCCGAGGAGGGCGAGGCCCTCCAGATGCGGCACATGCTGGCCGCGGCCCGCACCGAGTACCTGAAGCTGGAGCGGTCCCTGACGCCGACGGAGGTGCGGGGATGGGCGTGAACCCGCGCGAGATCAGCGTGAACGTGGGTGAGTTGGCCCTCACCGGCTTCCAGGCCGACCCGGAGCGGGTCTCGGCCGCGTTCGAGCGGGAGCTGACCCGGCTGGTCCGCGAGCACGGGGTGCCGCTCGCGGCGGACGGTGCCGTGACCGTCGAGGCCCTGACCGGCCTCCCGCCGCTGCCCGCCGGACTCTCCGCGCGGCGGCTCGGCCAGGAACTGGCCCGCGCGGTGCACCGAGGACTCAGCGGCCACGGGGAGGTGACGCGGTGAGCTCCCAGACGCAGCAGGACCGTGCCGAGCAGTCCGCCGAGCAGCGGCGCCGCAAGCGCAGGGAACGCGCCGCCAAGTCCCGTACCCCCGAACCGAAGAACATCGTCAGCGGTGCCGGCCAGCCCCTCGACCCCGGCGTCCGGCGCGAACTGGAGGAACAGCTCGGCCACGACCTCAGCCGCGTACGCCTGCACACCGGCCGCGACGCCGGCCAGCTCACCGGACTCCTCGGCGCCGACGCGGTCGCCGTCGGCCAGGACGTCTTCTTCCGCGAGGGCATGTTCAAGCCCGGCACGGACGAGGGCCGCCGCCTCCTCGCCCACGAACTCCTGCACACGGTGCAGAACCCGCACGGCCTGGGCGCGCTGCGGGCGGGGCGCGAACTGGGCGCGGTGAGCCTGCCGCAGCAGGCGATCGAGCGGGAGGCGCAGGGCGCGGCGCAGGAACTGGTGCGCGAGCCCGGGCAGGACGCCCCGCGGGTGGAGGAGGGGCAGGCCACGCCCGGATGGCTCCGCTACGCGACCGTGGACGCGGACCGCGCTCGGACCGAGCAGATGGACCCGGCGACCCTCGTGGACCGGGTGGCCAACGCGGTCGTGCGCTCCCTGCGCGGCGACCCGCAGGACCTGTCCCTGCGCACCCGCAAGCAGCTCTCCCGTCTCCCGCAGGAGATGCTCGACGCCGTCCTCGTCCGCCTGGAGCGGCGCCTGCTCAGCTCCGAGCACGAGCGGGTGCTCGGCCTCGTCGACGAGATCGAGGCGTACGACGACTACGCCGACGACGACCTGGAGCGCCACGCGCACGACGCCCCGCAGATCGAGCCGGACACGGCCGAGGAGGTGCGCGCCGAGCGCGAGCAGG
>NZ_MUND01000518.1 GCF_002154375.1 Streptomyces glaucescens | reverse complement strand
CGTACGTCGAGCTGGGTGCCCCAGCGGAAGGTACGGGCGGGCTGCTCGTCGGCGGCCGGGACGGTCACCGAGGTGTAGGAGTGCGCGGCAGCGGCCCGGATCGCGTCGGTGAGGAGATCGAGCGTGGCCCAGGACGGCGGCGGGGTGTCGGGGCCGTCCGGTCCGTCGAGACGGATCACCGCGTGGAAGTGCACCGCGCCCCGCTTCTGGAACTCGGCGACCTTGCCGTACGACAGCCGGGCGCACTCCTTCAGCTCCCGTTGCGTGAGGCCGGCGCGGGCGGCAACCTCCCGGCGGAGGCGGTTGGTGAAGCGCTGCCAGAGCTGTCCGGCGTGGTTGTTGAAGAGGACGGCCGCCGCGTAGTCGTACGTCTCCGGGTCGAGGGCGGTGCCGAGGGCGGGATCGTCGGCCTGGTGGCGGGTGCCGCAGCGGCAGACGCCCCGGTCGGGCCGGTTGTGGACCGGGCCGAACGAGGGCGACGTGAGGGTGGCGAAGACGCGCGGGTGATCCCGGACGGCGGCGGGAACGTCGCGGCGGTCGTCCCCGGCCAGGCCCGCGCGGATGAGGTGGTACGTATCGCCCGCGTAGGTCCAGGCGCAGGACGGGCAGCGGGAGGCGCGGCGGTTTCCGCAGGCGAGGCGGAGCCGTCCGCCGGGTTCGCCCTCGGTGGAGTAGTGGTGCAGGATCTCGCCGGTCGTCTTGTCCTTGTGGAGCACCCAGCCGCGCAGGTGGATCGGGTCGGCGCAGCCTCCGGTACGGCGGATCTGCTCGTGCCAGCGGTGGTAGTCAGAGGCCGAAGCCACCCTCAGCAGGTCGCGGAGGGTGGCACGGTCGAGCAGCGCGTCAGGCACGGGCGCCCTCCGGAGTATGGCGGGCGGGGGCGGTGCCGGTGCCCTGGCAGGCCGGGCAGTGGGCGGTGATGGTGCGCAGGTGGCCACGGACATCTCGGCCGCCGAGGGTGACGGCGACGGAAGCGAAGCCGTCGCAGGCCGGGCAGATCCTCGGCGGGGGCGGGGTGCGGTGCGCCATGATGGTGGTTCCTTTCGATTGCGGTTGGAAGGAACGGCCCCGGGTGGCGGCGTGCTTGGCGGCTTGTGCGCCACCCGGCGGCCGGTCAGTGAGAGGTGCGCACGCCCCGGCGGCCACGGCCCTTGGCCGCGTACATGGCCGCATCAGCGGCGGCGAGGGCATCGGTCAGAGCAGGCACCGGCAGCTCCGCGACCGGGCAGACGCCGACAGAGGCGGCCAACGGCAACGCCGCGCCGTTGTAAGGCAGAGGCCGGTGAAGTGCGGCAGTCAGCGCGTCGAGGTCAGCGGCGGCCAGGTCGCGGACGACCGCCACGAACTCATCCCCGCCCAGGCGTCCGGCGATCCCGTTGTGTCCGCACCAGGCGCGAAGCCGGTCGGCGGTCTCGGCGAGGGCGGCGTCTCCGGCGGCGTGGCCGTAGGTGTCGTTGAGGGACTTGAAGTGGTCGAGGTCGACCAGGAGGACGGCGGCGCGCGGGTGCCGGCGGATGAGGTGTTCGGCGCGGGCGGTCCATCCGGCGCGGGTGTGCAGGCCGGTAAGCGGGTCGCGCCGGGCGGCGGCGAGACGGCGGGTGAGGATGCCGCCGTGCACGGCCCAGCCGAGTAACGGCACGAGGGTCGCGGCTATCTGCGCTTCCATGGCGTTTCTCCTTGCGATGGCGGTTGGGTGAGCGGAACGGTCTGCCCGGTGGCGGCGGCGTGCTTGGCGGCTTGTGCGTCGCCCCGGTGGGCCGTTCAGCGGCGGTGCTGAGAGGTGAGGAGCGAGCGGACGACCAGGGCGCAGACGGCGACCGAGGCGGCGGTGACGGCCACGGCCAGGAGCATGGAGACCAGGACGGTGCCGACGACCAGGACCACGGCGGTGCCACCGCCGACGAGGGTGAGCGCGGTGCCGGGGGTGAGCTGGACCGTGGGCCGGGACGGCGTCACTGCGGCCGGGGCCATGGGTGCCGGCGGCAGGACGTGGGCGGCCGGGGTGATGGTGGTCGGCTCGATGACGGCGGGCGGGGTGACGATGCCGGTGGGCTGGGGCATGGTCGGGAGCTTGGGCCGGAACATGGGCGGATCTCCTTTCTCGCGGGTTACTTGACGGCGGTGTCGACGATGGGGGCGAAGAGGCTGTCGGCGAGGAGGTAGCCACCGAGGAGGAGCACGGCGACGAGCCACCAGGGCGGGCGGATGAGCTTGCAGCCGAGCCAGCCGACGACGATCAGGGCGAGCCAGAGCGGGACGTCCACGGGTGGCCTCCTAGCGGACCTTGCAGCGGTGGGTGCGGGCGGCGAGCTGGGCGGCGGACTGGCTGGAGTAGTCGGCGGACCAGCCGCAGCCGTCGTTGCTGCACACGGCGGCGTGCTTGGTCTGGCCGTGGCGGTCGCGGTGGGTGCCGATCTGCACCGGGCCGATGCGCATCACGGAGTGGAAGAAGTCACGGGCGGGCATGTCAGTCGGTCTCCTCTCGGGTCGTGGCCGGGTCGGGGAAGGCGGCGCGAATGCCAGCCGCGGTGGCCGGGTCGGCGGTGCGGCGGGCGGCCTCCTCGGCGAGCAGGTGGGCGAGGAAGGGCCGGTTAGCGGCGGCCATCTCGCGGGCGGCGTCGAGGTGGTCGGCGGCGGTCAGGTCGGCCGGGTCACGCGTCACAGGTCAGCTTCCTTCCAGGTCAGGCGAGGTGGGCTGCGATGGTGTCGGCGAGCTGGGCCGGGACCCCGAGGCGGGCGCGCAGAGTGTCCGTGTCGATCTGGGCACCGGTTCGGGCCTGGTGGTCGGCGGCGACCTTCCGGGCGTGGTCGACAAGGGCAGCCGGTACCGGCGGGGCCGGGCGTGGTGCCGGGTCGATGGCCGGGCGGACCGGGGCAGGCTCGTCGGAGGCCGGGGTGACCGGGGCCGGTTCCGGCTCGGCAACGGCGGCCGGTTCAGGTTCGATCTCGGGGTCAGCCCGAGGAGCCGGGTCCGGAGCGGCGGGTGCCGGCGGAACGGGCGCCCGGTCCCCGGCGGAATGGGCGAGGAGGGTGCCGCCGAGGAAGGCGAGGGCGGGCCATCCGGCGATGCCGAGGCGGAGCGGCGCGGGCGGGTCGGCCAGGTCGAGGAAACCGGCGGTGGCCACGTTCGCGCCGAGCGAGGCGAACAGCGCGACCAGGAACCAGCACCAGGCCAGCCGGGACGGTCCGTCCGAGCGGAGCCGCCGCCAGGCGGCGACCAGGAGCAGGTCGACGCTGACCGGGTAGGCCCATGCCTTCCAGCCGTCCTGTCCGGCAGCGGCGGCCAGGTCGTGCAGGTGGGCGAAGGACAGGGCACCGGCAATGACGGCCTGAATCAGGACGGCGTCGACGCGCAGGGCGGGGCGGGCCATCAGGCCACCTCACCGGGGTACGGGGGGCCGTCGTTGGGGTCGTAGCCGGGCGGGAAGGTGCCGGGCGGCGGTTCGGGAAGCGAGACGGCCAGGGACGGGCTGACGGCTTCCACGAAGTCGAGGTCGGCGCCGGTCATGTCGGCGTACAGGGCGAGTTGCCCGAGGAGAAGCACGGTGCGGGCGAAGTCGTCGCAGTCGGGGCACATGAGGGGATCTCCCTTCTACGGGCGTGGTCAGGCCGTGACAGGAGCCGTCTTGGACAGCGGCACCGGGGCCGCCGCAGGTGTGCCGGGCAGGACGGGCCGGAACGGGGCGAGTTCGGGCAGGTCCGGGGTCCGGTCGGCGTGCCGGTTGCAGATGTTGACAGCCTGGCGGAGCGAGGTGTGCGGGGCGCGGATGCGAGCCCATCCACCGGTCGAATCGCCGGTTATGGCCACGCCGGGCAGGTCGGTGGGAATCTGGATCGCGGCCAGCACGGCGTCTGGGGCGATGTCGCCGAACGCCATGTTCGCGGACGTCTCGTCGTTGACGCGGTGGGCGGTGCGGCCGGTGAGCTGGGCGCGGAGCATGGTGATGCCCTTGCCGAGTTCGGAGCCGAAGCGCTGCCCACAGATCTCCAGATAGATGCCGGCCGCGCGGCCGAGCTGGGCGAGGCGGACCAGGGCGGTGATGATCCGGTCCCGGCGCTTCTCCTCCTCCTTGTTGGCGAACAGGGCGAGTTCGGCGACCTCGTCGACCAGGACCACGATCGGCACAGGCCGTAGTTCTTCCGGCAGGCTCCAGATGTCGGCGGCGATCTCCGCATCCGGTACGTCAGCGGTGATCCGCTGCTCGGCGCGGATGAGCTGATAGACGCCCTCCATCCGGGCCACGAGGGCATCGAGGACTTCGGCGGCGGCGTCGGGGGTGTCGGCGAGCGCGGAAAACCGGCGGGCCAGCGGGAACAGCTCCACCCCCTGCTTGCAGTCGATTCCGACCAGGGCGACCCGTTGCGAGGCGAGCGCGGCGACCAGGTTGCGCTGGTAGACGGACTTGCCTGACTCCGTGGCGCCGAGGGTGAGGGCGTGGGGTATCGACCGGTAGTCGCGGTAGTGGACCGAGCCGTCTTCCCGCAGGGCGACGGGTACCCGCATCGGACGAGTGTCGGTCTTGGCCGGCATCTGCACCCGCTTGAGCACGTCGTAGCCGGTCATGCGGACTTCGACCACGCCCGAGCGCAGCTCACGCGAGGTGACGCTGTACATGGCGAACGAGTGCCGGAGCCGGTCCGCGGAGGCGGCCACGTCGAAGGCGTCCTGACCGGGCCGGAGCTTGAGCCGAAGCACCAGGCCGGTCCGGGTCGGCCGCACGCGGAGGATGCGCGGAGCGCGAGGGCCGGGAACGGGCCGGTTGGCGACCCTGGCCAGGGTCAAGCGCCAGCGCGAGGGCGGAACCGTCAGACCGCAGGCGTCCATGACCGAGCCGTAGCGGACCAGAACCCGGAGGACGGCGAGGGTGACCCCGAAGGTCAGCCAGTACCAGGCGGGGCGCCGCCACCGCAGGAGACCCGCAGTGGCGACGACCAGCACGAGAGCGACCGTGAACCCGGTCACGGTCAGGCCGCCTTCGAGGTTGCGGCGGTGTCGACCAGGGAGGTCACGGCGACCGCGCGGAAGGCGATGCCGTGCCGCTTCTGGCCGTTGAAGTCGTTCTCCCACGGCCGGGCGATCAGTCCCGTGAGCGCGACCGGTGTGCCCATGGTCAGCTCGCCGGAGATGCCCGTTTCCGGCACGGTGACGGCGAGGATCTCGACCTCGTCGTTCGCGGCGAACATGACGTCCACGACCATCAGCTTCGCGCCGGTGTCGGCGTCGGTGGCGATCTCGCCGGTACGGCGGTCACGGACCTTGGGCTGGGGGGTCTTGGCGACCATCACGGTCGCGGCGGAGGTGTCCACGGGGATCTGACGCATCGTCTTGTCTCCTGAAGAGTTGAGCCTCTGACCGACGTCCCGTCGGTGAGATCAGGAGACCGCGAGGAGGGGTGGACGCATCACGGTCCGTGTGGACGTTTAGGGACGTCTGAGGTACCGTCAAAACGTCCCTACGGGTCCCCGGAGGAAGGGCACGTCATGGCGAACGAGCGTCTGCGCGCGGCGATTTCGGCGAAGGGCGAGACGATCCAGTCCGTTGCCGAGCACGTCGGAGTGGATCCCAAGAGCGTCGAGCGCTGGATCACCACCAACCGGACTCCCCACCGGGGGCACCGCTGGAAGGCCGCAAGCTTCCTCGGGGCGGACGAGGTCTATCTCTGGCCGTCAGCCGAGAAGCAGGCCGAGAAGGCGAGCGCATCCGAGCTGATCACGTACTACCCGCACCGCGGTGCGGTCCCTGCCCCGCTGTGGTCGTCCCTGATCGAGAAGGCGACGGACCAGGTCGACATCCTGGTGTACGCGGGACTGTTCCTGTTCGACAGTCACCCGGACCTGCCGGACCAGTTGGCCGAGAAGGCGAAGGCCGGCGCGCAGGTCCGCATCCTGCTGGGCGACCCGGAGTCCGAGGCCGTCCGCCAGCGCGGCGAAGAGGAGGGCATCGGCGACGACCTCGCGGCGCGGGCTCGGATCACTCGCCGGTACCTGCAACCCGCCATGTCGACGCCCGGCGTCGAGGTCCGCCTGCACGACACGATCCTCTACAACTCGATCTACCGGTTCGACGACGACGTGTTGGTGAACCCGCACGTCCTCGGAACTCCCGCCGGACAGAACCCGGTGATGCACTTCCGGTATCTCCCGGGAGCGAGGACCTTCCGGCACTACATGCGGAGCTTCGACTACGCCTGGGAGCGGGGCCGGGCGGCATAGCAGGCCCCGGACGTGCAACGCTGAACACATGGCCCGTGTCGACTACTTCAACGATCCCAACGCCCCGAAGGCGAACAGCCTCGTTCCCTCCGTGACCGCCGTCGCCCGCAACGAGGCCGGCGAGGTCCTGCTGATTCACAAGACCGACAACGACCTCTGGGCCCTGCCCGGCGGCGGCATCGACCTGGGCGAGTCGGCCCCGGACGCAGCGGAACGCGAGACGAAGGAAGAGACCGGCTTCGACGTGGAGGTGACCGGCCTCGTCGGCATCTACACCAACCCCGGCCACGTCATGGCGTACGACGACGGCGAAGTCCGCCAGCAGTTCTCCATCTGCTTCCACGCCCGCATCACCGGCGGCGAGCTGCGGACGAGCAGCGAGAGCAAGGAAGTCGCCTTCGTCGACCCGAGCAGGCTGGACGAGCTGAACATCCACCCGTCGATGCGCATGCGGATCGAGCATGGTTTGGCTGACCGGGCAGCCCCGTACATCGGCTGACGTCCTCGGTAGGGTCCAGCCATGAATGAGACCGAACCGTCTGTGGAGGCGGCCAAGGGCCGAGTGCCCCTGTGGCTAGACCCGGACGACCTGCGATGGCTGGCTAGCCACTGCTGCTGTCCCACGGACGCATCCGACGAGGAGAAGGAGCGCTGCGGACGCCTACGGTTCCGCGCCAGCGCAGCGCTGCATAAGCACGGCCACTCCCACTGACTAAGCGATCAGGAGCCGAGGCCGAGGCGGGTACGTGTCCGCTCGACAGCCGCACCGAGGTACGGCCGCGCCTTGCTGATCGCGTTGTGGACTTCGGAACCCGGCTCATAGCGGACCAAGATCTCGTCGATCCGGGTATCGAAGTCGAAGGCCTGTCCGGCGGGGCCGGTCGTCATGTCAGCGAAGATCAGAGCGTCTAGAACTGGCGAGTCCTCCCGCTCGTAGACCGCCAGCTCAGCTGAGAGTCCACGCTGTTCGGCCTCGTACACGGCGCCGGAGTGATGAGCGACCAGCTGCACCAGGCGCGCCGGCGCACCCAGTGATTCGAGGTGGCGAGCCCCGTCGAGGGGATGGAACCCGGTGTCACGCAGCTCGGGCGCGTAACCGATGTCATGCAGCCAGGCGGCAGCAACGAGGAGATCCCGGTCCGCCTCGGACACAGCCGCGGAAGCTTCGCGAGCCCGAGCAGCCACGGCCTGAGTGTGCAGCCAGCGGTTCCCGAGCGGAGGAAGCAGGGACTCGGCGAGTTCGGCCGCTCCCTGAGGCGTGTCCAATGCAGAAGGCATGCATGGAACGGTAGCCGAGCCGAGCAGCGAGCCGACAGGCCACGATCGAGGGGTATCGATCAGGCGCGGTAAGACTTTCCCTACTTCATCGAGCCGACAGGCCACGATCGAGGGGTATCGATCAGGCGCGGTAAGACTTTCCCTACTTCATCAAGGCCCGCGCACGGCGCGGGCGCGCGCCGCCTCTGCGGCGCGGCCTGCCTCCTGTCTGCGCCCCGGCTGGCCGCGCC